>NZ_LIQX01000149.1 GCF_001418475.1 Streptomyces ossamyceticus | reverse complement strand
GGCGGGTGGGCGGCGAACCGGGGAATCCCGGGCCGCCGAGTCGGGGCACGCTAGCCGTGGCAACGACCGCGCCACAACGGAATTACGGCGGCACGCGGGCATCCGTCGCTGCGGCGCATGGGGCACCGGCGGCTGTGACGCGCGGCGGCGCCGGGGCGGCGATCCTGCCGCTGCCGCCCCGGCGCCGCCGGTGTCGTCGCGCCGTGTTCCGCTGCCCTTGCCCGACGTCGCCTCAGCGTCGGGCCTTGGCGCGGTCCAGTGCCACGACGCCCAGTGCCGCGAGTCCTATCTGGATGAGCCACTCGACCCAGTCGACGCCGTCGGTGTCGGCCACGCCGATCCCCGCGGCGATCGCGGATCCGATGAGCGCGGCGACGATGCCGACGAGAATCGTCAGCAGGATGCCGATGCGCTGCCGGCCCGGGACGACCAGCCGTCCCAGGACACCGATCACAATGCCGATGATGATGGCACTGATGATGCCGTCGATCTCCATCTGCTCTCCGCCCCTTCGTCGTGACCCCCGCAGCATGCGAGTGCCCTTCGAACGCGAGTGCACTCCGTTTCGGTTTCAGGTTCTTCACGAACCGCCCGTACGCGCGGCACATCGCACCGCCCGCCGGATCGCTGTGGCCGGGTCGCCCGCGTGGTACGGCCGCTCCGACGGCTCGATGCCGTCCAGGAACTCCTGGTAGCGCACGGCGTACGTCAGATGCGCCAGGGGTTCGGCGAGCGCGAGCGCACGCGCGGGGTCGCTCACGGGCATGTGGGACCGCCAGGCGTCCACCCAGGTGCGGACGGCCGTCGCCCGCACGGCGTCGGGGAGATAGTCGTGCAGGCGCAGACAGTCCAGGACCGGATTGCCCCAGTGGGCGTCGGCGAAGTCCACGACGACGGGCGGGCCGCCGTCGCCGCGCCAGTTGCCGGGATGGAAGTCGGCGTGCACCAGCGTGTCGGGCAGTCCGCACGCGGCGAGCAGGTCCCAGCGGTCCGTCAACTCCCGTGCGGTGTCCCGTTCCCGCGCGCTGATCTCCAGGGGGACGGTGCCGTCCAGGAGGCGGCGCGCGAGAGCGGCGAGCGTCGCGTCGCGCCGGTCCCGCAGTCCGTGCGGCCGTCTGTCGGCCAGTGCGGCCTGGGCGGCGACGAAGCGGCGTACCCCGGCCTCGACGGTGCGGGCATCGGCGTTCCAGCAGTCCTCGCCGGGGATGTGCTCCAGCAGGACGCGCCCTTCGGCGGCGCCGAGCACGGTGGGGACGAGCCCCGGGGCGACCTCGGCGAACGCGGCGATGACGGTCGCCTCGTCGGAGGCGAAACCAGGGGTGGCCTTGAGCCAGACCGGGCCGCGTCCGGTGGGCAGCCGGAACAGCCCCGCCAGGTTCCAGGTCCTCCGCTGCTCGACCGGCCCCGTCACCGGCCGCCCCTGGTCGGACAGTGTCCGCCGGGCCCAGTCGAGCAACTCCCGCAGCCCGTCGGCCCGTGCCCACGGCGACCGGAGGGGCTCGTCGCCGCTCCACAGCGCCCGGTCCACCTGCCGCTGCTCCAGCGCGCCGGGCCTCGGCGGCGCGGACGCCTCGACGTGGTAGGTCACATGGCCGTCCCGCCCGCCCTCGCCCCCGACGACGGAGAGGAGACGCAGGACCAGCACGGGCACCTGTAGGGCCCGCTCCAGATGCCGGACGACCTGCTCGACCTCGGCCCACCAGGGGACATCGACGGGCAAGGGGCCGGTGACCCCGAGGAAGTTGCCACCCGAGGTGACCCATGCGCTGACGGTTCGACTCACGGGCGCCAGTGTGCGGGCGCGGGTGGGCCCCCGGCGAGCGAATATCGGCCGGAGAGCAGCACGTTCGCAGGCCCCCGTTCGCGGGCACGCCCACGCGTGACACCCTCACGCGTGCCACCCCCGCACGTGGCTCCCACGCGGGTCCCCCTACGGCGACGGCCGACCCGCCGGGGCGGATCGGCCGTCAGTACCCCTCGCGGGTCTTCTGTTCTACATCGGCGGAGTACGGGAGGCGCGGGAGCCGCCCTTCGCCGATGCTCCGGCGCACAGCATTCCGAGGGCCAGAGCGAGGGCGCCGATGATGATGTTGTTGACCACGACACCGGCGTCGGGGCTGTCGCCCACGATCCACGGCGCGATGATCATCCAGACTCCGAGGGCGCACATGGCCCAGCTCAGTCCGTACATCCTCTCCGGCGCTGCGGTGAAGCCGAGGGCCAGCAGACCGATCGCGATGCCCACGATCAGGTTGTGGGGCACCAGCGAGGGCTGGCTCGTCGTGTAGTGGAGTATCCACGGGGAAACGGCGCAGTACAGACCGAGCAGGAACACCGGTCCGTCGACGAGCGCCACATCGCGACCACCGAGCATGCGGTCGTACCGGGCCCGCATTTCGGTTACGTCAGGGTGGCTGGTGATGTCACTCCTGTGTGAGACGTTGGCCATGACTCGACTCCTTTGAACTCGGCAGCCTGACCGCGTCCGACGGGGTGTGCGGAAAGGGCCGCGTACGCTCATTCTGCTCTTATTTCTCCTTTATGTGTAGATGTCGTAGAGCGGAGAGGCGCGATCGGGCGGTGTGAGGGGCGGGGGAGGGGAACCGTCCCCGGGGATCGCCGACCGTTCCCCGGGGACGGACCCGGTCGGGAGTGTCGACCGGGCGCGGCGGGCGGCCGTTCGACCCTGCCCAGCCCGTACTTCCGGTGTGGAGAGTGGTTCGGATGCAGCACTATGCGGGCGAGCTGGACCGATCCGCATCGTTCATGTAGCGAATGAGGATGGTCGGGTGCAGGTCACATGCGGTCGCTCTCGGTCAGGCGTCCGTGCAGGCGTCGTAGCCCGCGCCGGGTGTGGCTCTTGACCGTGCCCAGGGGCAGGCCCGTGCGTTCCGCGATCTGCGTCTGGGTGAGGTCCTCGTAGAAGGCCAGGTGGAGGACCCGCCGCTGCGGCGCGGGCAGTCGGGCCAGCTCGGAGCGGATCAGTACGCGGTCGAGTGCCGCCTCGGAGTCCTCGCCGCGGCCCGGACTGCCCCCGGCGAGCGCCTGCGCGGTGCCCGCGGAGGCCGCCAGGTCCGCCCTGCGGGTCCGCGCGGAGAGGGCGTCGGCGATCCTGCGCCGGGTGATGCCCACGATCCAGGTGCCGACCGCGCCCCGGTCCGGCCGGTACCCGTGCCGTCCGCGCCACACCCCGAGGAACACCTGCTGGGTGACGTCCTCCGCCTCCGCTGTGTCGCCGAGACTCCGCCGGGCGAGCGCGTGCACCAGCGCCGACCAGCGTTCGTACGCCACCGCCAGGCATGTCTCGTCGCCCGCCGCCAGGCCCCGAGCCACTTCGTCGTCGGCGGCGGCGGGCGGCGCGCCCGTGCGGACAGGGCTCATGAGGACGGCTCCTCGCGTAGGCGTGGGGAATGCGGTGGGAATGCGTGGGGAATGCCGTCATCGTGCGAGGCGGGACAGATCGGCCTCAACTCGCATCGCTTCTGCATCGTATAGTCGTCGTATGGGTCTGTTCAGGGACGAAACCCCCGTCGACGCGGGGCTCACCACCGGGGCAGTGGCGCGGAGACTGGGCGTGTCGCCCACGACCCTGCGCTCCTGGGACCGGCGCTACGGCATCGGACCCGCCGTCCGCCCCGACGGGCGGCACCGGCGCTGGACCCCGCAGGACGTCGCGATGGTCGAGACGATGTGCCGCCTGACCTCAGCCGGGGTGCCGACCGCGGAGGCGGCGCGCGCGGCGCAGAAGGGCACGGGAGAAGGAGCCCCCGACGACTGGGAGGACGACGGAGACCTCGGTGTGGCCGAGGGCGGTGGACCGGCGCCCGCCCCCGCACGGCCGCGGTCCTCGGCACCCACCGCCTCGGCCGCCGGGGCCGCCGATCCCACCGCCGCCGATGTGCGCCAGGAGTGCCGGGGGCTCGCCCGGGCCGCCGTACGGCTTGACGCGCCGGCCGTCGAGGAGCGGCTCGCCGGGGTCGTCGAGCGGTACGGCGTCACGGTCGCCTGGCAGGAGGTGCTGGTGCCGACGCTGCACGCGGTGGGCCGCAAGTGGGAGTCGTCCGGGGACCGCTACGTCGAGGTCGAGCACCTGCTCTCGTGGCACGTCTCCACGGTCCTGCGCCGCTGCGCCGCACCCGCCGGATCCCGTCACGAGACCGCGGCCCCCGGTCCGGTGGTCCTCGCCTGCGTCCCCGGCGAGCAGCACACCCTTCCGCTGGAGGCCCTCAACGCCGCCTTGAGTCAACTCGGCCTGCCCAGCCGTATGTTCGGGGCCGCCGTGCCCGCCGAGGCCCTGGTCGCGGCGGTCGACCGGCTGGGGCCGACCGCCGTCGTCCTCTGGGCGCAGGCCCGCTCCACGGCGAGCGTGCCCCTGGCCCGTCATGTCGCCGCCGCGCGCTGGGGCGTGAAGGGCGCCCGCCGCCGCCCCGTCGTCGTGCTCGGCGGCCCCGGCTGGCACGGACGCCCCTCGGAGGGCATGGTCCGCCCGTCGGCGCTCGGCGAGGCGGTGGACATGCTCACCGACCTGTACGGCCGGGTTTCCTGAGCCGCCGGGCACCCGCGACGCCCCCGGTCTTCCCTGCCGTCCATGCCGTCCATGCCGTCCATGTCGTGCGGGAGTTACGGCGTTCCCGTGCGCCCGCGCAGGAAGCGCTCCCGGCCTTCGGCGAGGTCGACGATCGGGTCGGGGTAGTCCAGCGCGGCGCGGTCCAGGCCCTGGAGCTTCCACGGCTCGTGCACGGCCGGTCCGGCCACGTCCGCCAACTCCGGTACCCAGCGCCGTACATAGGCCCCGTCCGGGTCGTACCGCTTGGCCTGGGTGACCGGGTTGAGGATCCGGTTGGGGCGGGTGTCGGTGCCGGTCCCGGCCATCCACTGCCAGTTGAGCTGGTTGTTGGCCATGTCGCCGTCGACCAGGAGATCCAGGAAGTGCCGGGCGCCGACCCGCCAGTCGACGTACAGGGTCTTGGTGAGGAAGCTCGCGACGAGGAGGCGGCCCCGGTTGTGCATCCAGCCCTCGTGGAGGAGCTGACGCATGGCCGCGTCCACCACGGGGTAGCCGGTGCGGCCCTCCCGCCAGGCCCGGACCTCCTCCGGCGCGGACCGCCAGTCGTCGTGCTTGGCGCGGTAGTCCGCGGTGGCCGCCGCCGGCCGGGCGGCCAGCACCTGACGGTGGAAGTCCCGCCACGCCAGCTGCCGTACGAACGCCTCCGCGCCCGGACCGCCCACCCGGCGTGCCCGGTGGACCAGCTCGACGGGGGAGAGGGCGCCGAAGTGCAGATGGGGCGAGAGCCGCGAGGTCGCGTCGCCCGCCAGGTCGTCGTGGCGGTCGTCGTACGTGGCGATGCCCGACCGCAGCCAGTCCGCGAACCGCGCGCGGCCCTCCGTCTCGCCGCCCGCCGCCAGCCCCGGCGACAGCCCCGACAGCCCGTCACGCGCCGGGAGTTCCTCCGAGCCGATCCCGTCCGGCACCCGCACGGTGCGCGGCGCGGCCAGCGGGTCGCGCAGCCGCTGCCGCGACCAGTGGCCGAAGTACGGCGTGAAGACCGCGAAGTGGTCCGAGGAGGCGGGCGACACCGCGCCGGGGTCCACCGCGCCCACCACCGTGTCGTGCACGTGCAGGCGTACGCCCTCCGCCTCCAGGGCGCGCCGCAGCCGCTCCTCGCGCCGCCGCGCGTACCCGCTGACGTCGGCCGCCACATGCACCTCGTCGGCTTCCGCCTCGGTGGCCACCTTGCAGACCTCCCGCACCACGTCCCCGGAGCGCACCACGAGCCGGCCGCCTCGCTCCCGCAGCCCCGAGTCGAGATCGCTGAGGCAGTCGGCGAGGAACGCCAGCCGGTTGGGCACCGCGAACCCGGCCTCCGCCACGGCCCGGTCCCGCACGAACAGCGGGACCACCTCGCGCGCACCGTCGAGGGCGGCGCGCAGCGGCGGATGGTCGTGCAGCCGCAGGTCGGAGGTGAACAGGACGACCGAGACGTTCATGGGGGGCTCCGGTGGCGAGAAGACGGATCACCTGCTGCTTCCGGGAAGCGGCCTCCGACGGATGCGCCGAGCGTGTGCCGTGACCGGGGTCCTCCGGCTCGCTCGCCCCGGCGCGCGTCACGGGGCGCGTCACCGTGCGGGGGCCCGCTCCCGCGCGCGGGCGGCCGCGTCGGACACCGCGGCCCGCGCGATGTTGCGGGCCATGCCGCCGAACACGACGGAGTGGAAGGGGGCCACGCTCCACCAGTAGGCGTGACCGAGCAGCCCGTGCGGATGGAACAGGGCGCGCTGGCGGAAGACCGTGCGGCCGGCGTCGTCCGTGTCCGCGTACATCTCCAGCCACGCCAGACCCGGCAGCCGCATCTCCGCCCGCAGTCGCAGCAGCCGCCCCCGTTCGATCTCCTCCACCCGCCAGAAGTCGAGCGAGTCGCCCACCCGCAGCCGGGTGGCGTCCCGGCGGCCCCGGCGCAGGCCCACCCCGCCCGCCAGCCGGTCCAGCCAGCCCCGTACGGCCCAGGCGAGCGGGAAGGAGTACCAGCCGTTGTCGCCGCCGATGCCCTCGATGACCCGCCACAGGGACGCGCACGGGGCGTCCACACACAGTTCGCGCCGGTCCGTGTAGAGGCTGCCGCCCGCCCAGTCGGGGTCGGTGGGCAGCGGATCGCTGGGCGCTCCGGGCAGGGAGGCGGACGACCAGCGGGTGGTCACCCGTGCCTCGCGCACCCGCCGCAGGGCGAGCCGCACCGCCTCGTCGAAGCCGACCGGATGGCCGGGCGGATCCGGCACGTACCGCGCGATGTCGTGCTCGTGGCACACCACCTCGTGCCGCAGCGACTCGGTGAGCGGCCGGGCGATGGAGGCGGGCACGGGCGTGACCAGTCCGACCCAGTGGCTCGACAGACCGGGGGTGAGCATCGGCACGGACAGGATGAGCCGGGGCGGCAGCCCGGCGACGGCCGCGTAGCGGATCATCATCTCGCGGTACGTCAGGACGTCCGGGCCGCCGATGTCGAAGGCCCGGCTGACGTCGTCCGGCAACCGGGCGCAGCCCACGAGGGCGCGCAGCACGTCCCGGACGGCGACGGGCTGGATCCGGGTGTGCACCCAACTCGGCGTCACCATCACCGGGAGCCGCTCGGTGAGGTAGCGCAGCATCTCGAAGGAGGCCGACCCCGAGCCGATGACGACCGCCGCCCGCAGCACGGCCGTGGGCACACCGCAGTCCAGCAGAATCCGCCCGACCTCGGCGCGGGAGCGCAGGTGCGGCGACAGCTCCTCCTCGGGCACGCCGTACGGGGTGAGACCGCCGAGGTAGACGAGCCGGCCCACGCCCGCGGCGCGCGCCTGCTCCCCGAAGATCCTCGCGGCCCGCCGGTCCGTCTCCTCGAAGTCGTCGCCCGTGCCCAGGGCGTGCACCAGGTAGTAGCCGACGTCGACCCCGCGCATCGCCCGTGCCACGGACTCCGCGTCGGTCACGTCGCCGCGGACCACCTCGACCGCCTCCGCCCACGGGTGGTCGCGCAGCCGCTCCGGGGAGCGGGCCAGACAGCGCACCCGCAGGCCCGCCTCCAGCAGTTCCGGTACGAGCCGGCCGCCGATGTATCCCGTCGCACCGGTCACCAGGCACAGCGGGCCGGCGCCGCGCTCAGCTTCTCCCGTCATGGATCCCTCGGTCCTCCGCGTCTGCGTTCCCCCGGTCATCATTTCCCCCACGGAGCCGGTCCCGGATGCACCGGCGGCCCGGCGCCCCGCGATCGAGTGATCGGTACGGCGACTACCCTTGCCGCGTGGCCACAGTGAACGACCCGCGACGGGGGACGGGGGACGGGGAGCAGGGTCCCGCCGCGGCGGCGACCGATCTGCAAGCCTTCGCCGTCGCCCTGCGCCGGATGAACGGCGAGATCAACCGGCTCGTGCACGCGTTCGCGGGTGACCACGGGCTGCACGCGACGGACGTCCAGGCGCTCGCGGCGATCCTCGACGCGGACGCGCCCATGACACCCAAACGCCTGCGCGAACACCTCGGACTGACCTCCGGGGCCGTCACCGCCTGCGTGGACCGGCTGGAGCGCGCCGGACACGTACGCCGTGTCCGGGAGAGCGCGGACCGCCGGGTGGTCCACCTGTACTACGCGGCCGACGCCCGTTCGGCCGCCCGCACCTACTTCCGGCCCCTGGCGGAGGCCACCGAGGCCGCCCGTTCCCGCTTCACCGGTGAGGAACTGGCCGTCGTCCTGCGGTTCCTCGCGGCGATGAACGAGGAACTGGGCACGGGCGCCGACCGCCACCGCTGATCGTGCGGCGGGTGCGTCCCAAGGGCGTGATCGTGCGGCGGGTGCATCCGAAGACCGGGTGACCGCGGAAGAGCAGGCACCGTCTATGATCGCCGCCGTCAACAAGTTCAATCATTGAGATTGTTTTTCGTTGAGTCATCTCCCTCCCGCCTGGAGCACCATGTCCACCACCCCCCGACGCGCCCGCCGGCTCGTCCCCCTCCTACTGATCGCCGTCTGGCTCGTAGTCGGAGGCGTCCTCGGCCCCTACGCCGGGCGCCTCGGCGAGGTCGCCACCAACGACCAGGCCGCGTTCCTGCCGCGCAGCGCCGAGTCCACGGAGGTCATAGCCGCGCAGCGGGCCTTCCGCCAGGAGGAGACGCTCCCGGTGATCGTCGTGTGGACGGGGGAGGACATGCCCGAGCGGCAAGCCTCCGCCGACCGTGCCCTCGCCTCCCTCGCCGACGGCCCCGGCCTGGCCGGACCGGTCTCGCCCGCCCTGCTCTCCGACGACCGGCAAGCCCTCCAGGGCGTGGTCCCGCTCCGGCCCGACCTGGGCGACGACCTGGCCGGCACCCTCGACCGGATCCGGGCCGCCGCCGAACGCGTCCCCGGCACCACCGTGCAACTGGCGGGGCCCGCGGCCAGTCAGGCGGACCTGGCGGACGCCTTCGCCGGTATCGACGGCCTGCTGCTCGCCGTCGCGCTGGTCACCGTGCTGGTGATCCTTCTGCTCGTCTACCGCAGCGTCCTGCTGCCACTGCTGATCATCCTCGGCGCCGTGTTCGCCCTCGGTCTCGCCTGCGCCGTCGTGTACGCCCTCGCCGACCGGGGAGTCGTCCGCGTCGACGGACAGGTCCAGGGCATCCTCTCCATCCTCGTCATCGGCGCGGCCACCGACTACGCCCTCCTCCTCACCGCCCGTTTCCGCGAGGAACTCGCCGCACGGACCGACCGCTTCACCGCGATGCGCGAGGCCCTCCGGCAGTCCTGGGGCGCGATCGTGGCGAGCGCCGCGACCGTCGCGCTGGGCCTGCTCGCCCTGCTGCTCAGCGACCTCACCAACAACCGGGCGCTCGGACCCGTCGGCGCCATCGGCATCGGCTGCGCCGTCCTCGCCACGCTCACGTTCCTGCCCGCCGTCCTCGTCGCACTGGGCCGCGCCGCCTACTGGCCCGCCAAGCCCGCTGCCCGGCCCGCGTCCGCGTCGACCGGCGAGGGCGTGTGGCGACGCGTCGCCGCCCTCGTCGACCGGGCACCGCGCCGGGTCTGGGCGGTGACCCTGGCCGCCCTGCTCGTCGGGGCCGCCTTCGCGCCGACGCTCACCTCCAAGGGGGTCCCGCTCGACGAGACCTTCGTCAACGACGCCCCGTCCGTCGTCGCCCAGCAGACGCTCGGCGACCACTTCCCCGGCGGCTCGGGCAACCCCGCCGTGGTCATCGCCGACGCCGACCGCCTGGACCGGGTGCTCGCCGCGGCCCGCGACACCGACGGGGTCGCCTCGGCGACCGCCGTCAGCGGCTCCGGGCGACCCGGCGGCGAGCCCCGGGTCGTCGACGGCCGCGTCCGGGTCGACGTCACCCTCACCGCCGCGGCGGACAGCGACGCCGCGAAGGACACCGTGGCGCGGCTGCGCACCGGGCTGCACGCCGTACCCGGCGCGGACGCCCTCGTCGGCGGCTACACCGCCCAGCAGTACGACACCCTGCGCACCGCCGAACGCGACCGCACCCTGATCGTCCCGGTCGTCCTCGCGGTCATCCTCCTCATCCTGGTCGGGCTGCTGCGTTCGCTGCTGCTGCCGGTGCTTCTGGTCGCCACGGTGGCCCTGAACTTCGTGGCCACGCTGGGCGTCTCCGCGCTCGTGTTCCAGCACGTGTTCGGGTTCACCGGCACCGATCCGTCCGTGCCCCTCTACGGCTTCGTGTTCCTGGTCGCCCTGGGCGTCGACTACAACATCTTCCTGATGTCCCGGGTCCGCGAGGAGTCCCTGCGGCACGGCGTGCGCGAGGGCGTGCTGCGCGGGCTGGTCACCACCGGCGGCGTCATCACCTCCGCGGGCGTCGTACTCGCCGCGACCTTCGCCGCGCTGGGTGTCATCCCGCTGGCCTTCCTCGCCCAGATCGCCTTCATCGTCGCCTTCGGCGTCCTCCTCGACACCCTCGTGGTGCGCTCGCTGCTGGTGCCGGCCCTGGTCCGGGACATCGGGGAACGCGCCTGGTGGCCGAGCCGCATGAGCCGCGGCACGACCGTGACCGACGGCGACTGAGGCGACCGGGGGCCCCTCGGGGTCATGGTTCGGTCCGTGCGCCCAGCTCCCGTGCCCGGCACACCAACGCCTCGTGCAGCTCCCGGGCCGCCCGCGGCGCCGACCCCGCACGGCGCCGCCGGAGCATCAGCAGCACCCGGGTCTTGTCGTCCGCGACCGGCCGGTGGGTGAGCACCCCACGCCTCGCCCGTACCCACACCCTGCATGACCCGGCCCGCTGGAAGGTCCAGCACATCGGCCGCTACGTGCTGAGTGGCACCGGCCCCCACCCCACGGCCGGCTCTGAGCGGCATCCTCGACGACCTGTTCACGGACGCCACCTCGTCGGCGGCGGCCACGGCACCCCCGCCACCGAGTCCGGCCGGGACCGTCGGGCCGGCGACGCGTGGTGCCGGGACCGGCCGCCGACCGTCGCCTACCTGAGCCAGATCACCCGCGCCGCCGAGGACCTCGGCTTCGACGGCGAGCTGACCCGCCTGCCGGCCCCGTCCGCAGGGCCGGCCGCGCCGCCGGCCCTGGTGCCCTTCGCGAGCTGAGGGGACGTCGCGTCGTCGTCAGGGGCGGTGCTCCCAGTGGCGGTCGGTCCGGGTCAGTTCGCGGAAGCCCGCCGAGGTCAGCCGGTCGATCGCCGCCCGGTCGGCCGCCGCCTCGCAGGCCAGCAGACGGTCCACGCCGCACAGGCGCAGCCAGTCGGCGGCCTGCCCGAGAAGCCAGTGCTCCAGACCGTCCACGTGCGCCGAGGGGGCGATGCTCAGATTGCCGATGTCGGCGAGGCCGGAGCCGCGGGTGCGACGCTCAGGGCGGAACAGGGCCGTGTCCACCTCGATGAAGCCGATCGCGTGACCGGCGGCGTGCGCCGTGAGGCGGGTGCCGCACTCGCCCAGCGTGCGGTCGACCGTGATGCCCCGCCTCGGCTCGGCGGAAGGCAGGTCGCCGACGCGGGCGATGAGGACGACCTCGGTGTCGCCCACATGCCGGAAGCCCGCACGTGCGTAGACGGCGCGGACGTGCGGCCAGGCCCGTGGCACCCCGTACACGGCCGGGGCGGGAAGCCCCCCGTCCGCGTATCGGGCGCGCACGCCCCATCGGGCCAGCTGCGCCAGGCAGGCGCTCATCAGCAGGTCCGCCGCCTCCTCGGTGTCCGGCAGGAAGGACGCCGGCACCCGGCCGACGAACCAGCCGATCTCGCCGACGTCCCGGTAGTGCGGGCCGACCTCGTCGTCCGCGCGGTAGCGCAGCAGATGGGCGGCGGCCACGATGTGGTCGCGCCGCTCGGCGACGAGGGTGACCCGCTCGCTCACCCAGGGGTCGGTGAGGAATTCCTCCGGGCGGCGCTCCAGATCGCTGAGCACCGTGTTCACGGAGACGGACACACCGGGGACGACGGCGGCGACATGCGTGTTGATCAGGTCGGTGAGCTGGTCACGGTCGGCGCGGCGGAACGGGCGCACCTGTGGCGCGGGCATGGGGGACCCCCGGTCGGAGAAGGTGTCGGAAGCCCGCCATGCGATGCGGTACGGGGTCGAGCGTACGGCGGCGGGGCGTCCGTCTCCAGGGGGCCGTGGACATCACGGTGCGACGCCCGCCCGGGTGAACGTCAGATGGGTGACGCCGCTGGGCGAGGACACGGACTCGATCGTGTAGTCCTCCTCCACGCCCTCCAGCCCGTCCCAGAGCCGGACGCCCCGGCCGAGCAGGAGCGGCACCACCACGACGTGCAGATGGTCGATGAGCCGGGCGGCGAGGAAGTCGCGGACCACGGTGGGTCCTCCGCCGATCCGGACGTCCTGGCCGCCCGCGGCCTCACGGGCCCGCTCCAGCGCTTCGGCGGGTGAGGCGTCGAGGAAGTGGAACGTCGTGCCACCCTCCATGGCGAGCGACGGGCGCGGGTGACGGGTGAGGACGAAGGCCGGTGTGTGGAACGGCGGGTTGGGTCCCCACCATCCCTTCCACTCGGGGTCGTCGTGCCATCCGGGGTAGCCGAACTTTCCCGCGCCCATGATCTCCGCGCCGATGCCGGGCGCGAACCGCCGCGCGAAGGTGTCGTCGAGCCCGCCCTGCCCACCGGACCCGCCGGTCAGCTCGTGCCACCACCGGGTGGCGAACATCCACTGGTGCAACCTCTCACCGGCGTGGCCGAAGGGCGCCTCACGGCTCAGGCCCTCACCGGTGCCGTAACCGTCGAGCGAGATGGAGAAGTTGTGGACGCGGGCGAGGGACATGGCCGGCGCCCTCCTTTCCGCTTGCCGTTCGAGCCGCGTCGGACCGACGCGGTGATGGAACGATGATGGCCCCTCGGGACGCGTCGCCCCCTCAGTACGCGGCCGACAGTGCCCCCAGATGGGCCCGGCGCACCTCCGCCGTCTGCCCCTGCACCAGCAGGAACATCGCCTCACGCGCGAGACGTTGCGCCCGGTTGTCCAGGTCCAGGGCGCGCCCGCCGCCGGTGACGAGCGCGGCGGTCGTCGCCGTCCGCATCAGATCGAACGCCTTCGTCTTGAGCGCCAACCGCTCCTCCATGTGCTCGTGCGGCGCGGGATGGTCCGCGAGGGCGTAGGCCTGCCGCCGTACCTTGTCCAGCCGCAGTCGCAGCCCCTTCGTCGTGGGGTCGTCCTGGTCCAGCAGCGACAGCGCCGACTCGGCGACGCCGAACACGGCCGGCGAGGCGTTCGCCGGTTTGGGCCGGTCGCCCGCCGCCCAGCTCTCGTACGGGGCGTGCAGGGCCACCGCCTCGTCGGGGATCCACAGCCCGTCGAGCCGGAGCGAGACCGTGCGGGCGGCGGTCAGTGCGGCCAGCCGCATCGGCGGCGACGCCTTCAACCCCGACTGCTGTCTGGCCTCCGCGAACGCGAACACCACCTCGTCCGCGTCCGTGACGCCGGCCAGCAGCATCACATCGTTCAGGCCCCACCCCGTGTACCAGGGAACCGTCCCGTGGAACCGCCAGCCGCCGCGCTTGGGCACGGCCCGGACCGGTACCTGCGGGTACCTCCGCAGATGCGCGTACGCCACCCCGGACAGCAGCTCGCCCGTCGCCAGCTTCGCCAACAGCCGCTCCTTGGCCGGGAGTTCGGTCTTGGTGAGGGTCAGTACGGGCGTGTAGTGCTGGGCCTGCACGAACCACGTCGCGCAGCACGCGCCCGCCAGGACCTCCGCGATCTCCCGCGCCACGGAGTTAGACGCCCCCGAACCGCCGTACGCCTGCGGCGCGTTCACCCCCAGCAGCCCCGACCTCTTGATCGCCTCGATGCTGCTCGCGGGCACCTGCTCCTGATCGACGCGCTCGGCCTGAGGCGCCAGCACTTCGGCGGCGAGACTGCGCGCCCGGACGACGAGAGGATGCGGTGACGTGGTCATGGGGCGATTCTCCCCGCCCCCGCACCGGAAGATCACCTTTTCGCGTCGCCGACGCGTCTTTGACTGGTCTACACCCTTGACTGGTACAGACCAACGCGGTTGAGTGTGCCACCACACCCCCCACCACGGCCGCCCCGCACCGTGGCCGGCTCCGCCGGCGCGGGCGCGCGAGGTCCGTCCCTGTCATGCCCTGCGGAGCCTCGCCCGGGTGTGGCCGTGCCCCACGAAGGAGTTGATCCCGTGTCGAGGCGCCGACTTTCCGCCCTGCTGACCGCGCTGGTCATCGGCGGTTCCACACCCCTGCTGCTGCCCGCCCAGAGCGCGAGCGCCGCTCCCTGCTCCAGCTACCCGAACTGGGTGGCGGGCCGCTCCTACGCCGCCGGTGACATCGTCCGCTACACCGACGGCCGTGCCTACGTGGCGGAGCATGCCAACCCGGGCTACGACCCCACCATCAGCACCTGGTACTGGGAGCCGTACGCCTGCGAGAACGGTCCCACCAACCCCTCCGGGTTCGTGGTGAGCGAGGCGCAGTTCAACCAGATGTTCCCGAACCGGAACTCGTTCTACTCGTACAGCGGGCTGCGGGCGGCCATGAGCGCGTTCCCGGCCTTCGCCACCACCGGCAGCGACACCGTCAAGAAGCAGGAGGCGGCGGCGTTCCTCGCCGACGTCAACCACGAGACGGGCGGGCTGGTCCACATCGTCGAGCAGAACACCGCCAACTACCCCACCTACTGCGACTGGAGCAGGCCCTACGGCTGTCCCGCCGGACAGTCGGCCTACTACGGCCGGGGCCCGATCCAGCTCAGCTGGAACTTCAACTACAAGGCGGCCGGGGACGCGTTGGGCCTCAACCTGCTGGGCAACCCCTGGCTGGTGCAGAACGACGCGGCCGTCGCCTGGAAGACCGCCCTGTGGTACTGGAACACCCAGACCGGCCCCGGCAGCATGACCGGCCACCAAGCGATGGTCACCGGAGCGGGCTTCGGCCACACCATCCGCAGCATCAACGGCTCGCTGGAGTGCGACGGCAAGAACCCGGCGCAGGTGCAGAGCCGGGTGAGCGCTTACCAGCGGTTCGTACAGATCCTCGGGACTTCGCCGGGCGGCAACCTGTACTGCTGACGGCGACCCCTCCGCCGTGATGTCATGCACCTGACTTTGACTCCGGGGTCCGGCCCGCGTCGCGGGCGGGCCCCGCTCCCGTCCCCGTTCCGACGAAGGGCACCCCCATGCCAAGCCCCCGTACCACCTCGCTCGCGGCCGCCGTGGCACTGGCCGCCGTTGTGGCCGCGCCCGCGCCCGCGGCCTCCGCCGCGGTTCCCGCTCCGGGCGCCTACTACGTGCAGAGCGCCGTCACCGGACTCAACGCGGCCGACAGCGGGGGAGCGGTGGAACAGCACCGGCCCAAGGGCAACGAGGACCGCCAGCAGTGGACGCTGCGGGCGAGCGGAGCCTCCTACGTGCTGGAGAGCGTGGACGCCGCGGGCAGTTGTCTCGGCCGCTCCGGCGACCAGGCCAGAACCGTCGCCTGCGCCAGTGGCGACGCGGCCTGGGACATCACCGACCTCGGCTCCGGCCGCCACCGGCTCAAGGTGCCCGGCGCCGAGCGCTACCTCACGGTCGGCGCCAAGCCCTCCGGCGCCAACCACCCCGCCCCGCTGGTCACCGGCGGCGCGGGCGACCTGGCCGCCTGGTACCTCACCCCGGTCAACCCCACCACCAACCCCATGCCGCCCGCCGGGCAGCGCACCCTGGACCAGGTCACGTTCCTCACCGCCCACAACGCCTACGCCAACGGCGTCGACGGCGGCTTCGCACCCCCCTTCGTCAACCTCGTCCCGAACCAGACACGCGGTATCAACCAGCAACTCGCCGACGGCGTACGCGGATTCATGCTGGACATCCACCAGACCCCCGACGGCGCGATCCTCTGCCACAACAGCTGCACCCTCGTCAGCCGGCCCGTCGCCCTCTGGGTCGACATCCAGCGCATGGTCGACTTCCTCAAGCAGAACCCCGACCAGTTCCTCACCGTGTTCCTGGAGGACTACGTCGACCCGGCCGTCCTGCGCTCCGAACTCGCCCGTGTCAACGGCCTGTCCGACGTGCTGTACCGGCCCGACCAGGCCGGCGTGCGCACCGGCGGCTGGCCGAGGATGGCCGATCTGATCGCTGCGAACGACCGCCTGCTCATCTTCACCGACCGCAGCCGCGCCTCCGACCAAGCCGCCGGACTGACCCGCGACACCTTCGGTGTCATGTACCAGAAGGAGTGGACCGTCGAGAACTACTGGTCCATGGGCGGCGGCATCGGCTCCTCCGACTGGTCCTGCTACAGCCGCTGGTACGACGCCAACACCAACATCCCGCTCACCCGCACCGAGTCCGCGTTCAAGCCGCTGTTCGTCATGAACCACTTCCGCGACGTCGGCATCACCGGCACCGCCACCAATGACAACGCGAAGCTGGCCGACCGTGCCCAGCGCTTCTGCCAGCCGGCCGCCCGCAAGAAGCCGAACTTCCTCGCGGTCGACCACTACAACCTGGGCAACGCGGCATCGGCGGTCACGACCCTGAACACGTACACCTATCCGTAGGGTGGGAGTACCTCGCCGGAAGACTCCTCCGGGGGGCTGGTGGTGACTCACCCGCACGGGATCGCGGCGCAAAGCGGCACCAAGCGGTTCATATAGGCTGCCTGTTCTGCCCTGTCGTTCGTCACCACTCGGGAGAGTCATCCGTGAGCGTAGCCACCGCCCACTCCGCGTCGGCCGTACCGCCCGCCGACGAGACGCCGGCGACCGGGGGAGCGCCGGCGCAGGAGGAGGGAATCTGGGTCGAGCCGGGCGCCACCGCCGACACCAACGCCGGTGTCCGGCTGGACGAGGCCGGCGGGGAGGGCCCCTCCGAGGCGTCCGCCGGCCAGGTACCGGCCCAGGTGTCGGGCGACGCGCCGACCCCGCCCGCCGTGGACGGCGACGCGACCGCCACCCCGGGCGCCACGATCCGCGCCGGGGATGCCGAGGGCGCCGACGGCCCGGAGGGTGCCGAGGGCGTCGTGGACGCCGCGGAGGTCGTGGACGAGCAAGTCGTCCGCGACGCACACGACTTCGGGGTGTACGCCCGCACCGGCGGCTGGGCGTTCGCCCTGAAGGTGGCGCGGAGCGTGCGGCCCGGCGGGGAACTGCCCGGGGAGACCGTGAAGGTGTCCGCGAAGCGGTTCGCGGAGCTGGCCGGGTGCTCGGCGGAGCGCGTCATGCGCTACTACAAGGCGTGGGACAAGGCGGCCGACGAAGGCATGGTCCCGCACTTCGAGGCGCTCGCCCCCGGCGCCGAGATCGACCTGCCCGACTCGGACGTCTGGCTGTCGTACTACAGCTCCCGCTCCAGTGCGACCTCCGACCGGGGCACCGCCATCACCGCGGCTGCCGAGGCCGAGGGCATCCGCCCCACCAAGGCCCTGGAGGTCGCCGAGAACCCCACAGCGCTGCGCGCCGCGATCCTCGCCGACCCCTCCACCGCCCAGGCGGCCCGCACCGCTCTCCTCGACCGGCTCAAGGAGGACCCGTCCCTCCAGACCGAACTCGCCCGTGACATCGCGCGCACGGAGGAGCTGAAGAAGGCCGTCGCCAGCGAGACCCAGGCCGCGACCCGCATCGGGTACGTCCGGCAGATCGTGGAGAACGGCCAGGTCAAGACCCCCGCCGGGCAGGTCATCGACGCCCCCGCCGAACTGCGCGCCGAGGCAGAGCGGCACCTGTCCCTCATCGACGAGCTGGACGACGACGAGGACACCGGCGAGTGGGCGACGGAGGCGTACGACACCGTCAAGGAGCTCGTCGTCCAGACCGTCGAGTCGAACCCCGAGCTGCGGGTCCAGGAACGCCGCACGAAGTTCTACAGCAGCCTCCAGAAGGCGACGAAGGTCTTCGAGGAGCTGACCCTCGACGACGCCATGGACCTCGACGCGATCTACGAGGACGACATGCTCCAGCGCCTGGAGGAACTCCAGGAGGCGCTCCACACCTGCATCGCCGCCCTCCGCAAGGCCTCCCCGGGCGACTGACCCGGAGTTCCCGCCGATGAGGCCCCCTGCGTCCGCGGGGGGCCTCCGTCGTGCACGCCAGTTGCCGTCCGGCAGGTGTTACGTATAACCTCCCGGGAACCCCGAGCGAACCTCGGTAGATCCCCGCACCGCCCCGCGCGTGAACCGCGCCCCACCCGAGAGGCCCTCCGATGAGACGCGTCGCCCTGGTCACCCTTGTGGTCGACGACCACGACGAGGCGATCCGCTTCTACACCGAGGCGCTCGGCTTCCGGCTCGTCGAGGACGCCCCGAGGCCCGACGGCGGCCGCTGGGTCGTCGTCGAGCCGGGCACCGGGGGCGCGGGCACCGGACTGCTGCTCGCCCGGGCCAAGGACGAGGCGCAGCGCGGCCGGATCGGCGACCAGACCGGCGGACGCGTGGGCTTCTTCCTCCACACCGACGACTTCGCCCGCGACCACGCCCGGATGCTGGCCTCGGGCGTCAGGTTCCTGGAGGACCCGCGCCACGAGCCGTACGGCTCCGTCGCCGTCTTCGAGGACCTGTACGGAAACCGCTGGGACCTCCTCCAGCCCGCTGACCGAGCCGGCGCCGACTGAGTCACTCCCGGCCGAGCCGTCCCGCCTCGGCCGCCACCGACCGAGCAGTCTCCGACCGAGCCGCCTGCCGGGCCGCCCCCCGGACCCGACCGGCGCTCCTGCCGCACACCCACCGCACCACCTGCCGAGGAACGAACGCCATGACCGCGCCCCGCATCGACGCCGACATCATCCGCCGCCTCCCCAAGGTCGTCCTGCACGACCACCTCGACGGCGGTCTGCGCCCCGCGAGCCTCGTCGAGCTCGCGGCGGAGGTCGGCCACACCCTCCCCGAGACCGACCCTGAGAGCCTCGCCGCCTGGTTCTACGAGGCCGCCAACTCCGGTGACCTGGTGCGGTACATAGCCACCTTCGAGCACACCCTCGCCGTGCTGCAGACCCGTGAGGGCCTGCTGCGCGCCGCCGAGGAGTACGTGCTCGACCTGGCTGCCGACGGCGTCGTCTACGGCGAGGTCCGCTACGCCCCCGAGCTGAACACCAGGGGCGGGCTGGCCCTCGCCGAGGTCGTCGAGACCGTGCAGGAGGGCCTCGCCGCCGGTATGGCCAAGGCGGCGGCCCAGGGCACCCCGGTCCGCGTGGGCACGCTGCTGTGCGGGATGCGGATGTTCGACCGGGTCCGCGAGGCCGCCGACCTGGCCGTCGCCTTCCGGGACGCCGGTGTCGTCGGCTTCGACATCGCGGGCGCCGAGGACGGCTTCCCGCCCGCCGACCACCTGGCCGCGTTCGAGCACCTGCGCCGCGAGAGCGTCCCCTTCACGATCCACGCCGGTGAGGCCCACGGCCTGCCCAGCATCCACCAGGCCCTGCAGGTGTGCGGCGCCCAGCGCATCGGCCACGGCGTCCGCATCACCGAGGACATCGTCGACGGCAAGCTCGGCCGCCTCGCCGCCTGGGTCCGGGACCGCCGAGTCGCCCTTGAGATGTGCCCCACCTCCAACCTCCAGACCGGCGCGGCCACCTCCATCGCGGAGCACCCCATCACCGCCCTGAAGGACCTCGGCTTCCGCGTCACCCTCAACACCGACAACCGTCTGGTTTCCGGGACGACCATGAGCCGGGAGATGGGCCTGCTCGTCGAGGAGGCCGGCTGGACCCTCGACGACCTGCGCACCGTCACCGTCAACGCCCTCAAGAGCGCGTTCATCCCGTTCGACGAGCGGAACGCCCTGATCCGTGACGTCGTGCTGCCGGGCTACGAGTCCGCGCGCTGAAGCAGACCCCGTACGTACGCGGCCTGGCCGGCATGCTGAAGATCGTCGGCCAGGACGCTCACCAGACGGACGCCCAGGCTGACCGGCGGATCCCAGCGCTCGTCCACGATGCGCCCGAGACTCCGGCCGGTCAGCCCGCGCACATATCCGAGGGTCTGGTCGTGCACGGCGTCGTAGTACCCGGTCAGCAGGTCGGCGGAGTCCACCCGCACCTTCCCGACCTGCGCCGCGCTGTGCCCGTAGCCCGTGTCGTGGCGCGGCAGACCCAGCCCGAAGCGCTTCTCCCAGCCCTGGGACAGCCAGACCTGGTCGAGTCCGGCGACATCGGCGACATGGTCGTCCTGGATCCGGGTGAGGTGCCACACCAGCCAGGCGACGGAGTTGGCGCCGGGGGCGGGGCGGGCGTGGAGGTCCTCGGCGGAGAGTCCGTCCACCGCGCCGTGGACCTCCTCCTTGATCCGGCCGAACGCGTCGATGAGAACGTCCTTCACATCCATACGTCCACCATCGGCCATCGGCGCCGCGCCCGCACCGCCCCCGTGGACCTGTCCGTCAGCTGCCGGAAGCGCCCTTCGTGCCGATGTGGAAGATCTTGTAACCGCGGGTCATGTCGACGACGAGCTTGGTCTTCCTGCCGTCGCCCCAGGTGAAGGTGATCCCGGCCTCCGTGTGGTTCGCGGTGCCGTTGTCGGTGACCTTCCATGACACGGGCACGTTCTGGGCGCGCAGGACGCCGTCCGCGTTGTTCTTCGCCTCCCAGGCCTTGAGCTGCTTGCGCAGATCGGCCGTCAGGTAGTACTTCCGCAGCTCCTCGGCGAGCTTGCCGCCGTTGCCCGGGCCGCTCTGCGCGTCGATGTAGGCGCCGTAGAAGTCGGCGATACGGGTCACCGCGTCGGACGGCTTGCCGCTGACGGTGCGCGGACCGCCGGCGGACGCCGTGGCCGTCATGCCGAGGCCGAGGGCCAGGGCGAGGCCGGCGGCCAGGGCGGTACGGCGGATGGTGCGCGTGCTGTTCATGTGATTCCCCGGTTTTCCAGTACTGCTGTCGTGTGATCGTGCGAGCGTGTGATCAGTGGTGCCGGTCGGCGGCGGTGGGCTCAGTGGAGCTTGTTCACGGCCGTGGTCGTCGTCTTCTTGAACGCCTTGACCGGCGCGCTCTTGAAGTCGCCCATCTGGGCCCAGTCGACGACGGTGACGGTCCTGCCGTCCCGGCCCACCGAGAGCAGCTGGACGTCCATCGCGCCCCAGGACGTACGGACGTGCAGCCCGTGGACGCGTGCGCCCTCCTCGACCGGCAGCGAGCCGTAGTCCCGGTACTGGGCCTTGAGGTCGGGATCGGCGTCGATGCGGGCCGCGCACTTCCGGTAGTCCTTGTTCAGCCGCGCGGCGAGAGCCTTGGCCTTGGCGGCGCTGCCGACGACGATGTTGAGCTGTCTGGCGCTGGTCTCCAGGTCGGTGCGGAAGACGCGGTGCCGGGCGTCGTAGGCCAGGAGTGCGTCGCCCAGGCAGTACTGGTACTCCTCGGGCACGCCGTCGGTGACCTTGCCGGCCCGCCAGGAGGACGACGGGTGGGGCGGAAGCTGGGACGCCGAGAGGAACTTCGGCGCGGCGCTCGCCTTCGCCGCGGGTGCCGGTGCGCCGGCCGGGGTTGCGCCGGTCGCGGGTGAGAGGGCCGCGGGTGAGAGGGCCGCGGGTGAGGCGGTCGCCGTGACCGTGGAGCCCGCTGCGAGGCATGCGGCGAGGAGTGCGGTGAGCGCGCCTGCTCGGGTGCGCTTGGGCATGGATGTCCCCCATGAACGAGTACGTGGATGTGTGGATGCCGCCGACGCCGGGTGGTCCGTCCGGCCCGGTCGGTGCGACACCAAGAGCATCAGCCGTCGCCGGACACGGACGCAACGATCTGGGACGCATCCACCGGGGTGGAACCATCCCAGCCCCTCTGACGTGCAGGTATATGGAGTCCTGGGATGCCGTCCCGGGGCGGGGAGGGCAGGGAGAGAAGTGTCGGCAGCACCGGAGGACGTCCAGGCATTCGCGGCGTGGCTCACCCGACTGAAGGAGGCCACGGACCGCAGTTACGGCCAGCTGGCCCGTCGGCTCCACATGAACACCTCCACGCTGCACCGCTACTGCGCCGGTGACACGGTCCCCACGGACTTCGCCCCCGTCGAGCGGTTCGCCGCGCTGTGCGGGGCGACGGCGGAGGAACGGGTGGAACTGCACCGTCTGTGGCTCCTGGCGGTCGCGGCCCGCCAGCGCGCGCGGACGGCGAGCGCGGGGGCCGCCGGGACCGGCGCCGGGGTCGGTGGCGGGGTCGATGGCGGTCAGGGGGCCGGGGTCGGGATCGGGGCTGAGGCAGCGGCAGAGGCGGAGACAAGGTCAGAGGCGGAGACAAGGTCAGAGACGGAGACAAGGGCAGAGACGGAAACAAGGTCAGAGGCGGAAACAAGGTCAGAGGCGGAGACAAGGACAGAGGCCGGGGCCGGTGTGGAGGCCGATGCCGTCCCTGAGCCGCACGTGGCGTCCGTGGCCGACTCCGACTTCGACTCCGACGAGGCCGAGTCCACGGTGTCCGGCGAAGTCTCGAAGGCCGCCACCCCCGCATCTCCTTCCCGCCGTCCCTGGCACCGTCGGCGGCGGGGGCGAGGATCCGCCGCCGACGGTGCCAGGG
>NZ_LIQX01000148.1 GCF_001418475.1 Streptomyces ossamyceticus | reverse complement strand
CCCGTGGGCCACCCCCGTGGCGCTTCCCCCCACGTGTGCGTCAACCACCGACATGTACGTGGCGTGCTGACGCCCGGTACCGCGAGCGCACCCCCGCCCGCTCACGGCACCGGACTTCTCCGTGTTCCGGATGACGTCGTGGAGACGCGTGACAACTGCGCTAGTGCTGGTGCTGTGCAGCGTGTTCATCTCGCGCCCCCCGTCGTGGAGTTCCGGTCCCTCACCCCGCTTCGGCGCTCGACCGCCGCGGTGCTTCTTGCCTGTGCCGAAAAGATTGCCGGGCCACTTTCATGGCCGTGTCCGCCGACTGTCACAGACCTGTCACAGGGGTCGGCCCCAGGGAAGACACAGCGCGCTCACAGAGAAGAGTCGTACGACTACGCGAACGGCACGATCGTGTGCGGGTGTCGCGTGGGAGCGCTTCAACGGTCGATTCGTGGCCATGCCATGGGCCAGAATGAGCCCGTGCCTTCCCTGTTGCTGATCGAGGACGACGACGCCATCCGCACGGCCCTGGAGCTCTCACTGACGCGCCAGGGGCACCGTGTCGCCACCGCCGCCACCGGCGAGGATGGTCTCAAGCTGCTGCGCGAACAGCGGCCGGATCTGATCGTTTTGGACGTGATGCTGCCCGGCATCGACGGCTTCGAGGTGTGCCGTCGTATCCGGCGCACCGACCAGCTGCCGATCATCCTGCTGACCGCCCGGAGCGACGACATCGACGTCGTGGTGGGCCTGGAGTCCGGTGCGGACGACTACGTGGTCAAGCCCGTGCAGGGGCGCGTGCTGGACGCCCGTATCCGCGCGGTGCTGCGGCGCGGTGAGCGCGAGGCCAATGACGCGGCGACCTTCGGCAGCCTCGTCATCGACCGCGCGGCCATGACCGTGACGAAGAACGGCGAGGACCTCCAGCTGACGCCGACCGAGCTGCGGCTGCTGCTGGAGCTGAGCCGGCGCCCCGGACAGGCCCTGTCCCGGCAGCAGTTGCTGCGCCTGGTGTGGGAGCACGACTACCTGGGCGACTCCCGGCTGGTCGACGCGTGCGTCCAGCGGCTGCGCGCGAAGGTCGAGGACGTGCCGTCGTCGCCGACCCTGATCCGTACGGTCCGTGGTGTGGGCTACCGGCTGGACGTTCCTCAGTGACGAAGGCTCGAGGGGGGATCCGCGGCTGGTCCGCGACGCGTACGAAGGTCCAGTCCCGGATTCGTTTCACCAGCCTGCGGCTGCGCCTGGTGGTGGTGTTCGGGCTGGTGGCGCTCACGGCCGCCGTGTCGGCGTCCGGTATCGCGTACTGGCTCAACCGGGAGGCCGTACAGAGCCGGGCGCAGGACGCGGCGCTGAACGACTTCGAGCGTGAGCTGCAGAGCCATGTGAGCACGCTCCGCCCGAACCCCTCCCAGGACCAACTGCGGATCGCCGCGCGCAAGATGGCCGACGGCGGTGAGCGCTTCGGTGTGCTCCTCCTCGACGAGGACGCCTCCGGCAGGACCGTGTCGGGTTCCTCGACCGACAACGCGCTGAACGGCTTCTCCCTCGACGACGTGCCCGCGTCCCTGCAGAAGGCCGTCAACAAGCGGCAGAAGATCACCTCCGGGAACCAGGACCCGTACCACGTGTACTGGCAGCGGGTCATCGACGGCGACACCCCGTATCTGGTGGGCGGCGCGAAGATGATCGGCGGCGGCCCGACCGCCTATATGCGCAAGTCGCTGGAGAAGGAGGCCGAGGACCTCAACTCGCTGGCCTGGTCACTGGGGATCGCGACGGGTCTGTCGCTGATCGGCTCGGCACTGCTCGCGCAGGCCGCCGCGACGACCGTGCTGAAGCCGGTGCAGCGCCTCGGGGTGGCCGCCCGGCGGCTCGGCGAGGGCAAGCTCGACACCCGGCTGCGTGTCTCCGGCACGGACGAACTGGCCGATCTCTCACGGACCTTCAACCTCGCGGCGGAGTCGCTGGAGAAGAAGGTCGACGACATGAGCGCCCGCGAGGAGGCGTCCCGCCGCTTCGTCGCCGACATGTCGCACGAACTCCGTACACCGCTGACGGCGATCACCGCCGTCACGGAGGTGCTGGAGGAGGAGTTGGACGCGGAGACCGGCAGCGTCGACCCGATGATCGAGCCCGCCGTACGGCTCGTGGTGAGCGAGACCCGGCGCCTGAACGACCTCGTCGAGAACCTGATGGAGGTGACCCGCTTCGACGCGGGCACGGCCCGGCTGGTCCTCGACGACGTGGACATCGCCGACCAGATCACCGCCTGCATCGACGCCCGCGCCTGGCTGGACGCGGTGGACCTGGACGCCGAGCGCGGCATCATGGCCAACCTCGACCCGCGCCGCCTGGACGTGATCCTCGCCAACCTCATCGGCAACGCCCTCAAGCACGGCGGTTCGCCGGTGCGGGTCTCGGTGCACCTGGAGGGCGAGGACCTGCTGATCCGGGTGCGGGACCACGGGCCCGGCATCCCCGAGGACGTCCTCCCGCACGTGTTCGACCGCTTCTACAAGGCGAGCGCCTCCCGTCCGCGCTCCGAGGGCAGCGGCCTCGGCCTGTCCATCGCCCTGGAGAACGCCCACATCCACGGCGGCGGGATCACCGCCGCCAACTCCCCCGAGGGAGGCGCGGTCTTCACCCTCCGCCTGCCCAGGGACGCCGCCTCGCTGATCGCACGAGAACGCGACGGGGACCAGGGCGACAGCGGCACGGAGGACACCGAGGGGGGCGGGCAGTGACGATACGAGAGGTACCGGCGAGAGACACACGGGTGCGGCGGATGCGGACGCGGGAGCGACAGGGGCGGGCCGCGCGGGCGCGGGGCGTACAGATCCTGGCCGCGGGCGGGGTGCTCACCGGGCTGCTGGCGGGCTGCGGGATCCGGGCCACCCAGGTGCCGACGGACTTCGGTCCCGCGCCCTCGATGGTGCCCTGCGAGTCGTCGATGACGGACCTCGCGACGCAGGCCGGCCCGTCGGGGATGCCCGTCGAGGTGTTCCTGCTCTGTTCCGGGGCGCTCGTCCGGGTCGACCGTTCGGTGCGGGTCGCCGACGGCACGGACGAGGCGAAGCGGCGCGTGGTCGTCGCCCAGGGGCTCCTGAAGGCCCTGGGCGAGACACCGTCGGGCGTGGAGGACGAGGCCGGCTACCGCACGGCCGTGCCGCCCGGGATCACGGTGACCGGCCCGCGGCCGGGTGACCCCGACGACACCCTGCGGCTGTCCACCGCCCCCGACGCCCTGCCCAAGTACGCCCTCGCGCAGATCGTGTGCACCTTCGCGGACACGGCGGCGACCGGCGACAACGGCTCGGTCGTTCTGGGCAGCACCAGCGCCGACGCGCTGCGCCGCTACGAGTGCACCGCGGACGTCCAGTCGGATCCGGGGGCGGGGATACCGCCCTCGACGGAGGTCTCGGGTTCCTGACGCCTTTCCGCCGCCTCGGGGCCACCGGAAAAATCGAGCGGAACCGATCGCGCCGGAGGGCGCGTCTTGGGGGGCGTGCAGCGTCAAGGTACGAGCGGCGGTAGTGCCGCGGTCCGTGTTCGTGCGGCGGGGGGTGTCCTCCTCGCCGCACATCTCGCGGTCGTTGCCTGGATCACGCTGCGTCCGCTGGACGTCACCTGGGTGAGTCCGACCAACATGCGGCCCTTCGCGGGGATCAGAGCGGATCTGGCGCTGGGCTGGCCGGAGGCGGCCCTGCGGATCGGCGAGGGGCTGGCGCTGCTGGCACCGCTGGGTGTGCTGCTGCCGCTGGTGCACGGCCGGCTGTCGGTGTCGCCGGTCGCCTCGCTGGCCCGGTCGGTCGCGGCCGGAGCGCTGCTCTCGCTGGCGGTCGAGCTGTTGCAGACCGGGGTGCCGGGCCAGGTCGTGGACATCGACTCGATCCTGCTGAACGCGGTCGGTGTGGGCCTCGCCCATGTCGCCGTCGTCCCGGCGGCCAGGGCCGCGCTCCGTCGCAGGGTGGACAGCCGGGTGCCGACGGACCTCCGCCGTGAGGAGCATCCTCAGGGTCGGACCCCGACGATTCCCAGGGTCGAGATGGCTCCGTAGAGGGACGCTTCGTCCGCTTCGTCACCGTAGCGTCGATGGTGTGGAAAAGAGAGCGGCGGCCACCAGGAGGCCCCCGCCCCCACCGTCGGCCCACGGCCGGCGTCCTACGCTGACGAAGGAGCCCTCATGAGCCGCCTTGCCCGCCCCGCGGAAGGCCGGATGATCGGCGGAGTGTGCGCAGCGCTGGCCCGGCGCTTCGGCACCTCCGCGACCACGATGCGTGTGCTGTTCCTCGCGTCGTGTCTGCTTCCGGGCCCGCAGTTCCTGCTCTACATAGCCCTGTGGATCCTGTTCCCGTCCGAGGGGAAGGCCCGCACGGCGTGGTGACACATCTCCGCCGGCCACGCCGATGGGGCGCACCCTCGCCGGGTGCGCCCCATCGGTGTACGAGTGAAGCGGTCCGCTCAGGCGCCGCCGAGGGGCAGGCCGTTCACGCCGAGGCGCTTGGTAGGCAGGGTCTTGCCGGCGGGGAGGCCGCCCAGCAGCCCGCCGCCGGGGCCGGTCGGCCCCTCGGCGAGGACGTTGGCGACGGCGGGGTGCGCCGACTCCAGACCCGCGCCGAGCGCACGCTGCCCCTGAGTGACGGCGCCGGCGCCACCCGGCAGCGCCTTCGACACGTTCTCCACGGGCAGCGACTGGGCGACGGTGCCCACGGCCTGGGAGGCGTCGGGAGCGGCCGGCATGCTCGGGGCGGCGTTCGCGGCGCCCGCGCCCGCAGCGGCGATGGCGGCACCGAGGGCGGCGACGCCGAGGGTCTTGGCAGCAGACTGCTTCATGTTGAATGCGTCCTTGGAATGCGTTCGACGGGTGGTGAGCGGTGCCGAAACGTAAACACCAAAGTCCCGCCGGTGGCAAACATCGAAAAGCAGCCGTGTCGCCCTCCACGCGACCGCTCACGGAATCGATATTCGACGCTATTCGTCGACAGAACCACTGGTGGAGGCCGTTTGACGGAACAGCCATTCGGATTTCAACTCGGCATATCCGGGCTTGATCACATCATTGATCATGGCCAGTCGTTCATCGAAAGGAATGAATGCCGACTTCATGGCGTTGACCGAGAACCACTGCATGTCGTCGAGCGTGTAACCGAAGGCCTCGACCAGGTACTCGAATTCACGGCTCATGCTGGTGTGGGACATCAGCCGGTTGTCGGTGTTGACCGTGGCACGGAAGTGCAGTCGGCGCAGCAGCCCGATGGGGTGCTCGGCGTACGAACGGGCGGCGCCCGTCTGAAGGTTGGAGCTGGGGCACAGCTCCAGCGGGATCCGCTTGTCGCGGACGTAGGAGGCGAGCCGGCCGAGCTTCACCGAGCCGTCCTCGTGGACCTGGATGTCGTCGATGATGCGGACGCCGTGGCCGAGCCGGTCGGCGCCGCACCACTGCAACGCCTGCCAGATGGAGGGCAGCCCGAAGGCCTCCCCGGCATGGATGGTGAAGTGGTTGTTCTCGCGCTTGAGGTACTCGAAGGCGTCGAGGTGCCGGGTGGGCGGGTAGCCGGCCTCCGCGCCGGCGATGTCGAAGCCGGCGACGCCCAGGTCGCGGTAGCGGTTGGCGAGTTCGGCGATCTCCAGGGCGCGGGCGGCGTGCCGCATGGCGGTGAGCAGGGCGCCGACGCGGATGCGGCGACCTGCCTCCCTGGCCCGGCGCTCGCCCTCGCGGAAGCCCTCGTTGACGGCCTCGACGACCTCTTCGAGGCTCAGGCCGCCGTCGAGATGCTGCTCGGGGGCGTAGCGGACCTCGGCGTAGACGACACCGTCCTCGGCGAGGTCCTCGGCGCACTCGGCGGCGACCCGGACGAGCGCGTCGCGGGTCTGCATGACAGCGACGGTATGCGAGAAGGTCTCCAGGTACCGCTCCAGGGAACCGGAGTCGGCGGCCTCGCGGAACCAGACGCCGAGCCGGTCGGGGTCGGTCTCCGGCAGCCGGGAGGTGTAGCCGGCGGCGTCGGCGAGTTCGACGACGGTGCCGGGGCGGAGCCCGCCGTCGAGGTGGTCGTGCAGCAGAACCTTGGGCGCCCGGCGGATCTGGTCCGAGTCCGGGGTGGTTCCGGTCCGGTCAGTCTGGTTCGTCATTTTCGCACCATATCGCCTACGCGCGTAGAGCACCTGTCGGGAGGTGGCGTCGATACCCAACGGTGACCCGCAGGACGGGTGGCGTACACCATCTCTTCTGACACTGTTCTGTCATGGCGCAGCAAGCAATGCCGGTACGGACGCCCCGACTTGGGCGGACGTTCGGCCCGGAGCCCAGCACGGTCGGCGCGGTGGTCCTGCTTCTCCCGGCCGGCGACGAGGCTTCCCTCCGCAGACCCTCCCCCATGGTCGCCACCGCCTCCGTACGTGCCCTGGGGCGCCGGCTGGTCCGCGCGGGACGTGACGAGGGTCTGGCGGCCCATGTCGTGCACTACCGCCACCGCGGCTGGAACGGCACGGAGGCGCGGCTCGCACGGGACGCCGAGTGGGCCGCGGACGAGGTGGTCCGGCGGTACGGGGACGTGCCGGTGTGCCTGGTGGGGCTGCACATGGGGGCGCGCGCCGCGCTGCACGCCGGGGGGCACGACGCCGTCAACTCCGTGCTGGCGATCGCTCCCTGGCTGCCCGAGGAGGACGCGGCGGCGACGCCCGAACCGGTGAAACAGCTCGCCGGTCGGCGGGTGCTGATCGTGCACGGCACGAACGACGAACGGGTCGACCCCGAGCTGTCGTTCCGGTTCGCCGCGCGCGCGAAGAAGACGAACCCCGACATCTGCCGGTTCGAGGTGCACGCGGACCGGCACGGGCTGACGCAGTACCGCGACGAGGTGCACGCGCTCGCCTCGGACTTCGTGATGGGTGTGCTGTTCGGGCGGGCGTTCGCGCGCCCCGTGGAGGACGCGCTCGCCGCGCCGCCGCCGCTGGGCCTGCGCATGCCGCTGGCCTCCGGCTTCGGGGCGGCCCGCTCCCGGTGGGGCGGCTGAGCTCCTCCCGCACGCGATCAGTCGTGCAGGAGACGGCCCTTCCTCGACAGCAGGAACTTCTTGAAGGCGGCCACCGGGGGTGTGTCCGGGTGGCCGGCCAGCCAGGCCACGCCGATCTCCCGGGCCGCTCGGGGTGCGGTGACCGTCAGTTCCACGACGCCCGGCCTCGGGACGGCCGGCGGGGGCAGCAGGGCGACGCCCAGGCCCGCGGCGACGAGGCCGCGCAGTGTCTCGGCCTCCTCGCCCTCGAACGCGATACGGGGCTTGAAGCCCGCCTGTTTGCAGAGGTCGTCGGTGATGCGCCGCATGCCGTAGCCGGGTTCGAGGGTGACGAACGTTTCGTCGGCGGCCTCGGCGAGGCGGACGCGTTTGCGGGCGGCGAGGCGGTGGTCGGCGGGGACGACGAGGCGGAGCTTCTGCTCGTCCAGGCGGCGGGCGACGAGGTCGGGGGCGTCCGGGACGGGTGAGGTGAGGCAGAGGTCGAGTTCGCCCGCGCGCAGGCGCTCGATCATGGCCTCGCCGTAGTTCTGGACGAGGCTGAAGCGGACGCGGGGGTGCTCGGCGCGGAAGGCATGGAGGAGGCCGGGGACCGTCTCGGCGCCCATGGTGTGCAGGAAGCCGAAGGCGACCTTGCCGGTGGCCGGGTCGGCGTCGGCGCGCACCTCGTCGGCGGCCCGCTCGATCTCGGCGAGGGCGCGTTCCACGGAGGCGTGGAAGGTGCGGCCCGCATGGGTGAGGGACACCGTGCGGCCGCGGCGGGCGAACAGGTCGACGCCCAGGTCCTGTTCGAGCCGGACCATGGCCCGCGACAGGGTCGACTGCGGGACCTGCATCTCCTGCGCGGCCCGGGTGACGTGCTCGGTGCGGGCGACACCGGCGAAGTAGGCGAGGCGGGGGGCGAGCCGCAGGACGATGTCCTCGATGTCTTCTGTGTCACCGGACGGTGACAGCCGGGGCTCTGACCTTTGCTGATGCATCACGGGAACGATTATGGGGGTTCCATGCATTGGACGGATGAATAACGGCGTACGTAGTTTCGAGGCATGCCTTCCGCCAGTACCGAGGCGTCCACCACCGTGGGCGCCGTCCCAGTCGTCCCCCGCACGCCGTCCGTCCCCACCGCCCGTGAGGCCGCCGATTCCCGTGTGGCGCCGGGAGGTCCCGGCTACCGCCGGATGAGCCTGGCGCTGTTCCTCGCGGGAGTCGCCACCTTCGCCCTCCTCTACTCCACGCAGGCCCTGCTGCCGCTGATCTCGACCGACTTCGGGGGCACGGCGAGCGCGGCGAGCTGGACGGTCTCGGCGGCGACCGGTGCGCTGGCGCTGTTCGTGCTGCCGATGAGCGCGCTGTCGGAGCGGTTCGGGCGGCGCGCGGTGATGACGGCGTCGCTGGCGGTCGCGGTCACGGTCGGGCTGCTGATCCCCTTCGCGCCCTCGCTGGGCGCGCTGGTGGTGCTGCGCGCCGTGCAGGGCGCGGCGCTGGCCGGGGTGCCGGCCTCGGCGACCGCCTATCTCGCCGAGGAGGTCCGCCCCAAGGCCCTCGTCACCGCGATCGGTCTGTTCGTCGCCGGCAACAGCGTCGGCGGTATGAGCGGACGGATCGTGACCGGCTGGGTCGCGCAGGAGTGGGGCTGGCGGGTCGCGCTCGGTGTGCTCGGCCTGATCGCGGTGGGGTGCGCGGTGGCCTTTCGTCTGCTGCTGCCCGCGCCGAGGCACTTCGTGGCGGGGTCGCTGCGGCCGGCGGTGCTGGCTCGCACGGTCCGTTCGCACCTCGGCGACCCGCTGCTGCGGCGGCTGTACGCCATCGGCGCGCTCTTCATGACCGTCTTCGGCGCCGTGTACACGGTCATCGGCTACCGGCTGACCGACAGCCCGTTCTCGCTGCCGCAGGGGGTCATCGGGTCGATCTTCCTGGTGTACCTGGTCGGCACGGTGTCCGCCTCCACCGCGGGGAAGCTGGTGGCACGGCTGGGTCGGCGGGGCGCGCTGTACCTGGCGGGCGGTACGACGACCGCCGGTCTGCTGGTCTCGCTGTCCGGTTCGCTGCCGCTGGTGCTGATCGGGCTGGTGCTGATCACCGCCGGGTTCTTCGCCGGGCACGCGGTGGCGTCGTCGGCGGTCAGCCACACGGCGAAGGAGGGCCGGGCGCAGGCGTCCGCGCTCTACCAGTCGGCCTACTACGTGGGGTCCAGCGCGGGCAGCACGCTCGGCGCGATGGCGTTCCACGCGGGCGGCTGGCTCGGGACCGTGTCCATGGGGCTGCTGGCCGTGCTGGGCGTCGTGGCGATCACCGTGGTGGGGTCGCGTGCGGCTCGTGTGCAGCGGAGGCTCGCCACCGTCTGACGTCCCCTCCACCCCGTTCCACCACTCCCCGCTGACCTGGCCCTTCTTCCGCTCCGGGGGCCATTGTCAGTGGGCTGCGGTAGCTTCCGAAGTGTTGGCGCGCACTGGTGCGTGTGACGGAATGAGCCACAGGGGTGGGTTGGCCATGAGCGACGGTACGGCGACGGTGACGGCGGATCTGGACGTCCGGCTGGAGAAGCACCGGGTCGAGCTGACCGGGTACTGCTACCGGATGCTCGGCTCGTCCTTCGAGGCGGAGGACGCCGTGCAGGACACCATGATCCGGGCCTGGCGCAGCTACGAGAAGTTCGAGGGCCGCTCCTCCCTGCGCTCCTGGCTGTACCGCATCGCGACGAACGTCTGCCTGGACATGCTGACCGCGGGGAACAAGAGGGCCCGTCCCATGGATCTCACCGAGTCGACGCCCCTCGCCCAGGCCGCCCTCGCCCCCCGCCCCGACAACACCTGGCTGGAGCCCGTCCCGGACGCCCGGGTGCTGCCGACGACCGCCGACCCGGCGGAGGCGGCCGTGGCCAAGGAGTCCGTGCGGCTGGCCTTCGTGGCCGCCCTGCAGAAGCTGCCCGCCAAGCAGCGGGCGGTGCTCATCCTGCGCGAGGTGCTCGCGTGGAAGGCGAGCGAGGTCGCCGAGCTGCTGGACACCTCGGTCGCCTCGGTGAACAGCGCGCTCCAGCGGGCCCGCGCCACCCTCGGCGACGGCGACGGCCGGGTCGCCGAGGGCGATGTCTCCGACCCGCTCGACGAGGAGCAGCAGAAGCTGCTGGAGCGCTATGTCGCCGCCTTCGAGGGGTACGACATGACGGCGCTGACGGCCCTGCTGCACGAGGACGCGGTGATGACGATGCCGCCGTTCGACCTGTGGCTGACCGGCACGAGTGACATCACCGGGTTCATGACCACGCTGGGTGCCGCCTGCGCCGGCTCGCACCTGGTGCCCGTCGCGGTGAACGGCCTGCCGGGCTTCGCTCAGTACAAGCCCGACGAGGAGAAGGGCGGATTCACCGCCTGGGCCGTGCAGGTGCTGGAGATGTCAGAGAGCCGGATCGCCGGGTTCCACTGCTTCCTGGACACGGCGCGCTGGTTCCCCCTCTTCGACCTGCCCCTCCACATCGAGGGCAAGCCCGACCAGGCGCAGTAGCGCGCACAGCGCGGGAGCGGGGTCCCGCAGCCGTATGCGGCCCCCGGCCCGTCTCGCCGTGAGTTGCAACCGGGCCAGCAGGTCGACGGCTCCCAGCCCGGGCGGCCCGATCCCGGCGACGTCGCACACCACCACCCCGCCCGCCCGGTCCGCCTCCAATCGTGCGCGCACCTCGTCACAGAGCCGGGGCACCTCGTCCCGGGTGACGGGGCCTGGCAGCACGAGTACGGCGGGTGTCGTCGCATCCACGACCGGTAGACCGGACCGGTCCCCGGAACTCATCGCGGACACGACGACAGCGGCGTCGACAGTGGCAGGGCCGCCCGCTCAGGCGATGCGGTCCAGCACGATCGGGTTCGGGGTGAACGGCGTGCCCGCGGCGGCGATGTCGTACGAGCCCTGGACGGCCTCCAGCGCGTAGGAGAAGCGCTCGGGGGTGTCCGTGTGCAGGGTGAGCAGGGGCTGGCCCTCGGTGACGGTGTCGCCGGGCTTGGCGTGCATCTCGACGCCGGCGGCGGCCTGGACCGGGTCCTCCTTGCGGGCGCGGCCGGCGCCGAGACGCCAGGCGGCGATGCCGATGTCGTAGGCGTCGAGGCGGGTCAGGACGCCCGAGGCGGGGGCCTTGACGATGTGCTGCTCGCGGGAGGTGGGCAGTTCCGCGTCGGGGTCGCCGCCCTGGGCCGCAATCATGCGGCGCCAGGCGTCCATGGCGGAGCCGTCGGCCAGCGCCTTCGCCGGGTCGGCGTCCTTCACGCCGGCCGCGTCGAGCATCTCGCGGGCCAGCGCGATCGTCAGCTCGACGACGTCCGCCGGGCCGCCGCCCGCGAGGACCTCGACCGACTCGCGGACCTCCAGCGCGTTGCCGGCGGTCAGGCCCAGCGGGGTGGACATGTCCGTCAGGAGCGCCACGGTCTTCACACCGTGGTCCGTGCCCAGGCCGACCATCGTGGAGGCCAGCTCACGGGCGTCCTCGATGGTCTTCATGAAGGCGCCGCTGCCGACCTTCACATCGAGGACCAGGGAGCCGGTGCCCTCCGCGATCTTCTTCGACATGATCGAGGAGGCGATCAGCGGGATGGCCTCGACGGTGCCGGTGACGTCGCGGAGCGCGTACAGCTTCTTGTCGGCGGGGGCCAGGCCGTCGCCCGCCGCGCAGATCACCGCGCCCACGCCGTCCAGCACGGACAGCATCTCCTCGTTGGAGAGGAGAGCGCGCCAGCCGGGGATGGACTCCAGCTTGTCGAGGGTGCCGCCGGTGTGGCCGAGGCCGCGGCCGGAGAGCTGGGGGACGGCCGCGCCGCAGGCCGCGACCAGGGGCGCCAGCGGGAGGGTGATCTTGTCGCCGACGCCGCCGGTGGAGTGCTTGTCGGCGGTCGGCAGGGACAGCGACGAGAAGTCCATGCGCTCGCCGGAGGCGATCATCGCGGCCGTCCAGCGGGCGATCTCGCGGCGGTTCATGCCGTTGAGCAGGATCGCCATGTTCAGGGCGGCCATCTGGTAGTCGGCGACCTCCCCGCGGGTGTACGCGTCGATGACCCAGTCGATCTGCTCGTCGCTCAGCTCACCGCGGTCCCGCTTGGTGCGGATCACGGAGATGGCGTCCATCGACAACACAGTCATGGCTTTCCTTTCGAAGGTTCCGAAAGCGACCCGGTGCGGATCGGAAAGGGAGCGGCCCCTCCGACCGGTCGTCAGGAGGGGCCGCACGGGAGTTACTTGGTGAGATGGTCCGGGCCGAAGGCCTGGGGCAGCATCTCCGAGAGAGGGAGGATCCCCGCGGGGGTCTCCAGCAGCAGATCCGGGCCGCCGAACTCGTACAGCAGCTGCCGGCAGCGGCCGCACGGGACGAGGACCTCGCCCTTGCCGTCCACGCAGGTGAAGTGCGTGAGGCGGCCACCGCCGCTGTTCTGCAGCTCCGAGACGAGCCCGCACTCCGCGCACAGGCCGAGCCCGTAGGAGGCGTTCTCGACGTTGCAGCCCGAGACGATCCGGCCGTCGTCGACGAGGGCGGCCACGCCGACCGGGTAGCCGGAGTACGGGGCGTACGCCCGGGACATGGCGTCCCGGGCCACCGTACGCAGCTTCTCCCAGTCGACGGCGGTCACTTGCCCTGTCCCTTCCGGTACGGCAGGCCGTCCGCCTTCGGCATCCGCAGCCGCTGTGCGGAGAGCGCGAGGACGATCAGGGTGATGACGTACGGGGTCGCGGCGACGACCTGGTTCGGGACCTCGTTGGTGGTGGCGTACCAGGCGTACACCAGGACGCCGATGACGGCGGTGATCAGGGCCTGGACGTACTTCTTGCGGACCGCGAGCCAGATCGCGCCGATGAGCAGCAGCAGCGCGCCGAGCAGCAGCAGCGCGTGGACGTTCTCCGAGCCGCCGCGCAGGTTGAGGCTGTCGGTGTAGCCGAACAGGCCGGCGCCGAGGGCGAGGCCGCCCGGCATCCAGTTGCCGAAGATCATCGCGGCGAGGCCGATGAAGCCGCGGCCGCTGGTCTGGCCCTCCAGGTAGAAGGGGTTGGCGACGATGGAGAGGAAGGCTCCGCCGAGGCCGGCCAGACCGCCGGAGATGATCACGGCGATGTACTTGTACTTGTAGACGTTGACACCGAGGGACTCGGCGGCGACCGGGTTCTCACCGCAGGAGCGCAGCCGCAGGCCGAAGGCGCTGCGCCACAGGATCCACCAGGTGGCGGGGATCAGGGCGACGGCGACGAGGGTCAGCCACGAGACGTTGGTGACCAGACCGCCGAGCAGGCCGGCGAGGTCCGAGATGAAGAACCAGCCCTTGGAGTTGAGTTCCGTCAGCGCGTCCGACAGTCCGGGGATGGTGAAGTCGCCGATGGACTCGACCGGCGGGGACTGCTTGGCGGAACCGCCCTGGTGGCCCTCGAAGGCCAGCGGGGCGAGGTAGCGGGTGGCGCCGAGGGCCAGGATGTTGATGGCCACACCGGAGACGATGTGGTTGACGTTGAAGGTGACGGTGACGAAGGCGTGCAGCAGGCCGCCGATCGCGCCGCCGGCGATGCCGACGAGGACGCCGGTCCACGGGCCGTACTGGAAACCGGCCCAGGCACCGAACCAGGTGCCGAGGATCATCATGCCTTCGAGGCCGATGTTGACCACGCCCGAGCGCTCGGCCCACAGACCGCCGAGACCGGCGAGGCCGATCGGGACGGCGAGCTCCAGCGCGGTGGACATCTGGCTGACGTTGGTGATGCCGTTCGCGCCGGTGATGATGCGGACGAGCGAGGTGAGTGCCAGGACGCCGGAGATGACCAGCAGCAGCACGGGCAGCGACATCTTCCGCCCGGTGCGGGCGGTGGGCTCCAGCGAGGGCTGGTTGAGGTCGGTCGCGGTGGTGCTCGTGGTCATCGGCCAGCCACCTCCTTCTTGACGTTGTTGTCCGCGCCGAGGACGTTCCCGGCGGCGAGCTCGGCACCGACGCGGCGCTGCTGGCGGCGCAGGCCCCACTCACGGACGGTCTCGTAGGAGACCACGACCGAGAGCACGATCAGACCCTGCATGATGACCGCGATCTCCTTGTCGTAGCCGTGGAAGTCAAGCTCCGGCGACGCCTTGTCGAGCCAGGCCCACAGCAGGGACGCGAAGGCGATGCCCACGGGGCTGTTGCGGCCCAGCAGGGCGATACCGATGCCGAGGAAGCCGATGCCGGTGGGGAAGTTGAGGCTGTAGGTGTGGGTGTCGCCGAGCAGGATCGGCAGACCCGCGAGGCCGGCGACACCGCCGGAGATCAGCATCGCGGTGAGGATCATCCGCTTGGGGTCGACACCGCTGGCCGCGGCGGCCGTCTCCGAGGCGCCGGAGGCGCGCAGGTCGAAGCCGAAGCGGGTGCGGTTGATGACGACCCAGTAGCCGACGCCGAGCGCGACGGCGAGGAGGACCAGGCCGTAGATCTCGCCGGCGGCCCCCATGTCGATACCGGGAACCCAGCCGGACTCGGCCATCTCACCGGTGGTGTTGTTGTTGCCGACCTTGACGCCGAAGACGTTCGGCAGCCAGAGGTAGCCGATGATCGAGGTCGCGATCGCGTTGAGCATGATCGACGCGACGACCTCGCTGACCCCGCGGGTGACCTTGAGGACACCGACGATGCCGGCCCAGAAGGCACCGGTGCAGATCGCCGTGAGCATCAGCAGCGGGACCTGGAGGAACGCGGGCAGGTCCATGTGGGCGCCGACGATCGCGGCCATCATGGCGCCGAGCAGGTACTGGCCGTCGACACCGATGTTGAACAGATTCATGCGGAAGCCGATGGCCACCGCGAGGGCCGCGATGTAGTACAGCGACGCCTGGTTGACGATCCGGACCTGGATGTCCGAGAACGACGCCTGCTCGAACATGATCGTGAACGGCTCGACCGGGTTCTTGCCGGACGCGAGCAGCACGATCGCGGTCAGCACGAAGGCGACGGCGAGCGCGAGGACCGGCCCGGCCACCGCGAGGAGCACCCGCTCCTTGTCGAACTTCTTCATCAGCGGGCCTCGCCTTCCGGAGACTCGGGGGCCAAGCCCTGCGTCTCGGGGGTCTCTTCGTGTTCGAGGTGGCCGGTGGCGGCACCGGTCATGGCGGAGCCGAGCTCCTCCGGGGTGATGGTGGCCGGGTCGGCGTCCGCGACCAGCTTGCCGTTGTAGATCACCCGGAGGGTGTCGGACAGGCCGATCAGCTCGTCGAGGTCGGCGGAGATCAGCAGCACGGCCAGACCCTCGCGGCGGGCCTGCCGGATCTGGTCCCAGATCTGGGCCTGCGCGCCGACGTCCACACCGCGGGTGGGGTGGGCGGCGATCAGGAAGCGCGGCTGGTGGCTCATCTCGCGGCCGACGATCAGCTTCTGCTGGTTGCCGCCGGACAGGGAGGCGGCGGTGACGTCGATGCCGGGGGTGCGGACGTCGTACTCGGCGACGATCCGGCGCGTGTCCTCCTGGGCGGCCTTCGGGTCGAGCCAGACGCCCTTGGCGTTGGGCCGCTCGGTCACATGGCCGAGGATACGGTTCTCCCAGAGGGGTGCCTCCAGGAGCAGACCGTGCCGGTGGCGGTCCTCGGGGATGTAGCCGACGCCCTGCTCACGGCGCCTGCGGGTGGGCCACGTGGTGATCTCGTCGTCGGCCAGCCGGATGGTGCCGGAGTCGGCGGCCTTCAGGCCGATCAGCGCGTCGATCAGCTCGGTCTGGCCGTTGCCCTCGACACCGGCGAGGCCGAGGACCTCGCCCGCGTGGATGGTGAAGCTGATGTCGTCCAGGAGGGCCTTGCCGCCGGGCGCCGCGAGCCGCAGCTTGTCGACGCTCAGGACGGCGCGGTCGGTGACCGTGGACTCGGCGGTCTCCGGGGTGGGCAGTTCGCTGCCGACCATCAGCTCGGCGAGCTGGCGCGGGGTGGTCTCGGCGGGGACGGCCGTACCGACGGTCGTGCCGCGCCGGATGACGGTGATCTCGTCGGCGACCGACAGCACCTCACCCAGCTTGTGGGAGATGAAGATGACCGACAGGCCCTGTGCCTTGAGCTCGCGCAGGTTGACGAAGAGCGCCTCGACCTCCTGCGGCACCAGCACGGCGGTGGGCTCGTCGAGGATCAGGGTGCGGGCGCCGCGGTAGAGGACCTTGAGGATCTCCACGCGCTGGCGCTCGGCGACGCCGAGTTCCTCCACGAGGACGTCGGGGCGGACCCCGAAGCCGTAGCGGTCGGAGATCTCCTTGATCGTGCGGCGGGCCTTGGCGCCGATGCCGTGGAGCTTCTCGCTGCCGAGGACCACGTTCTCCAGAACGGTGAGGTTGTCGGCCAGCATGAAGTGCTGGTGCACCATGCCGATGCCGCGCGCGATGGCGTCGGCGGGGGACGAGAAGCTCACCTGGTGGCCGTCGACCGCGATGGTGCCCTCGTCCGGCTTCTGCATGCCGTAGAGGATCTTCATCAGGGTCGACTTGCCGGCGCCGTTCTCACCGACGAGGGCGTGGACGGTGCCCTTGCGGACGGTGAGGTGGATGTCGTGGTTGGCCACCACGCCGGGGAATCGCTTGGTGATCCCGGCGAGTTCGACGGCGGTCGCCTGACCGTTGACCGCCGCGTCGGCCGGAGGGCTGCTGGACGCGTTGATGGCGCACTCTCCTGGGAAAGGGGGTCGTCTACGCGCGTAGCGCCCCTACGGCATCGAAAGGGGCGACGCCCGAGACAACGGGGTACAGGGAGCCAGGCTCCCCGTACCCCGTTGAGCGGACGTAACCCCGCGGTTACCAGCGGCTCCGGGGAGGTGCGGGCCGGATGTACGGCTCCCGCACGGCCGCACTCCCCCGGGGTCGCGTGTCTGCTCGAGGTTCTGCTGGCTCAGCTGGTCTTGACCTTGATCTCGCCGCTGATGATCTTCTCCTTGGCCGTCTCGAGGGCCTCCTGGAGCTTGGTGTCGTCCTTGAACGTGGGGTTCGAGACGGCGAGGCCGACCTCACCGCTCTTCAGATCGCCCCTGACGATACCGGTCTCGGGCTTGCCGTCCTCGACCGACTTCGCCAGGTTGTACACCGCCTTGGCGACGTCCTTCATCGCCGAGGTCAGGATCGAGTCCTTGTACTTCGCGAGGGCTTCCTGCTTGTACTGGTCGGAGTCGACGCCGATCGCCCACACCTTGTTGGCGGCGGCGGCCTCGATCACGCCCTGACCGGACAGACCGGCCGCCGCGTACACGACGTCGGCCTTCTTCTCGATCTGGCCCTCGGCGGCCGACTTGCCCTTGTCGGGGCTGGAGAAGCCGCCCTCCTCGGCCGTCTGAGTGAGGTACTGGGTCAGCACCTTGGCCTTGGAGTTGGTGTCCTTGACGCCCTGCTCGAAGCCGGCCTGGAACTTGTGGATCAGCGGGATGTCCACGCCGCCCACGAAGCCGACCACGTTCGTCTTGGTGCTCTTGGCGGCCGCGACGCCCGCGAGGTACGAGGCCTGCTCCTCGGAGAAGACCAGGTCGGCCACGTTCTTCAGCTGGACGGTGGAGTCGTCCACGATGCCGAAGGTGGTGTCCGGGTACTGCTCGGCGGCCTCCTTCACGGCGGTCGCGTACGCGTAGCCGACGCCGATGACCGGGTTGTAGCCCTGCTTGGCCAGGGAGACCAGGCGCTGCTGCTTGTCGGCGTCCGTCTCGCCCTCGGTGGGCTCGATGTCGGCCGTCTTGTAGCCGAACTCCTTCTCGGCCTTCTGCAGGCCCGCGTACGCCGCGTCGTTGAAGGACTGGTCGCCCTTGCCGCCGATGTCGTACGCGATCGCGAGGCCCTTGGTGCCCTTGCTCTCGCCGTCGCCGCCGTTGCCGCTCTCGCTGCTGGTCCCGCCACAGGCCGTGGCGGCGAGCGCCAGCGACGCGACCCCCACCGCGACGCGGGTCAGTTTGGAAATCCGACGCATCTTGAAGTTCCCCATCTTCTCCAAAGCCCCGCAGCCGGGTGCTCAGTTCGGCGCACATTAACGCGCGTAGACACTCCTGGGAACGGGGTTTCGACTGGCCGTTATCCATTCGTGCCGATGGCCGGTTACGTCCTCGTGAACCATGGGATCGAAAGGGACGCTTGGGGCAGAGCCCTTCGCAGGTCCCTCGCGTTCCGTGTCTGCGGGGTGACTTAAGCGTGACGGTGCGCGCGCCGTACGGGGGCCGTACGACACGCGCACCAGGCTGCCGCGAGGGCGGGGGCGCCGCAACCGGAGGGGGTGCGGATCGGGTACCGAGTCCGTGGAGGCCGTGCGCCGGGGTGCCGTGCGGGACGTCCGTGCCGGGCGGGACGTCGACACCCGCCCCCGGCCCCTCTAGGAGGTCGCGGCCGTGTCGAGGACCTGCATCCGGGCGTCCAGGAGGGCGGCTGCGGTGAACAGCTCGACGCCCACGGTGATGGCGTGCTCGTCCGCGTCGAAGTCGCCCTGGTGGAGGTCGCGGACCGTGAGGTCGCCCGCGCGGCGGACACCCAGGCGGGCCATGGCGCCGGGGACGTGCTCCAGGTACCAGGAGAAGTCCTCGCCGCCGAGGCTCTGCTCGGTGTCCTCGACGGCCGTGGCGCCGCGGCGGGCGACCATGGCGTCGTGGATCAGCTCGGTGACGACGGGGTCGTTGACGACCGGCGGGACACCCCGAACGTAGTTGATCTCGGACTTGGCGCGGTGCAGGGTCGCGACCTCGGCGATCGCCTCGTGCACCAGGTCGGGCGCCTGCCGCCAGGCGTTGATGTCCAGGCAGCGCACGGTGCCGGAGAGCTCGGCGTGCTGCGGGATCACGTTCGGGGCGTGGCCGGACTCGACGCGGCCCCAGGTCACGGAGAGTCCGCTGCGGGCGTCGACCCGGCGGGCGACGAGCGCCGGCACGTCGGTGACGACGCGGGCGGCGGCCGTGACGAGGTCGGTGGTCAGGTGGGGGCGCGCGGTGTGGCCGCCGGGGCCGTCGAGGGCGATCTCCAGGCGGTCGCAGGCCGAGGTGATGGGACCGTGGCGCAGACCGATGCGTCCGGCGTCGACCCTCGGGTCGCAGTGCACGGCGATGATCCGTCCTACGCCGTCAAGTGCGCCGCTCTTGATCACGTCGCCCGCGCCGCCGGGGAGGACCTCCTCGGCGGGCTGGAAGATCAGCCGTACGGGGCGCGGCAGCTGCCCCTTGCGGTGCAGGTCGGCGAGGACGAGCCCGGCGCCGAGCACGACGGTGGTGTGCACGTCGTGGCCGCAGGCGTGGGCGCGGTCCGGGACGGTGGAGCGGTACTCGCAGTCCACCTTGGTGTCCGGGATGGGCAGCGCGTCGATGTCGGCGCGCATCGCGAGGCGGGGCCGGCCGCCGTCCCAGTCTCCGATGTCACAGATGAGTCCGGTTCCGCTGTCGAGCACACGCGGTCGGAGCCCTGCCTTCTCCAGGCGGGCCTTGATCGCGGCGGTCGTGCGGAACTCCTGGTTGCCGAGCTCCGGGTGCATGTGCAAGTCGCGGCGGAACGCGACGAGTTCGGCACGCAGGGCTTCGGGCAGGGTGCCGGGGAGGGCGGCTTCGGCTTCCCCGGGCAGATCGGCCTCGGACTCTCGGGACATCAGTTGGTTCACCCTCTGAAGGGTAGGGCGATCGAGCGACCTTCTAACCCTCGATCAACAAAAAATCAGCCCGTAAGGGGAAGATTTCTGGCCGCACACCGCATACGTATTGGCACGGATGGGTATACCCGTCCGCCTTTCGGGGCGGGCAGACCACAGGGACGGGACTCGATCGGCGCGGCGCCGAACGGGACCCGCCGGGATGACCGGGGCGCCCCTCCGGGAACGCCGGGGGTTGCCCGCGAATCCCATCGTCTAAACGTCCAGGGGTCCCCGAACGTTTCCCATGTTCCACGGATACCACGTTCCGAGCGCCCTGATGCGCCGAAAGCACCTCCGGTGGGTGATCGTTCGATTACTTCGGGCGAGACTCACCTGGTACGGGCAGGGGATGTGAGGCGGGAATTCAGTGGCGAACGTGACCAGGGTCACCAGAGGTGGCGGCGGTGGTGGGGGTCGCGGGGCGCGGCTGGACGGGGGCCCGCGGTCGCCGGTTCGGAGGGTCGATGTACGGGTACGGACAGGCGGAATACCGGGCCCGTCTCTGCACGGCCAGGCAACCGGGCTACCGCTGACACGCGGGCCTGCGGACCCAGAGGACCCGCGCACGCGCGGCCCACTCGTCTGTCCGTGCCCGCCGTCGGCGGCCGCCGGCCCTGGCCTCACCCCTCCCCGACCGCCCCCGGCGGGCGGCCATGGGCCACCAGCAGGCCAGAGAGTCCGGCTGCCAGAGCCGCCAGGGACGCCAACGCCGGGACCAGGCTCACCGCGGGCCCCGCCGCCAGGCAGGCCGCGGCGCCGATGAGGAGGGACGGGGAGCGGCGGCCCGTCGTGCGGAGCAGGATCGCGGCCGAGCCGAGGAGGAAGAGGCCCGCCCCGCCCGCGAGGGCCCACGCCGGCATGCCGTGCAACGGCTCGCTCAGGCCGTAGTGGCCGGTGTCGGCGACCTGGTGGAGCGTCTTCTTCATGCCGAGGGCGGTGATCACCACGCCCGCCACCAGGGGCAGGTGGAGGAACGTGTAGACGTCGCGGGCCAGGACCGTGCGGTCGTCGCCGGTCAGTGCGGCGAGGCGGTGTTCCGGGGGCTCGCTCACCCCGTGGAAGTACAGGTGCCACAGCGCGGCCGCGACCAGGAGGCCGAGGGAGGCCGCGACGAGCACGGGGACCGTCACGGGGTAGCCGGTCACGCCCACACCGATCGCGACGATCGACTCGCCCAGCGCGATGATGACGATCAGGCCGTGGCGTTCGGAGAAGTGCGCCGGGGAGGCGACCTTCCAGCCCGACCTGCCCGTGATGAAGATGCCCGTGTAGTCGATCGCAACGGCGGACAGCCAGATCAGGATCCGTGGCACGCCGTCGAAGGCCGCGCCCAGCAGCAACAGGGCGAACGGCGGCAGGACCGACAGCAGGGCCGTACGGCGCAGGGTGGCGCGCAGGGCCTTGTCGTCAGGGTCGGAGATCCAGTACGTCGTCAGGTGCAGGACGCGGACCGCGCCGTAGCAGAGCACGAAGAGCAGGGGGGCCGGGAGGCCGCCCGGGGCGTCGCCGTACACCTCGGGGACCGTCATGGAGACGATCAGGACGACGGCCATCACCGCCACCAGGACCGCGAACAGGCCGCCGGAGTCGGCGCGCACGACGTTGCCGAGCCAGGCGAAGCAGCACCAGCACCACCAAAGGAGGGCCAGGACGACCATGCCGCCGAGCAGACGCAGGGCGGTGGGGTGGTCCGCCATCAGGGCGGTGACCTGGGTGATCGCGTAGACGAAGACCAGGTCGAAGAAGAGTTCGGCGGGGGTGACCTTGTGGTCGTCCGCCGTCGGTGTCAGCCGGGCGTGTTCACCGTGTGTCGTCACTGGTCCCCAACTCCCCCCATGGGGGCGGTACTTCGTCCGCGCCCCGTCCACGCGGCACGATAACCGGGGAAGCCCGCGCTCCGGATGCGCCGGGACCGCGGTACGGCGACCGGTCGTGGCCTGCCCCGGCGCGCGGCTAGATCGGCGCCACCGACGACAGGCGGTGGACGTCCCTCGCCGTGCCCGTGACTCCGGAGAGGAAGCCCTGGGCGCGGGGGGAGGCGGTCTCGGTCAGCCAGCTGGGGTCGATGTCGCAGACGGCGACGCGAACGTCCGTGCCCGCCAGTGCCAGCGGCAGGGTGTGGACCACGGTCGACGGGAAGCTGAGGATGGTGCGGCCGATGGGGCCGCGGCGGGCGATCAGTTCGAGGGGGAGGTCGGGGCGGACGATCTCCAGGCCCGTCTCGGCCGCGAGGGCGTGGAGCTTGTCGGCGCTCTCGCGGCGGTGGGCGAAGTAGCGGGTCGCGCCGTGGGCCTTGGCGAGGGAACGCACGGCTTCGAGGTAGCGGTCGCCGTCCACCACGCCGGTCTCCACCAGGGACGTGCCGACGAGGTCCGCGCCCTTGGTGATGCGGGGCGGGCCGAAGCGGGCCCGCGTCCAGGCGAAGTCGTTGGCGGTGACGGTGACACCGTCGGGGGTCTCGTCGATCGGCATGGAGGAGAAGACCTCGACGCGCCGGCCGGCGGTCGGGGTCAGCCGTCTGCGGGCCTTCGCGGAGACCGGGGCGAAGACCAGGTCACGGGGGCCGGGGCGGCCGCCCTTGCGGTGCCAGCGGACGAGGCGTTCGCCACGGGCCAGCTGGGAGACGAACTCCATGGTGGCGGTGCCGTCGTCGACCACGACGACGTCCGGTGCCCTGGTGATCGTCAGGAGGAGCTGGACGTAGCGGGAGAAGGGGTCGCCCAGGACGACACGGCGCGCGGTACGCAGCAGCGGGGCGAGCCCGCCGACGGTACGGAACGGGGCCACCGCGCCGCCGCGGGCCTCCTCCCAGCGCACCTCGTGGCCCTCGTCCCGCGCCAGCTCCGCCATGCGGCGCAACTGGCCTCGGGTCATGGGATCGTTGGGCGACAGGACGACCAGGGTGAGGCCCGTGCCGGACGCCCCGGGCGACGGTCGGACACCGTAGGAGGCGGCGAGGCCGGAGGGCGCCCCCGGCTCGGAGGCCGGCCCCGCGCCGGGGGCCTGTCGCGTGCCGAGGGCGTGGGCGTGTGCCCACTCCAGCACGTTCAGGAGCTGTACCGGGCTCTCGACGAAGGCGAGAGTGTGGGGGCCGGCGGTTCCGGCGCGGGGGCTCATCGACGTACGACCGTCGCTTCCCTTGGTGGGTGGGGGTGAGGTGTCAGACGCCGACCGGCTCGCCCGCCGCCGCCGCGATCTCCGCCTCGGCGACGACACCGGAGACACGGCGCAGCTTCTTCATGGGGCCGAGCTCGGAGTCGTAGACCTTCTTGACGCCGTCGCCGAGGGAGGCCTCGATGGTGCGGATGTCGCGGACCAGGCGGGTGAGGCCCTGGGGCTCGACGGAGGCGGCCTGGTCGGAGCCCCACATCGCGCGGTCGAGGGTGATGTGGCGCTCGACGAAGGTGGCGCCGAGGGCGACCGCGGCGAGCGTGGTCTGCAGGCCCGTCTCGTGGCCGGAGTAGCCGATCGGGACGTTCGGGTACTCGGCCTGGAGGGTGTTGATGACGCGGAGGTTCAGCTCCTCGGCCTTCGCCGGGTACGTCGAGGTGGCGTGGCAGAGCAGGATGTTGTCCGAGCCGAGGACCTCGACCGCGTGGCGGATCTGCTTCGGGGTGGACATTCCGGTGGAGAGGATGACCGTGCGGCCGGTGGCGCGCAGGGCGCGCAGCAACTCGTCGTCGGTCAGGGAGGCGGAGGCCACCTTGTGGGCGGGGACGTCGAACTTCTCCAGGAAGGCGACGGCCTCGGTGTCCCACGGGGAGGCGAACCAGGCGATGCCCTTCTCCTTGCAGTACGCGTCGATCTGGCGGTACTCGTCCTCACCGAACTCCACGCGGTGGCGGTAGTCGATGTAGGTCATGCGGCCCCAGGGGGTGTCGCGCTCGATGTCCCACTGGTCGCGGGGGGTGCAGATCTCGGGGGTGCGCTTCTGGAACTTGACGGCGTCGCAGCCGGCCTCGGCGGCGACGTCGATCAGCTTGAAGGCGTTCTCCAGCTCGCCGTTGTGGTTGATGCCGATCTCGCCGCAGATGTAGACGGGCTGGCCGGGGCCGGCGATGCGCTCGGTACCGAAGGTGCGGAGGCGGGAGTTGATGGCAGACATGGTGGGACGTTCCTTACTTGTCGAGGGGGTCGAGAGAGTCGAGAGAGGGACCGAGGATCCAGCCGGCGATCTCTCGGATCGCGCCTTCACCACCGGGGACGGTGGTGACCGCGCGTGCGGCGCCGCGCACGACGTCGTGGGCGCTGCCGACCGCCACGGGCCAGCCCACGAGGGCGAAGCACGGGAGGTCGTTGACGTCGTTGCCGACGTAGAGCACGCGCTCGGGCGCGATGCCCTGTTCCTCGCACCACTGCTTCAGGGCGAGGTCCTTCCGGTCGATGCCGTGGAGCACCGGGATCTTGAGCTTCCGGGCCCGGGCGGCCACGACCGGGTTCTGTTCCGTGGACAGGATCAGCATCTTCAGGCCGCTCCTGCGGAGGGCCGCGATGCCGAGTCCGTCGCCGCGGTGCACGGAGACGAACTCCCGTCCGTCGGAGTCGATCAGCACCCGGTCATCGGTCTGGGTGCCGTCGAAGTCGAGGACTACGGCGTCGATGTCGTCGTAGGTGGGGAGGGCGCCGGGCCGGTTCGCGTCGAAGAGGGGCGCGAGGGCCTGGGCGCGGGCGAGGTCGTGCGGGTCGTCGATCTCCAGGACCCGGGCGGGGTCTGTGCGGACGAGTTCCGTACGGCCGAAGAAGCGGTGCTGGTGCTTGCGGAGTCCGGCGGCGTCCATGGCGTACGCGGCGCCGGTCTCCAGCAGGTCCTGGGGGCGGTCCTGGCGGCGGGGGCGGAACGACTTGTCGTGGTTGACGCCGTAGCCGCCGGCGGTGTCCGCGGGGGCGGGGTGGTCGTCGCCCGCGGGGACGACGCCGAGCCCGGTGGTGGCGCGGGCGGCGTCGGCCTCGCCGCGCACCCCGTGGACCGCCTCGCCGAGCGCCCCCTGGGCGGCCGCCGCCGCGTCCACGCGGTGCGCCTCGCCGCCGGCGAACTCGTCCGCCGTGTCCCGCCAGAGGAAGCCGTGGAAGGGGGCGACCGTCAGGGCCGTGTCGGCACCGTGCTCGACGACGGCGCGGGCCACGCCGTCGATGTCCTCACGGAGGATGAACGGGCTGGTGCACTGGACGAGGAGGACCACGTCGACGGCGGCGCCGTGGAGCGCCTCGTGGGCGTCGAGGGCGTGCAGGACGGCGGCCTCGGAGGTGGCGGTGTCGCCGGCGATGGCGGCGGGCCGCAGGACGACCTCGGCACCGGACTCGCGGGCGGCGGCGGCGATGGCGTGGTCGTCGGTGGAGACCACGACGTCGGTCACCAGCCGGGCGGCCCTGCACTCACGGACCGCGCGCGCCACCAGCGGCACACCGCCGACGGGGGCGAGGTTCTTCGCGGGGACGCCCTTGGAGCCGCCGCGGGCGGGGATGACGGCGAGGACGCGGCGGACGGAGGCCGCTCGGTCCGCTTCCGGGTGGGACATCAGTGGAGCTCCTTGCGAGGGCGACGGGTGGCGGCTCACAGCTCCCCCATCCGCCGGATGACGGGTGCCACGCGCTGCACCCCGTGCCGGTAGGCGCCGCGTGCCGCCCGGCGCACGATCTGCCGTACGGGCCCCGCCTGCCGGTCGGCGGCGGGCGCCCCCGGCAAGGGGCTGCCGTCGGGGCCGAGGTGGTGGCGGGCGAGGATGCCGGGCAGATAGCCGGGCGCGGTGACGGGGGTGTAGTACGGCGTGAGGGGCGGGAGTTCGGCGGCGATCAGCTTGGCGAGGCGGTCGCGGGCGGCGTCGAAGGCGGTGGCGTAGGAGCCTCCCCCGGCGGCGGTGCCCGCGGCGGCGACGCCCTGCCGGGCCACCCACTCGGGGTCGGGCGCCGGCTCGTGCCCGGCGTCCAGCTGGTCCCAGGAGGCCAGGCATCCGGAGCCCACGAAGTGGTGGTTGCCGAGCGCCTCCCGGATCCCGAGGTCGGTGAGGACCACGGTGGGGATCCGGCGGTGCAGCGACTCCAGGGCGGCCGTGGAACTGACGGTGACGAGCAGGTCGGTGGCGTCGAGGACCTCGCCCATGTGCCCGTAGACCAGGCGGAAGTTGGCCGGCAGATCGGTGTTCTGCGCCAGCTTCTGGTAGGGCAGCTCCTCGATGTGCGTGGTGTGCTCGCCCGGCTTGGAGCGCAGCTTCAGCAGGACCTGGCGGTCCGGGTGCAGCCGGGCGTGCCGGATGAGCCGGTTCAGCAGGTACGTACGGTCCTTGCGGTTGTCCGGGACGGACGGCTGGACGGCGAAGACGACCGTGTAGGGCCTGCTCCCCTTCGCGGACGCGGCCGGCGCGCCCTCGTACGGCGCGCCGCCGAGGAAGGGCAGCGCGACCTCGGTGACCGAGCCGGCGTCGGCGCCGACCCCCTCGTACACGGCGCGGAAACGCTCCGCGTCCTGGCGGGAGTTGGCGAGGACGAGGTCCGCGCCGTGGCGCAGCAGCAGACCGTCGGCGAGCTTCTCGTAGACGACACCGACATAGCCGGTGACGACCACGGGCCGCCTGCTCCAGGCGCCCCAGGCGTGCCGCAGCCCGTGCAGCATCGCCTGGACGCCGCCGCCCACGAGGGCGAGCACGAGGACGTCGTACGACTCGGCCGCCTCCGGCGTGCCCAGGGCGCGCAGGAACTCGACGCCCGTCACCTCGCGCAGGGAGTCGGGGCGGACCCCGACCTCCTGGAGCTGGCGGGCGGTGGGGGTGGCACGGCCGCGCAGGAGGAAGCCGTCCAGGTGGATGTCCGCACCCTCGGGGGCGAGGCGGCTCGCGGTGAGCGCACCCCATTTCCACCGGGTGTCGGAATCGGCGAGGACGGCGACTCGCAGGCTGTTCGTAGCACTTGCTGGCACGTCGAAGACGCTAGGAAGGGATTCCGTTGATCGGCCCAACCCGAATGCAACAAAGGGTTAACAGCGCGTCGACGAATGGCGAATCGGGTCGTGGAACACCGGGAAATGCGCCTGGTTCACGGTACCGCCACGCGTCGTTCACCTGACATCAAGCGGGTGGTCAAGACGAATGCCGGAGGGCCGCCTAACGTCACAGGGGTGGTCAAGCTCTCCGTCATCGTGCCGTTCTACAACGTGCAGCAATACGCGCCCGACACCCTGAAGAGCCTCAGAGCCAACGCGCGTGAGGACTTCGAATTCATTCTCGTCGACGACTGCTCGCGCGACGAGACACCGGACATCCTCGCGCGCGCGGAGCGCGAGCTGCCGGGCGCCGTGTATGTCAGACACGAGCAGAACGGAGGACTGGCGACCGCGCGCAACACGGGCATCGACGAGGCCCGTGGCGAGTACCTGACGTTCCTCGACGGGGACGACTGGCTCGCCCCCGGCTACTACCCGCAACTCGTCTCCGCGATAGAGGAGTTGGGGTGCGACTTCGTCCGCACGGACCACGTCCAGTGCACCGCGCGGGCCCGTTCGGTCCACCGGGTGCCCAACGGGCGGCGGGGCGTGGTGATGAACCCGCGTGACGCGATCCTGCCGGCGGACCGCTCCACCTCCGTCGACTACGCGTACGCGTGGGCCGGTATCTACCACCGCCGGCTGGTCGAGCGGGGGCTGCTGCACTTCACCCACGGGCTGCGTACGGCGGAGGACCGGCCCTGGATCTGGAAGCTGCACCGGGAAGCGGAATCCTTTGCGACGGTGGGGCTGCTGGGCGTCTTCTACCGGCGTGGAGTCGCCTCTTCGCTGACCCAGATCGGTGACGTACGCCAGCTCGATTTCATTCGCGCATTCGACCAGGTCATCGCGGAAACAGCGCGGGACCGGGACGCGGACAAACTCCTCCCCAAGGCCGTGCGCACATATTGCGCGATTATCTCCCACCATTTGGGATCCATCGAAAGGTTCGAGCCGGCGGTGGCACGGAAACTCAAGTCGATGAGCGCGGTCGCGTTGCGCCGAATGCCGCAGGACGTACTGGACGAGGCGCTCGACTCCATGGACATCCAGCGCGCCTCGCGACTGCGTCGGCTGCGCCGCCGCCCCGCCGCGACGGGGGCCGCCGCGTG
>NZ_LIQX01000147.1 GCF_001418475.1 Streptomyces ossamyceticus | reverse complement strand
GCGACGCGCTCGCCGAGGACCTGGACCGCGGTGTGCGGCGGGGAGAACACCGTGGCGTTCTCCAGGAGTTCGGCGACGAGATGCGTGAGGTCGGCGACGGCGGGGCCGGTGACGGCGACCCGCGGCAGTCGGCGGACCTCGATGCGCTCGTAGTCCTCGACCTCGGCGACAGCGGCGCGGACGACGTCCATCAGCTGGATGGGCTTGCGCCACTGCCTGGAGGGGGCGGCGCCGGAGAGGATGACCAGGCCCTCGGCGTGCCGGCGCATACGGGTGGTCAGGTGGTCGAGGCGGAACAGGTCCGCGAGCTCCTCGGTGTCGTCGGTCCGCCGCTCCATGGTGTCGAGGAGGGTGAGCTGCTTGTGGAGCAGGACCTGGCTGCGGCGGGCGAGGTTGACGAAGACCTCGGAGATGCCGCTGCGCAGCTCGGACTGCTTGACGGCGGCCTCGACCGCGGCCCGCTGGAGGGTGTTGAGGGCTTGGCTGACCTCACCGATCTCGTTCCTGTCGTACTCCAGGCGGGGCACTTCGGTCTCGACGTCGACCTGTTCGCCCGCGGCGAGCCTGCGCATCACGCTGGGCAGGCGCACGTCGGCCGTCTCGTGGGCCTCCTGGCGCAGTCGGCGCAGATCGCGGATGAGGACACGGCCGATGCGGACGGACATGAACAGCGAGACCAGCAGGGCGAAGAGACCGAGGACTCCGGCGACTACGGCCTTGAGGATGACGCCGGTGGCCAGGGGGCGCACCCGGTCCTGGTAGCGGTCGCCCGCCTCGATGCTGAGGTCGCGGAGGTCGGAGAGGACCGGTTCCACCGCGCTGTCCCAGCTCTTGGCGCTGACGCCCGCCCGCTGTCCGGCGACGGAGCCGATGACGTCCTGTTCGACCGAGCGCAGGGGCGCGGTGTTCGCGTTCCGCCAGTAGCCGGCGAAGCGGTCGCGCTCGGAGGAGGGCAACAGCGGCAGGGTGATGTCGTACAGCAGGGTCCGCTGGGCCACGAGGTCGGAGAAGTCGCGGATCTCGTCGCGGCTGATCCGGCCGGCGACGAGGACGGAGCTGAACAGGGCGTCCTCGCGGGAGAGGAGCTCACGGGCGCGGCCGAGGTTGACCAGGGCGCGGCCCTGCTTGTCCATCTCCACGTTGTCCAGCGCGGGGAGGTTGGACAGGAGGGCGAAGCAGGGGTCGACCAACTCGTTGTAGAAGTTGAGGCCCTGGGTGACGGTGACGGTGCCGTCGTCGACGCCCGTGCGCAGGGCCGGGAGCCCGTCGAGTGCGTTCAGGATGGTGGTGAGCCGCAGCGCGGTGGACTCGCCCATCTCGTCCCGCAGTTCCGCGTTCGTGGCATGGTCGCGGAACTCCGCGACGGCCTTGTCGGTGGCGGTGCGGCTGCGTTCTAGGGCCTCGGCGGCGTCGGAGCCGCGCGGATCGGCGAGGAGGACGAGGGTCTGGCGGCGTTCCTGCTGGAGGACACGGATGGTGTCCTCGGTGGGGAAGCCGATCTCCTCGACGATGTCGGCCACTCGGAAGAGGTCGCTCGCCGCACGGCCCGTCAGCACCGTGGCGAACGCCCAGACACTGGTGAGGGCGATCAGGGGCACGAGCAACAGCGCCACGATCTTCCGGCGGATCGATTTCCCGCGAAAGCGCATGGCCTCCCCCAGCTCAACCCCCGCCGGCCCGGGGGCACACATGTGCGTCAACAAACGGCGTGAGCCTACTACCGACACGGGGGTATCTCGAAGAGCCGTCGGAACCCACCACTCGCCCATGGCGAACCAGACATGGGGAGTTGTCCGTTCATTGGGGGAGATTGCCTCCCCCTGTCGGGCAGTTGAACCCATGGCATCCCGTCGGGGAAGTTGGCCGGTTGGCCGGATTTTTGCGTTCCTTGGGAATCTTTCGGCGTTCCTCGATCGTCTTTCTTTACGGGAACGGGGTGCGGAAGGGGCGTCAGGCCCCGCAAGCCGCCCCCGGGTGGCGTAATTCGGAGGAAGTCGGGCACCAGAGGGGGGCCGGGTCTCGTGATCCCGGAGCTCTTGGTCCACCGGCGGTGGGGAGTGACAAGTTGATGGGCACGGCGGAGCGGCAAGTGGCGCTCGAGAAGGACACGGTGACACCACAGACGGCGGCGAAGGCCGTTCGGGCGTCCGAGCGGAACCCCGGGGCGGGCGAGGGTGTCACGGCGAAGGCGAAGAAGGACGCCGCAAGGGACGAAGAGCGCATGCGTGAGCGGGCGTTGTGGATCGAGGAGCCGGCGCGCAGGCGCCGACTGCCCGACCCGGTGCGGACGGCGGCGGTGCGCGCGGTCCTCATCATCGCGGTGACGCTGGTCCAGGCGATGGTGGCGGTCCTGTCCACCCTGGCCGGTTCCTGGCTGGCGTTCCCGATGGTCCTGAGCAGCGTCGCCAGCACGATCGCGGCGACCTGGGGCGTCCTGGACGTCTGGGTGACCCGGCAGGTGTGGAGCCAGCGCAACGGCGTGGTGTCGGCCCCCAGCAGCACCGCGCGTGCGCTGCGCCGTGAGCGGCGGCGGGCCCGCCGTGAGGCGCGCGTGGCGGAGCGTACGCAGGCGCGCATACGCCGTCGCGGCGGCGCCGGCCAGCTCTCGCACCCGTAGGGGTGCGGCCGGTCTCCTCGTTCCTCCTGATGCTCCGTGCGGGCCCCACGCGTGCTGCTTCCACAGGCACCGTGCGGGTCCGTAGCGGGCTCTTCGCGCGCTCCTTGCGGTGCGCCTCCTTCCGGGGCTCCTTCGGCGCCGCGCGTGTTCCTCGCGGTGCGCCTTCCGGGGGCTCCCTCGGGGCGTCCGCGCGGGTTCCTTCTGCCGTTCTTTCCGACCGGACGTGTCAACCGTCACATTTGGCCGGTTGGTCGGCATAGAACGCGGTCTTCCGGTTAGGCGCTCAGCCGCAAGGGCGCCAGCACGGCGCTGACCAGGAGGAACGAGAGACATGCCCGAACTTTTCATCGGCGGAGCGTGGCGTGGCGCGCTCGACGGGCGGACCCGTGAGATCCGCTGTCCCGCCGACGGCAGCCTGGTCGCCGTCGTCGACGAGGCCGGCCGCGAGGACACCGTGGAGGCGATCGCCGCCGCGCGTCGCGCCTTCGACGAGGGCCCGTGGCCCACGACCCCGGCGGCCGAGCGGGGCGCCCTGCTGCTGCGGGTCGCCGACCTGCTCGTACGCGACAAGGCCGCGCTCGCCCGCGCCGAGTCGCTCGACACCGGCAAACGGCTGGTGGAGAGCGAGTACGACATGGACGACATCGCGAACTGCTTCCGCTACTTCGGTCACGCGGCCACCGCCGAGACGGGCCGGGTCGTGGACACCGGGCAGGACGGCGTCGACAGCCGGGTCGTGTACGAGCCGGTCGGGGTGTGCGCGCTGATCACCCCGTGGAACTACCCGCTCCTCCAGACGGCCTGGAAGGTCGCCCCGGCGCTCGCGGCCGGCAACACCTTCGTGCTGAAGCCCAGCGAGCTGACCCCGCACACCGCGATTCATCTGATGCGGCTGCTGGAGGAGGCCGGGCTGCCGCCGGGCACGGCGAACCTGGTCCTCGGCGCCGGTCCCGAGGCGGGTGCCCCGCTCTCCGAGCATCCGGACGTCGACCTCGTCTCGTTCACGGGCGGCCTCCAGACCGGCCGGCGGCTGATGGGCAACGCCGCCGCGAGCGTGAAGAAGGTCGCGCTGGAGCTGGGCGGCAAGAACCCGAACATCGTCTTCGCCGACGCCGACTTCGACACCGCCGTCGACATGGCCCTCACCGCCGTCTTCCTGCACTCGGGCCAGGTGTGCTCCGCCGGCGCCCGGCTGCTGGTCGAGGACGCGCTGCACGACCGGTTCGTCGACGAACTCGTGCGCCGGGCGGAGCGGATCCGGCTGGGCGGCCCGTTCGACGAGCGGGCGCAGACCGGGCCGCTGATCTCGGCGGCGCACCGCACGAAGGTCGAGGAGTACGTCGCCAAGGGCGTCGCGGAGGGCGCGGTCCTGCGCTGCGGCGGCGAGCGGCCCACGGGTGAGGCGTACGACCAGGGCTTCTACTATCCGCCGACCGTCCTGGACGAGTGCGCGAGCACGATGTCCGTGGTCCAGGACGAGTCGTTCGGCCCCGTGCTGACCGTGGAGAGGTTCAGCGACGAGGCGGAGGCCGTACGGCTCGCCAACGACACGATCTACGGCCTGGCCGGCGCCGTCTGGACGACGGACGAGGCCAGGGCCCGGCGGGTGGCCGCCCGGCTGCGGCTCGGCACGGTGTGGATCAACGACTACCACCCGTACGTCCCCCAGGCGGAGTGGGGCGGCTACAAGCAGTCCGGCTTCGGACGTGAACTCGGGCCCGCGGGGCTCGCCGAGTACCGCGAGGCCAAGCACATCTGGCGCAACACGGATCCGGCGCCGCAGGGCTGGTTCGCGTAACTCCCTTGTGACGAGGGGGACTTGAGGCGTAGGCATGACTCCTCTTCCGTGTCCCGCGGATGCGGTCCCCCTCCCTGCCCGTGCCCACGGGCACCTCACTCCGGCCCCATCCCGGCCCTCTCCCGGCACCCGTAAGAGCCGCTCCCCCTTTCCTCGAGGCCCCCCAGGAGTCCGCTCATGACGACCATCGAGCAACCGACCGGACCACAGAAATCGAACGACGACGCCGAACTCGCCGAGTTCGGCTACAAGCCCGAACTCAAGCGCACCCTCGGCAACTTCCACACCTTCGCCGCCGGGATCAGCTACATCTCGATCCTCACCGGCACCTTCCAGCTGTTCTACTTCGGCTACAGCAGCGGCGGCCCCGCCTACTGGTGGTCGTGGCCCATGGTGTTCGTCGGCCAGTTCATGGTCGCGCTCTGCTTCGCCGAACTGGCGGCGCGCTACCCGGTGGCGGGCTCCGTCTACAACTGGTCGAAGAAGATAGGCAATCCGCATCTGGGCTGGCTCGCCGGCTGGATGATGCTGACCGCGTCGATCGTGTCGATCGCGGCGGTGGCGCTCGCCTACCAGCTGACGCTGCCGCAGATCTCCGACGTGTTCCAGTTCGTCGGGGACGGCACCGGCACCTATGACGTGGCGACCAACGCGGTCATCCTGGCCGCGGTGTTGATCCTGTTCACCACACTGGTGAACGCTTTCGGCGTGAAGCTGATGGCCACGATCAACACGGCGGGCGTGTTCATCGAGTTGATCGCCACCGTGGTGCTGATCGCCCTGTTCGCGGTGCACATCACGCGTGGGCCTCAGGTCGTGCTGGAGACCAACGGCACCGGCGAGGGGTACGGCGGCGCCGGGTACCTGGGCGCGTTCCTCGTGGCCTCGCTGGCGTCGGCGTACGTCATGTACGGCTTCGACACGGCCGCCTCGCTCGGTGAGGAGTCACTGGACCCGTCCCGGAACGCTCCGCGCGCCATCATCCGGGCGATCGTCGCCTCCTTCGTCCTCGGCGGCCTGATCCTGCTGCTGGCGCTGATGAGCGTCTCCAGCCTGAAGGGCGAGAAGCTGTCCACGGACGGTCTGCAGTACGTGGTGCTCGACGTGCTCGGCCCGACGGCCGGCAAGGCGATGCTCTGGTGCGTACTGATCGCCGTCACGGTGTGCGCGCTCGCCGTGCACACGGCGGCGATCCGTCTGGCCTTCGCGATGGCCCGCGACAACAACCTGCCCGCGTCCTCGCTGCTGGCCAAGGTCAGCCCACGCTTCCAGACCCCGGTCCTCCCGGCCGTGATCATCGGCGTGCTGGCCCTCTCGATCCTGGTCGTGAACATCCGCCAGCCGCAGATCTTCACCGTGGTGACCAGCATCGGCATCATCATGATCTACCTCGCCTACCTCGGCGTCACCGTGCCGATGCTGGTGGCGCGGCTGCGCGGCACGTGGCAGCCGGCGGGCGACGGCAGGTTCTCCCTGGGCCGCTGGGGCGTCCTCGTCAACGCCCTCGCCGTCCTGTGGGGCGCGGGCATGACCCTCAACCTGATCTGGCCCCGGGCGTCCGTCTACAACGCGACCGAGCCGTTCCACTGGTACCTGCGCTGGGGCGCGGTCCTCTTCGTCGGGCTCATCGCGGGCGGCGGCTTCGCCTACTACTGGTTCGTTCAGCGGCACAAGACCGGGGTGCTCGCCGAGCACGCCGTGACGGCCACCACGACCGCCACCGAGCCGTCCGGGCCGACGACACCCCCCGCCCCGCCCGTCGCCTCCTCGGCGGCCGACTGACCGACCCGGTCACGGACTGACCAGCCCGGTCACGGACTGACCAGCCCGGTCGCGGACTGACCGACCCGGTCATGGACGGACCGACCCGGTCATGGACGGACCGGGCCACCGGCAGGGCCCCGCTCACCGGGACCGGACACAGCACGCAACGCGCGGCCCCCTGCGCCGATCCGCCGGGGACGCATGCAACGCAAGGAGGACAACTCCCCATGAGCCCAGAAGAGTTCGATTACGTCGTGGTCGGCGGCGGCACCGCGGGAAACGTGGTCGCGGCCCGGCTGTCCGAGGACCCGTCGGTCACGGTGTGCGTCCTGGAGGCGGGACCCAGCGATGTCGGCGACGACGCCGTCCTGAGACTGGAACGCTGGATGGGCCTGCTGGAGTCCGGCTACGACTGGGACTACCCCGTCGAGCCGCAGACCAGCGGCAACAGCTTCATGCGGCACGCCCGCGCGAAGGTCCTCGGCGGCTGCTCCTCCCACAACTCCTGCATCGCCTTCTGGGCCCCCGCGGAGGACCTGGACGACTGGGCGGCGGCCGGCTGTACGGGCTGGTCCGCGGCCGACCTCTTCCCGCTCTACCGGCGGCTGGAGAACAACGACGCTCCCGGTGACCACCACGGCCGCAGCGGCCCGGTGAAACTCCGCACGCTCAAGAGCGACGACCCGTGCGGAAACGCGCTGCTGGAGGCGTGCTCCCAGGCCGGGATACCCACGACGCCCTTCAACTCCGGTACGACGGTGGTCCGGGGCGCCAACTGGTTCCAGATCAACTCCGACGAGAACAACATCCGGCAGTCCTCCTCGGTGGCGTATCTGCACCCGATCATGGGCAAGCGGCCCAACCTGGAGGTCCGCACGGGCGTCCGCGCCAAGAAGCTGGTGCTGGAGGGGCGGCGCTGTGTCGGCGCCGAGTACCTCGACCCGGACCAGATCCACACCCGTACCGTCCGGGCCCGGCGCGAGGTCATCGTCTCCTGCGGCTCCATCGACACGCCGAAGCTCCTGATGCTCTCCGGCATCGGACCCGCCGAGCACCTGCGCGAGGTGGGCGTGGACGTGGTCGTCGACTCGGCGGGCGTCGGCGAGAACCTCCAGGACCACCCCGAGGGCGTCATCATGTGGGAGGCCGCGCAGCCGATGACCACCACGTCCAGCCAGTGGTGGGAGGCGGGCATCTTCTACGACACCGAGCCCGGCCTGGACCGCCCCGACCTGATGTTCCACTACGGGTCCGTGCCGTTCGACATGAACACCGCCCGGCACGGCTACCCCACGACCGAGAACGCGTTCTGTCTGACGCCGAACGTGACACGGGCGAAGTCGCGCGGCACGGTGCGGCTGCGCACCCGCGACTACCGGGACAAGCCGAAGGTCGACCCGCGGTACTTCACCCACGAGCACGACGTGCGGGTGATGACGTACGGGCTGCGGCTGGCCCGGCGGATCGCCGCGCAGCCGGCGCTGAGCGGATGGACGGGGGCCGAACTGGCGCCCGGCCCCGACGTACAGACCGACGCCGAGCTGTTCGACTACATCCGCAAGACGCACAACACCGTCTACCACCCGGCCTGCACCGTGAAGATGGGCGCGGACGACGACCCCTCGGCGCCGCTCGACGCGCGGCTGCGGGTCAAGGGGGTCGAGGGGGTGCGGGTGGCCGACGGGTCGGTGATGCCGGACCTGGTGACGGTCAATCCGTGCATCACGACGATGATGATCGGCGAGAAGTGCGCGGATCTGCTGAAGGCCGACGCCTAGTAGTGCTTGGTCAGGTTGATTCGCCGGTGGCGTGTCCGTTTGATCGGGTGTGTCGTTGACCTGTTGTGATGGGTGGGGAGTTGGCCGCGGTCCGGTGTGATCTCGAGGACTTCGCGGCAGAGATGTTCGAGCCGTTCTCGCGGGCGGATCAGCGCCGGTGGGGCCAGGTGTATCTGCGGGGCCTGCTGCTGGACGGCCGGCGCAAGTCGGTGGAGCCGATGGCCGCCCGGCTGGGCGAGGACGGCAACCGGCAGGCCCTGGCGAACTTCATCACCACCAGCCCGTGGGACGCGGCGCATGTCCGCGCTCGCCTCGCCTGGCGGATGCAGCACGTGATCAAGCCGACCGCGCTGATCGTCGATGACACCGGCTTCCTCAAGGACGGGGACGCCTCGGCCTGCGTGGCCCGGCAGTACACCGGCACCGCGGGCAAGGTCACCAACTGCCAGGCCGGAGTCTCGCTGCACCTGGCTTCCGACGCGGCGTCGGCGGCCGTCGACTGGCGCCTGTTCCTGCCTGAGAGCTGGGACCCCGCCTCGCCGAAGGCCGATCCGGCCAAGGTGGCCCGCCGCACCAGATGCGGCATCCCCACCGACGTCGGACACGTGGAGAAGTGGCAGCTGGCCCTGGACATGATCGACGAGACCAGGTCGTGGGGCATCGATGTCCCTCTCGTCGTCGCCGACGGCGGCTACGGCGATACCGCAGCTTTCCGCCTCGGCCTGGAAGAACGCGGGCTCGACTACGCGGTCGGCATCTCCACCACGACCACCGCCCACCCGGAAACAGCACAGCCGCACACCCTGCCCTACGCAGGTCGCGGCCCCCGGCCCCAGCCCGCCTATCCAGAGCCGGCCCAGGCGGTGAAGAAGCTGGTCATCGAGGCCGGCAAACAAGCGGCCCGGCCGGTGCAGTGGCGGGAAGGCTCCCGCCCGGGCAGCGGCCGCAGCGGTTTGAAACGCATGTACTCCCGCTTCGTGGCCCTGCGGGTCCGGCCCGCCGGACGCGAGATCCGCAAAGCCTGCGACGGCCCGGAACTGCCCGTCCGCTGGCTGCTGGCCGAATGGCCCGCCGACCAGCCCGAACCCATCCAGCTCTGGCTGTCCAGCCTGCCCGCCGACACCCCACTGGCCACCCTGGTGCGCACCGTGAAGCTGCGCTGGCGCGTCGAGCACGACTACCGCGAGATGAAACAGGCCCTGGGCCTGGCCCACTTCGAAGGCCGCACCTGGCGAGGCTGGCACCACCACGTCACCCTCGTCTCCGTCGCACACGCCTTCTGCACCCTCCAGCGCATCACCCGGTCCCCAAAAGAGACGGCGCCGGCCTGAGCCTCTACAAGGTCGCCCGCGAACTGCAGCTACTCCTCGCGGTCTGGACCGGCGCCTGCCCCACCTGTCACCGCGACATACCCACGGCAATATCAACCTGACCAAGCACTACTAGGGGGTGGCTGCTTTAGGGCGCGGGCGACGGCGGGTCCGTCGTGGCCGCTCGCGCCGTTCCCCGCGCCCCTGTGAGGGGCTGCGCCCCTCCGGGCGCGGCCTCTCTCAAGCAGGGTGCGGCGTGGGGCGCTTGTACATCCTCGTCGCCGTGATCTCGCTGTGCACCGTCTCTCCCGCCTGGGGCTGCTGCGGCAGTCCCGGGCGGAGGTGTTCCTCGACGCTGATGTACTTCAGGCCGGCACGGAGGTCGGCGTCGTTGCGGAGGCGGATGACCAGGGGGAACTCGGCCAGGGCGGTCGTGTCGAAGAGGCCCGTCGTGTAGAGGAGCTGGACGCCGAGGGCGTCCGACACGGCCCGCTGCAGCTCCAGCAGGTAGGTCGCGTTGGCCCGGCCGATGGGGTTGTCGAGGAACAGGGTGCCGGCGTGGCGGTGCTTGTCACGGCCCCGGTCGTTGCTGCGGAGCGCGGCCATCGTGCAGTACAGGGCGATGGCGGCGGTGAGCAGCTGGCCGCCGGAGAAGACGTCGCCCATCTGGCCCACGGGGACGCGCTCGGCGCGGAGCACGGCGTCGGGCTTGAGGATCTCGACGGCGACGCCCTTGGGCTGGAGGGCCGCGCTGACGCCGCGCAGGAGCAGGGACATGCCGTCGCGCCGCATGTCGGAGTTCTTCTTGACGGCCGCGCGGGTCGCCTCGTCGATGACCTCGCCGAGCCGCTCGGTGAGTGTCGCCTGGTCGGGTTCCTCGAAGCGGATGCGGAGGAACTCCTGGCCGGACCACTCCCCCAGGCCCTCGGGGAGCCTGGACAGCCGCTGGGCCGAGCGCAGGGTCGCGAGCGCCGACTCCACCAGTCCCCGCAGCCGGTCCACGATCGATTCGCGGTTGCGCTCCAACTGCGCCAGCTCGTCGGTGAGGACCCGCAGCCGGGGCGCGAAGGCGTCCGCCCACTTCTGGGCGTGCTCGGGCAGCGCGGAGGCGGGCAGTTCACGGATCTGCTGGCGGGCCGGGGTACGCACCTGCTCGTAGCGGGTGGAGTTGGCGTGCCGTACGAGGATGTCGCTCGCCTCGCGCACCGCGCCCTCGGCGGCGGAGAGGTCGGCGGCGCAGCCGCGCAGGGAGCGGCGGGCCTCGGCGGCGGCCTTGCGGGACTCTTCGAGCTCACCCGGGTAGGGCTCGGGTTCCTCCTGGTCGTCGTCCGGGGTGTGGTCGCGCAGGAGGTCCCTGAGCAGGGCGGCCGTCTCGTCGAAGCCGCCGGCCGCGTCCTCGGCGGCTCGGTGGGCCGCCAGCAGCTCAGCGTGGGCCTCGCGGGCCTGGGCCAGCGCCTCGGTGCGGGAGGCGAGTTCGGCGGTGGCGGTGCGCAGCAGGGCCTGGGCGTGGTCGGCGTCGCGCGGGACCATCTCCTCGGGCAGCTCGGTGTGGGCCTCGCCGTCCTCGGGGGCGTGCCGTTCGGCCTCGCCGCGCAGCCGGCCCAGCTGTTCGCTCGCCGTGGACACGCGGGTCTCCAGGAGCTGCACCAGCTCCTCCGCGCGGGCCGCCGCGGCCTGCCGGGACGGGCTGTCGGAGCCGTCGGGCGACTGGAGGAGCTGCTCGGCGCGGTTGCGGACCTTGTTGCTGAGCCGGTCCAGTTCCGCGCGGGCGGCGCTCTCGTCGCTCTCGGACCGGGCCTGCTCGGCGCGCAGATCGGCGCCCACGCCGACCTTCTCGTACACCTGGGAGGCGGCGCGGTAGGCCTCGCGGAGGGCGGCGAGGGGCTGCTTGGGCGCGTCGGTGTCCGCTTCCGGTACGTCGTCGGGGGCGCCCGCGATCTCCGCGCGCTCGGCGCGCAGTGCGCGGGCCGTGCGGCGGGCGTCGTCGGCGGCGCGCTGGGTGCCGCGGCGGTCCTCGTCGGCGGCGCGGGCCCGCTCCAGGCAGACCTGGGCGCGGGCCTCGGACTCCGCGGCCTCGTCGGCGAGTTCGCGGAGCTTGACCTGCCAGCCGGCGCGTTCCCGCAGCCGGAAGGCGAGTCCGGCGAGGGCGTCGGCGGCGCGCCGGGCCTTCTGGGCGGCCTCCTGGCGTTCGTCCCGTACCTGGGCGGCCTCGGCCGCCGCCTCCTCGGCCTCCGCCCGCACGGTCCGGGCCTCGGCCAGCTCCGCCTCGGCCTCCTCGGCGAACGCGCGGGTCTCCCCCGCCGACGTGGCCAGCTCGGTGAGGCGGCCCGCCGGGCAGCCGGTGCGCCAGGAGGCGAGTCGCGCCGCGAGTTCCCGGTCCTTGCCGAGGCGGGCCGCGAGGGCCCGGATCTCCTCGTCGCGCTCGGTCGCGCGGGCGCGCAGGGCCTGGCGCTCCTCGTCGGCGGCGCGCTCGTCGTGCATGGCCGGGTTCGGTGGGACGAGGAACACCTCGGACGAGGTGCCGTCGCCCGCGTCCAGGGGCGGTGTCGGAGCCAGCAGGGCGGCGGCCGTGCCGACGGCGACGGCGGACCGCGGGAGCAGCGCCGCGTCGCTGAGCGCCGCACGGGCGCGGACGTGCGAGTCGGGGTCGGTGATGATGACGCCGTCGACCAGCTCCGGGCGCGCGGCCAGCACGCGCGCGTGGTCGGCGGGGTCCACGGCCTGGGCGAGGTAGCGCCAGCCGGGCAGGGCGGGGATGCCGTGCTCGCCGAGGAACTCGACGGTGGCCAGGACGTCGGGGCCCGGCGGCAGCAGTCCGCCGTCGCCGAGGGCGCCGAGGATGCGGGAGTCGTCGGCCGCGGCGGTGCGCAGCTCGAACAGGGTGCGCTCCGCGGAGGACACGTTCTCGTCGAGCAGCTCGCGCAGCTCGTCCGCGAAGCGGTCCAGTTCCTCGGGGGTGAGGGGGCCGTCGCCCGCAGAACCGGAGTCGCCGGGGCCATCGGTCGCGCCGTCCGCCGGCCCCGTCCGCTCCGGCTCGGCGGGCCTCGCGGCTGCCGCGCCGCCGGGGCCGTCGCCCGCGGCGCGGGGTACGGGCACCCCGGCCCGGTTCGTGCGGGCGGCGCCCGGCAGGCTCAGCAGTTCGGCGAGGCGCTCCTCCGCCGCGAGGGCCTCGGCGGTGCGCCGCTCCCCGTCGTACGCGCGCTCGGCGGCGACGGCGGCGTCGGCCGCGCGGGCGGCCGTCAGCTCCGCGCGGGCCTCGGCGGAGGCCGCCTCCCTGGCGTGCTCGGAGGCGCGTCGTGAGGCCTCCCGGGCGGTGTCCCAGGCGGCGACGGCGGTCTTCTCGGCGTCGCTGGCGGCGAGGGCGGCCCTGGCCGGGTCGGCGTCGGGCGCGCTGTCGTCGAGCCAGCCTGCCCGGACCGCCTCGGCGGTCTCCTGCTCGACCTCGCTGAGCCGCTGTTTCAGGTGCCCGATCTCGCTGCGGGCGCGCTGCGCCTCGGTGGCGGCGGCGGTGGAGTCCCGGTGGGCGGCCTCGCCGAGCTCCTGGAGAGCCGCAGACCGCTCCTCGCCCTCGTTGGCGAGGTTCTCGGCGCTCTCGGCGGCCGTGTGTAGGGCCCGTACGAGGTCGACGGCGGCCCTGGCGCGGGCGGCGAGGGCGGGGGCCGCGTCCCGTTCGGCCTCCTGGATGGCGGCGGCCACACGGGCGACGCGGTCGGCGGCGGCACGGTGCCTGAGCACGGCCTCGGCGGCCTGCCAGGCGGAGTGCAGGGTGCGCGCGTCGGCCAGTTCCCGTTTCTGAGCGGCGGCCGACTTCTCGGCGGCGGCCAGCGCGAGGGAGGCGTGCCGGTAGGCGAGCTGCGCCGCGATCAGCGCGCTGCGCTCGCGGGCGCCCTCGGCGTGGGTGACCGCGTACGCGGCGGCCGTGACCCGCTGGGCGAGATCGGTGCCCCTGACCCTTTCCCGGGTGGCCCTGGCGGAGAGTCGCCGGGCCAGGGTGCGCGTCCGCCGCTCGGCGGCCGTGTGGATGTCGCGGGCCCGTGACCGTGCCTCGGCGGCCTCCACGATCCGGCCGAGCAGGTCCACGGACCCGGCGGTGAAGTCGCGTTCGGCGATCAGCTCGGCCCGGCGTCCGAGCTTGTTGCCGAAACCGCCGACGAGGTCGGCGAGCCCGTCGGTGTCCCGGGTGTCCGTGACCGCGCGGAGCAGCAGGTCGGTGAAGTCGGAGTCCTTCTTCACCGCGAACAGGCCGGCGGCCTCGCCCTCGTCGGCGTTCATCTCCCGCTGATAGCGGAAGAGTTCGGGGTCGAGGCCGAGGTCGGTCAGATGCTCGTTCCAGCGGTCGTGGATCTCCTCCCAGTGCACCTCCAGGTGCGGATACGCCTTGCCCGCCTCGGTGAGGGCGTCCCGGAACCCCTTCATGGTGCGCCGGCGCCCCTGCGCGCCGGAGGCTCCCTCGACGGGCGGCCGGACGGCGGTGGACTCGGCGACCGGGAGGTTGTCGAGGCTGAGGCCGGGGCCGGGCCGGAAGGAGTACCAGGCCTCGGCGAACTTGCGGGGGTCGTTGGAGACCTGGCGTCCGCGCCACTCGCTCACCTTGCCCACGACGACGCACTCACCGGTGAGGGTGTGCTGCCACTCCAGCGCGACGTGTCCGCAGTCGTCGGCGAGCAGGAACTTGCGCAGCACGCCCGAGCTGGCCCCGCCGAGGGTGTTGCGGTGCCCAGGCAGCATCACCGAGAAGATCAGCTTGAGCAGGACCGACTTGCCGCCGCCGTTCTCCAGGAAGAGCACGCCCGCGGGCGCGGGCCGACGCGGCGGCCCGGTGGGCTCCTCCTCGAAGAACTCCGCCTGCTGCGGCGCGGGGTCGGGCACCGGCTCGCCGACACCCCTCAGGTCCAGCACGGTGTCGGCGAGCCGGTGCCC
>NZ_LIQX01000146.1 GCF_001418475.1 Streptomyces ossamyceticus | reverse complement strand
GCGCCGGTCCCGCCCCCACCGCCTCCAGCGTCATCCGGGTGACACCGGTACCGCGCACGCACGCCACCTGGTGCTGTTCGAGCCAGCCCAGCTTCCACTTGTGCCAGGCGAAGAAGTCGGGCGCGAGAGCGAACTGGCTGCCCATGAGGTCCCAGTCACCGACATGGGTGTCCCAGTCGCCCTTGCCGTCGACGGGCCGGTGGTAGAGGTCGGGCAGGTCGAAGACATGGCCGGTCTCATGGGCGAGGACGAGACGGTCCGGCGGATGCTTCTCGAACACGGTGACGACGCGGCGCAGACCCGTCCCGTCGACCTCCAGGGGCGAGTCCAGGTTCACCACCTTCGTCGCGTCCGAGTCGACGCCGGGCGCGTGCGGGTCGGCGATGAAGTACACGATGCCGTAGCGGGAGAAGTCGATGTACGGGTCGGCGGTCGCGAGGGCGTCCTTCAGATAGGCGGCCCGGTGCGGCGCGTTCCAGTCCCGCCGTATGGCGTACGACGTGGAGGGGCGCGGCATCTGCAGCCATTGGCGGTGCGGATGCGGATTCAGGGCGAACTTGCCGTAGGAGGCGCGTTCGAAGAACTGACTGGTGTCCGGAAAGTGATCGGCGGTCAGCTGTTCCGGGGAGGTGACGGGGATGGAGTCCGGAAAGGAGAGGAACACCAGTACGGCGTCGAGGTCGCGCGTGGGGCGCGGATAGGCGGCGTTCCAGGTGTCGAGACCCTCCGAGTGATGCGCCTCGGTCCTGCGCAGGGCGCACGCCTGGGACAGGGGTACGGCGACCGACGGGGCGGCGATCAGGGAGGTCGCGGCGAGGGCGGTCAGCGAGGTCAGCATGGCCGCCGTACTGCGCAACGCGGGCACGCGGCCGTCGAGGAGTCCCTGCCGGAGAGGCCCCTTCCAGGGGTGCGGACGCTGCACGGGGACCTCCGAACGCGAGTCTTGGGACACCGCGTACAGATTTTCCGAATTAGTAGCACTTTGCCCTGTTTGCCTGCACCAGACGAGTGAGGGACGGCCGTACAGCCCCCTCGGGGCGACACCCCGTGCACTCACGGAACGTCACAAGCGGTCGACGAATCCGGGAAGCCGTTCAGCTCGGGGCAGAAACGATCTGTCAGATCTGGTCGTTGTTCAGGGAGACTGGAGAGTGGCTAGAAGGCCCTGAGGGCAACCTCTATGATCGGCACACTTTCCTGCACGGACACGGCCAGAGCGCCCCTCGTACTTAGTTCGGCCGCTCCGACGACACAATCGAGATCCGTACGAAAAACGAGTGCACTGCGGGAGCGAACGGTGAGCGGAACGTCCCAAGGGCCGGCGCCCGCGGCAGACCTCGTCCGGTCAGCGACTACAGAGCGTCACGTCGAGGCGTCAGATGTGTCAGCGACGTCGGGCACGGCGGACGCGTCGGACCGAGCGGTGGTCGAGAGCACTCCCTCCGCCTTCTCCGCGGCGCCGCTGGCCATGGCCGTCGTCGACCGCGAAGGGCGGGTCGCCACCGCGAACGCGGCGATGGAGACACTGCTGGGGAACGGGGCGGCCGGGCCGCTCGCGGGGCGCGTCGCGGCCGAGTTGGTCGACCTCGCCGCGGACACCCGCACCTGGCACGCGTATCGCGAGGTGCTGCGCGGCCGACAGGCACGGCTGCGCTGTACCCGCCGGCTCAAACGGCCCGACGGGACCTCCCTGTGGGTCCAGGTGTCGGTGGCGCCGCTGCCCGAGGAGGAGGGCGCGGTCCTGCTCTCGGTGACCGACATCAGCGCCAACCGTCAACTTCAGGCCAGACTTCAGCACTTGCAGCTGCACGACCCGGTGACCCGGCTACCCAACCGCACCCTGTTCTTCGAACGGCTGGCCGCCGCCCTGGAGCGGGACGCCTACGAGGAGTCCGGCACCGGCCGGATCGGCCTGGTCTATCTGGACCTCGACGGCTTCAAGGCGGTCAACGACACCCTCGGCCACCGGGTCGGCGACCGGCTGCTCTCGGCCGTCGCCGAGCGGCTCACCCGATGCGCGGAGGCGGCGGCGTACGGCCGTTCGGCGGGCGCGCCGGCCACGGCCCCGCTGGTGGCCCGGCTCGGCGGCGACGAGTTCGCCGTGCTCGTCGAGGACTCCACCGGCACCGAACAACTCGCCGACCTGGCCGAGTCCGTGCTCAGGACCCTCCAGGCGCCCTTCGACCTCGCCGGGCAGCGGCTGTCCGTGTCGGCGTCGATCGGCGTCGTGGAACGGCAGTCGGCGAGCACCACGGCCACCGGGCTGATGCAGGCCGCCGACACGACGCTGTACTGGGCGAAGGCCGACGGCAAGTCCCGCTGGACGCTGTTCGATCCGGAGCGCAATGCCCACCGGATGACCCGTCAGGCACTGTCGTCCACGCTGCGGGCGGCCATCGGGCGGGGCGAGTTCGTCCTGGAGTACCAGCCGCTGGTGGGGATGGCGCAGGGCGAGGTGCGCGGGGTGGAGGCGCTGGTGCGCTGGCACCATCCGCAGTTCGGTCTGTTGACGCCGAATCGGTTCATCTCATTGGCGGAGGAGGACGGTTCGATCGTCCAGCTCGGCCGCTGGATCCTCGCGACCGCCTGTCGGCAGGCCCGCCGCTGGCAGCTCGACCACCCCGGCCGGGCGCCGATCTTCGTCAGTGTCAACGTCGCCGTGCGCCAGGTCTGGGACTCCGACCTCGTCGCCGATGTCGCCGAGATCCTCTCCGAGACGGGCCTCGCCCCGCATCTGCTCCAGCTCGAACTCACCGAGTCCGCGCTGATGGGCTCCGCCGGCCGCCCGTTGCAGGCGCTCAAGGCCCTCAGCGACATGGGGGTCCGTATCGCCATCGACGACTTCGGCACGGGCTACTCCAACCTCGCGTACCTGAGCCGGCTGCCGGTGTCGGTGCTGAAGCTGGACGGGGCGTTCGTCCGGGGCTTCCAGTACGAGACGCCGCAGGAGGGCGGGACCGGGGACGACGGGGTGCCCAACCCCGCCGACGAGATCATCGTCGAGGCCCTCGTCCAGCTCGCCCACCGGCTCGGGCTGACCGTCACCGCGGAGGGCGTGGAGACCGACGCCCAGGCCTCCCGGCTGCGCAGACTCGGCTGCGACACCGGGCAGGGATGGCTGTACTCCCGCGCGGTGTCGCCCGAACGGATCGGCGAACTGCTGGGCACCGCGGCGTGCCCCCAGACCTGAGGCCGCCTACCGAGTGCCCTCGGTACGGGCCTCGGTACGGGCCCCGGGCCTGAGGCCGCTCACCGATCGCCGTCGGTACGGGGGATCCGCGGCAGGTCGTAGGCGTCCGCGATCAGTTGGTAGGAGCGCAGGCGCAGGTCGGGGCTGTGGGCGTGGGTGGTGAGCATCAGCTCGTCGGCGCCGGTGCGCTTGTGCAGGTCGTCGAGGCGGGTGCGGACCTCGTCGACGGTGCCGTGGACGACGTCGGCGTTCCAGGAGTCGATGAAGTCCTGTTCGACCGCGCTGAACCGGTACGCCTCCGCCTCCTCCGGGGTCGGGACGAGGCCGGGGCGGCCGGTGCGCAGCCGGACCATGTTCAGGGCGGCGGCCCTGACCTGCCGGCGGGCCTCCTTCTCCTCGTCGGCGGCGAGGGCCGAGACCCCGATCAGCGCATACGGGGCGTCGAGGACCGCGGAGGGGCGGAACGTCTCGCGGTACAGGTCGAGGGCCGGGATCGTGTTCCGCGCGGAGAAGTGGTGCGCGAAGGCGAACGGCAGACCGAGTTCACCGGCCAGGCGTGCGCTGAAACCGGAGGAGCCCAGCAGCCAGATCGGGGGGCGGTGCGGGGACTGCACACCGCCGGGCGACGTGCCCTGGATCGGGCCCGGTACCGCGTGGACACGGCGGTAGGGGTGGCCGTCGGGGAAGTCGTCGTCCAGGAACCGGGTCAGCTCCGCGAGCTGCTCGGGGAAGTCGTCGGCGCCCTCGTGGAGCCGGGCCGAGCGGCGCAGGGCGGCGGCGGTGGCGCCGTCCGTGCCGGGGGCGCGGCCGAGGCCGAGGTCGACCCGGCCGGGCGCCATGGCCTCCAGCGTGCCGAACTGCTCCGCGATGACCAGAGGGGCGTGGTTCGGGAGCATCACGCCGCCGGAGCCGAGGCGGACACGGGTGGTGTGGGCCGCGAGGTGGGCGAGGATCACGGCCGGGGAGGAGGAGGCCACGCCGGGCATGGAGTGGTGTTCCGCGACCCAGTAGCGGTGGTAGCCGCGGTCCTCCGCCTGGCGGGCGAGGGCGACGCTCGTGCGCAGGGCGTCGGTGGCGGTGCGGCCGGCGCCGACGGTGACGAGGTCGAGGACGGAGAGCGGGACCGGGGCGGTGCCGTGCGTCTTGCCTCGGATCTCGTCTGCGGTCACGGCTGGCCTCCTGCTGTTCGCGGCGGTTCTTGGGTACGCCGGGAGTTAACAGGAGGGTGGCTCCGGTTATTCCGGGCCGGGGGGAGGAGGGACGCCCGCCTCATAGCTCGGGAGGCGAGGTGCGATGGCGGGTGCGGGCAGTCTCTGGCTTGTCGCGCAGTTCCCCGCGCCCCTGAAGGCTTCGGCCTGCGGCCCGGCCTTCATCCCGAAAAGCACGGGGCGCAGCCCCGGTCGCTTTACCCGCACCCGCCGAACAAACAGCCGCCCCCGAGCTACTGGGCGCCCGGTACGTACCCCTTCCCCTTGTCCACCACATGCGGCAGCCTCCGCCCCGCCTCCCACAGGTCGTACGACTTCACGAACTGTTCGGACAGGGCGTCGCGCCAGCCCACCGTGTCGCCGCTCATGTGGGGCGAGACGATCAGGCCGGGTACGTCCCACAGCGGGTCGTCCCCCGCCAGTGGTTCCCGGTCGAAGACGTCGAGCGCCGCCCCCGCGATCCACCGTCGGCGCAGGGCGTCCACGAGCGCGTCCTCGACCACGAGCCGGCCACGACCCACGTTCACGAAGCGCGCGGAGGGCTGCATGACGCCGAAGCGGCGGGCGTCGAACATGCCGCGGGTCTCCTCCGTCAGCGGGGCCGCCGCGATCACCCAGTCGGCGCGGGCGAGCAGCCGGTCGAGGTCCTCGGGGCCGTGGACGCCGACGCGTGCCACCCGGCCGACGAGGGCGCTGTGCACACCGATCGCTTTCAGCGACCGTACGATCGCCCGCCCGATGGGTCCCGACCCGACCACGCAGGCGCGGCTTCCCGCGACGCGCAGCGTCTCGCGGTGCCGCCACTCCCGGCGGCCCTGGAGCTCCCAGCTGCGGTGCAGGTCCTTCGCCATGCTCAGGACGAGCGCGGCGACGTACTCGGCGATGGGCTCGTCGAAGATGCCGCGGGCGTTCGTCACCACCGTGTCGGAGGCGACGAGTTCGGGGCACAGGAGGTGGTCGACGCCGGCGCTCGCCGTGTGCACCCAGCGGGGGCGGGGGCCGTCCCCGGGCCAGGCGTCCCGCACCGCGTGGGAGGTGAAGTCCCACACGAGCAGCACATCGGCGTGCGGCAGCCGCTCGGGCAGCGTCGACGCGTCGGTGTACTCGATCGTCGCCCGTCCGGTGAGGCGCCCGAGCCGGGGGCGGGGCTCGGCGTCGAGGACGAGGAGCGTCGGTCTGCGCGTCGCGGTCATATCGGTGGGAAACCGTCCGTAGTGCGGCCTGGACGGAGCGTGGATCGTGGCGGGATGCGACTCGATCGGCCCCGTGGGATGCGTGTGACATGCACTGATGGACACGCTCGCACCCGAACCCCCCGCCGTCAACCAGGACTTGCACACGTTCCGTCGCCGATGCCTCTCTCTGCGTGAGGCCGGTGGTCGTGTCGTGCACGCTGTCTTCGCCGCCTTTTCGGCCACGGGCCACGAGGCCGTGCCCGGCGCGGGGCGTGGATCCGCGTTCTCTCGGCCAACCAGGTGACGATGAGGGGCGGCGGTGCGTCACCTGGGTACCCGGGCGGTGGGTCCGTACCAGGCTCTGCTCGACGAGTCGGCCAGGCAGGCGTCCGGTGCGGGGCCGTCACACCACCGCCGGCGTCGGCCGGTAGAACAGGAAGGTTGGGCATGACCGCTCTCGGACTCCTCCACCCGGGCCACTCCGCCGAGGACGACTATCCACGCATAGAGCAGCTCCTGGGCAGCGACATCCGCGTCGACCTCGCGCGGATCGACGTCGGTGAGGACCCGCACCGGGTGGACGCGCTGCGGGAGATGGGTGCGCCCGAGCGGCTGGCAGCGGGCTGCGAGGCCCTGCGGCTGTCCGGCGCCGAGGCCGTCGTCTGGGCGTGCGCGGGCGGCAGCTTCGTCCTCGGCTACGAGGGCGCCCACGAACAGATCCGCGCCCTGGCCCGTACGGCGGGCCTGCCCGCCTCCTCCACCGCCTTCGCGTTCGTCCACGCGGCGCGGGAGGTGCACGCGTCCCGTGTGGCCGTCGCCGCGACGTACCCGGACGACGTGACCCGCCTCTTCGTCGACTTCCTGACGGCGGGCGGGCTGGAGGTCGTCTCCGCGCGCGGGGCCGGCGTCGCCACGGCGGCGGAGGTGGCCGCCTGGACCGTCGACGACATCCTCGCCCTCGCCCGGGACGCGGACCGCCCCGACGCCCAGGCCCTCCTGCTGCCCGACACGGCCCTGCGCACCGCCTCCCACATCCCCGTCCTGGAGAAGGAGCTGGGCAAGCCGGTCCTCACCGCCACCCAGGTCAGCGTCTGGGAGGCCCTGCGCCTGGCCGACCGCAGGGTGAACGCCCCGGAGCTGGGCGCCCTGTTCACCAGGGAACCGATCGTGCAGGCGTGAGCCGGCGGAACGCTCCGACGGTGCCCGGTGCCGGGGGCCGTCCCGTGCGGGTCCCGCGCCCGCTGGTCCAGGGGCGCGGGCGGCCGTCGCGGCCGCGGTCCAGTGCGGCCGGGCCCGCGGCACGGTGTGTGCGGG
>NZ_LIQX01000145.1:3695-3978 GCF_001418475.1 Streptomyces ossamyceticus | reverse complement strand
CCTCGTCCTCGTCCTCGACGCGCACGGCAGGGTCGTGGAGCGCTACCCCGGCTCCGCGGGTCTGCCCGCCTTCCCCTCCCTCACCCCCGGCCGCCTCAAGGCGTACTCGGCGCGGACCGACCCCTCCGGGTTCGGTGAGGCCTACCGCGCCCAGGTGGTGCGGGTCCCCCTGGCCGGCCGTACCCACGAGGGCAGCTACGTGGTCACCGCCCGCTCGACGGTCGAGGACCGCCGCGCCGTCGAACGCCTCGTCCAGGTCGAGACCACCGCCGCCGTCCCGCTG
>NZ_LIQX01000145.1:0-3632 GCF_001418475.1 Streptomyces ossamyceticus | reverse complement strand
CTCGGCCGGATCGCCACCGAGGTCGGCCGGATGAGCACCCTCATCGACGAACTCGTCCTGCTCACCCGCCTCGACCTCGGCCAACCCCTGCAACTGACCTGCGTGGACCTCGCCCAGCTCTGCCGCGACGCCGCCTCCGCCGCCCGGGACTGCCACCCCGACCACCCCGTACGGCTGCTCCTCGCGCCCGGCGACCACACCGTCACCGGCGACCCGCTCCGTCTGCACCAGCTCGTCGCCAACCTGCTGAACAACGCCCGCGTCCACACCCCGCCCGGCACCACCACCACGCTGGGCCTCGGCACGGAGGACGGCTACCGCGTCATCGAGGTCATGGACGACGGCCCCGGCATCCCTCGGGAACTCCGCGCCCGCCTCTTCGAGCCCTTCGTCCGCGGCGAGGCAACCAAGGCACCGGGCAGCGGACTCGGCCTCAGCATCGTCACCGCGATCGCGACGGCCCACGGCGGCACGGTGCTCCTCGAACCCTCCGGCGACGGCGCGTGGTTCAGGGTGCGGCTCCCCGCGCCCCACTGATGCGGAGGCGGTGTGAACGGTTGGCGAGGGGAGGTGCTTTTTACCGAGGCTTGACCGGTTTCGGAGCAAACTCCGATCAAGCTCCGATCCGATCCGGATCCGCGCCCGCTTAAGTGATCGACGTGCGGGGGCACATCATCGGTGTGACCTCGCACAACTCCCCCTCCGAGGTCGGCCCCGCGCGCGCTCTGATCGACGGCTCATCGATCTACGACGAACGGAACGACGGCTCATCGGCCCGGCTCGACTAACCGGGTACGTGCTGGGCCGACCTCAACTCGGCGAGGTGCTGCCGTACATGGTCCAGCGCCCCTTCCCGCCGCCCCGGCACCCGGCTCCGCAACTCGACCAGCCGCAGCCCCAGTTCACCGGCCCGCCGCGGGTCACCGATCTGGCCCCACTGGTGGTGGGCCCGGTCGACGGCCGCCTCGACCGCCGGGTCCCGCACGTCCTGCCCCGTGGCCAGCCGCGCCTCGGCCACGCCCATCCAGGTCTCGCAACTGCGCGCCGCGTCCCCGGCGAACATCGCCAGGTCGGCCCGCACCTCACGCCAGTGCAGCTCCTGTGCCGTCCCCGCCCCGAACGCGCGCCGGGCGGCCTCCTCCCACCGGGCGGCGAGAGCGTCGGCCTCGGCGTGCCGCCCGTCCTGCACGGCGGTCGTGATGGCGAGATGAGGATCGTCGGCCTCCGCGCCCCCGGCCTCCACACCCCCGGCATCCGTGCCCCTGGCCTCGGCTTTCCCCGCCTCCGCGCCCCCGGTCCGTGCGTTCGGCACACCGGTGGGCGGCTCGGGCAGGACGACGACCTGCTCGGACAGGACCATGGCCGGCTCGGGCAGGACGGCGACCGGGTCTCCCTGCGGCCCGCCGCCGGCGGCCCCCGCGTCCTGGGCCAGGAGGATGTCCCCGTACTCCGTCGTCCGCAGCAGCACCTGCTCGTGCAGGACCGTGGGAGGCAGGCGCTGTCCGCTGCGCAGTATCGTCGCGAGGGCCTTCATGTACTGCGGTACGGCCACGCCCCGCCGGGACGGCGGCGGCGCGATCCGCCCGTACACGTTCACCCGCGGGCCGACCGGCAACGGCCGCCCCGCCAGTTGCCGCCACACCTCCGCGTCGGCGTGCAGATCGAGGAACAGTGTCGTGGATCCGGGCGCGCGCAGCCGGAGTTCCTCGACCATCCAGTGCCAGGGGAACGCGGTGTAGCGCACGGTCGCCGGGGTGGTGCGGGCCAGCGCGAGATGCACGAGCCGCTGCTTGCGGTCGAGTTGCAGCTGCCCGGTGAGGTACACGGTGAGCGGGCCGGGCGCTGTGGCCGCCGCCCGCAGCCGGGTGAGGACGGCCTGCGGCTCCAGGGGGTCGGCGAGTTCGACGACGTTCGCCGTACCCGTGCCGGACAGGACCTCGGGCGAGACGGCCGCGAGCACGGGAAGCACGGAGGCCGCGTCCACCAGGCACCCCTTGCCCACGGGCGAGGCCGCGAGCAGCAGCACGGTTCCGGGCATCGGTTCCCTCCCCATCGATCACGTACGCCAGCCAGCACCGTAACCGCTGCGCGTGCAAACGGGGAAAGGACCGGGTGGGATCGCCCTGTCGAGGGAGGTTCCGGTCAGGGGACCTCGGTGGCGCCGGGGGCACGTCCGGTGCCGGTGCCGCGGCGCACCGCGAAGATCGTCGTGTCGTCGTCGAGATACCCGCCCGTGTGACCGAGGACGCCGTCGTGGACGAGGCGCACGAGGGCGACCGGGTCGGTCGCGGCACGCGGATCGGCGGCGATCGCCCGGCTCAGATAGGCGCGCAGGGGAAAGAACACCCCGTCCCCGTCCCGCGCCTCCGTCACCCCGTCGGTGACCAACAGCAACGCCTCGTCGGGGGCGAGCCGCACGGTGACGCCCACACAGCCCGGTCCGCCGGCGGCCGGTGGGCCCGTCGGGTTGGTGGGTTCCAACTCGCTGAGGCCCAGCGGGAGTCCGTCGCCCAGCACGAGGACGCGTACACCGTCGGGGGAGACCAGCAGCGGGGGTTCGTGGCCGAAGTTGATGATGTCGACGGTGAGGGTGTCGAGGCCCGTCGTGTCGGGACCCCAGTCGGTGCGCTCGCTGCGCAGCTCGGGGAAGTCGAGGAGCACGGCGGTCGCGAAGCGTTCCGCGTCGTCGCGGCCGACATGGGCGCAGTAGCGGACGTGGCGGATCATCCGGGTCTCCAGCCGTTCGGCCACCGTGCCGGGTTCCGCCTCGTAGTACGCGGCCTCCCGGAACGTGCCCAGCAGCACGGACGCCGCCTCCACCGCCCCGAGGCCCTTGCCCTGGACGTCGCCGACGAGGACGCGCGTGCCGTGCGGGCTCGGCTGGATGTCGTAGAAGTCGCCGCCGACGCGGGCCTCGCTGTCCGCCGCGAGATACACCTCGGCGTGGTCGAGGCCGCCGGCGTGCGGTGGCAGCTGGCGCAGCAGGATCTTGCGGGTGGTGTCGACGACGGCCCGCATGTGCAGCATCCGCTCCTGCCCGCGCAGCCGCACCGCGCAGGCCAGGACGGACATCACCCCGCCGAGGGCGAGAAGGATGAAGTCGGGAAGACCGCTGCGGTACTGGTGCGGCCAGGCGTTGTCGACCATGTAGTACGCGATCATCGCCAGCACCGCGAACAGCGCCGTCGTCCACACCCCGCAGACCGCGGCGGCGATCCCCGGGACGAGCACCAGCCACGAGATGACCCGGAAGTCGCCGCTGGTCACCCAGTCGAGGGCGGGGACGGCGCAGAGAACCATCAGCGGCGGAAGCCAGGCGACGCTGCGACCGTGTACCCGCAGCAGCTGCTGCCGCTCCACGGGATCCGGCGCCCGGCGCGCACGCGGCATCGGCATCCGCATGCCCCTCAGCGAAGCACGCCGCCACGCCCCGCGCATCCCGGCCCCCGGCCGTGACCAGGTTTTTCCCTTACTCCGACTTGCCGACGGGGCTCCCCAGGTGTGACCTGGTAAGCGGGGGCGGGCAGTCGCGGGGGAGGTAAGGAAGGAGTGCTCCCATGGCTCAGACGGCACCCAGGCCGGGCACACCGCTGCACGGGGTCGCGGCCGCGCCGATGCCGCGCACGACCCCG
>NZ_LIQX01000144.1 GCF_001418475.1 Streptomyces ossamyceticus | reverse complement strand
CGCCCATCCGCTCACCGGCGCGTGCTGGGACGAGTCGGTGTACCCGCCCCTCGCGGACGCGCCGGTGCGGGTGGGCGAGAGCTTCACGGTGCCCGGGGAGGGCGTACGCGTCGAGGTGGAGGGCCGTACGCCGTCGGGGGAGTGGACGGTGAAGATCACGACGACCGGTACGTAGGCGGGCCGGACGGCAACGAGAGAAGCCCCTCGCTTCCGCGAGGGGCTTCTTCGTGTCGTGCGCCGCCAGGGACTCGAACCCCGGACCCGCTGATTAAGAGTCAGCTGCTCTAACCAACTGAGCTAGCGGCGCCTGCTGACGTCGTAGACCTTAGCACCCTGATCGGCGGGAGGAAAAATCGATATCCGTACGGTCGCGGAGGCCCTCGCGCGAGCCGCCCGCACGGCCGCCCAGAGCAGAACCTCGGGTCCCGGAAGCCATGGCCGCGGTGTGTCGGGAGCGGCGACCCAGCGGGATCCGGCCCGGGCGACGGGGAGGGTGCCGGCGTCGCCTCGGCCGCCGCGGGGCTCCGGGGTGTGGAGGGGCTCCGGGGTGTGAAGCGCCGGGACGGTGACCGTGTCGCCGGTGCCGTGGCAGAGGAGGGGCGGGACGGCGCCCGTGCGGCCGGGTGCGCCCCATTCCTCCCACTCCAGCAGGGTGGGCAGGCGATGAGCGGTGCCGGGGGAGGCGAAGAGGAGCATCCGCCCGCGGTGCACGGCCACGGGGCCGGATCCCGGTCCCTCGGTCCACAGCCGGTCGAGCATCCGCCGCCCGAAGAGGGCCGGCGCGCTGACCACGTCGAACACCGTCCCGCACGGCAGCACCAGCGGAGCGGCCCGCCACTCCTCCCGGCGGGCCGCCGAGGTGCGCCGCGGATACGTTCCTGCCGAGGCCAGCCATGCGGCCCCCTCCGCCGTCACTCCCGTGACGTCGACCCGGTCCTGTGGATACCTGCCCGCATCCGTCCCAGCGCTCATGTCTCCATGTCTACCGGCCGTCACCATCTGATTCCCCAGGGTTGCGGGAATGCGGTACGGGAGCGGGGCAAGTGGGGTATCTTGCCCGCCCGGCATATGCCGGGCGGTGTTTCGCGGGCGACCGGAGGGTGGGGTCCGGCGGCTCAGAGGGTGTCGGGGCCGCTCACGTCGCGCCCCCGCAGCAGATCCCGGCCGAAGTCGACCATCTTCTTCGCGTAGTCCTCGGTCCACTCCGCCCGTTCCGCGATGTCCGCCGCGGTCAGACGGTCGAACCGCCGGGGATCGGCCAGCTGGGCCGCCGCGATCGCCTGGAACTCCACGGCCCGGTCCGCCGCCGCCCGGAACGCCTGCGCCAGCTCCGTCGAGCGCGACAGCAGCGCCCGCGGATCGTCGATCGACTCGAGATCGAAGAAGTGCTCGGGGTCGCCGGCCGCCTCCGCCGGCTCGAAGAGCAGGGGCGCGGGGCGTAGCCGCGGTTCGTGCCGACGCGGCGTGGGCTCCGCCATGTCTTCTCCTCCTCGTACGACGGTGCACGGGGCCTGTCCCCGGGGTGTCCCCCGGAAGGGCCACCGTCCATTGTCACGTGACCGCGCAAGTAGGCATAGAAACAAGCCGCCCTCGACCACGCGCCCCCTACTCCACCGGGCGCCTACGACTCCGACGTCACGCGGTGTTCCCCCCGCTCCGCCGACACCGCGTGGTTCGCCTTCGGTGTCACCGTCCCCGCTCCGCCGCGTGGCTT
>NZ_LIQX01000143.1 GCF_001418475.1 Streptomyces ossamyceticus | reverse complement strand
GTCGCCGAGGGGATCGGGCGGGCGGACGTCCTCGACCGCGGGTACGTCGGCCACTACCCGCGGACCGCGCAGCCCGGGCGGCCCGGGAACGTCGCGCTCGCCGGGCACCGCAACACCCACGGCGAGCCCTTCCGGCACCTGGACCGTCTGGACCGCGGCGACGAGATACGGATCGAGACCCGCGACGCCGTCCACACATACGTCGTCGACCGGACGCTCCCCCGCACCACGCCCGGCGACGGCGGTGTCCTGCGCCCCGTGCCGCGCAGCGGGGTACTGCCGGCGTACGGGTACGACAGGCCCGGGCACTACCTCACGCTCACCACCTGCACCCCCGCGTACACCTCCACGTACCGGCTCGTGGTCTGGGGCACGCTCCGGTCCGTGCGCCTCAGGTGAGAGCGTCCGACTGGGGTGAGAGGTCCGCCCCGGGTGAGGGCCTCCGTCTCGGGTGAGGGCCGGAGTGGCCGCGGTCGCTGCCCCGCCCGGCCGTGCTGTGTTGCCGACCTCCGCGCCCGGTGCGACGGTGTTCGAGGCGCCACGCGGAGGCAACGGTCCGTCACGGGACCGCTCTGCCGCAGGCGAGGGCGCCGCGCGTCGACGTGCGGCCAGGCCGCGCCCCCACGACTCTGCGCCATCTCGGCATGCCAGCGCTCCGTGAAGCGACGCGCGTCCACGATCCCTCGGGGGCAGTGCACAGAACGAGAAAGCGGGAAATTCAATGGCGAACGGCCCCATGGACAGGCGTGGTCACGACGGGCAGCCCCAGCGCATGAACGGTTCCGGCGCTCCCCAGGGCGCGGAGTACACCGGCAGGTACGTCGTCCTGCTCGATCCGGGCAACCAGGAGAGCGGACTGAACGCGCTGCGTTCCTCCGCCGAGATCGCCTCCGTCGAACGCGTCCGCGGAGGAGACGTGGGCAACGTCTCCGAACTGCTGGAGCGCCCCGACGTCTCCGTGCACTTCGAGGAGCTCGCGGCCGCCGTCGTCGAGGTGCGGCCCGAACAGCGCCACGCGCTGGTCACCGCGGCCGAGGCCGACCCGGCGATCATCGCCGCGGAGCCCGAGCGCATGGTGTACGCCATGCCGATCACCGCCCCGACGCAGGCGCCGACGGAGTTCTTCCCGGCCTACCGCAGCGACGAGGAGGTCGTCGACCGCCACACGCGGGCCGAGATCGCCGCCGCGCAGGGCCCGGCCGTCGACGAGCAGAGCTTCACCTGGGGTCTCCAGGCGATCCGGGCGAACATGTCCCACCTGACCGGTCGTGGGGTGAAGGTCGCCGTCCTCGACACCGGTGTGGACACCGACCACCCGGACCTGGCCGGCTGTATCGAGGAGACCATGTCGTTCGTGCTCGGCGAGTCGGTCGAGGACGGCAACGGCCACGGCACCCACTGCATCGGCACCGTCGCCGGCCCGGCCCAGCCCCGGCAGGGCCCCCGCTACGGCGTCGCATGCGACGCCCGGATCCTCGCGGGCAAGGTCCTCAGCAACCGGGGCAGCGGCGCGGACGGCCAGATCCTCGCGGGCATCGCCTGGGCCATCTCCCGTGGCGCCCGGGTGATCTCCATGTCGCTCGGCGCCCCGGTCCGTCCGGGCGAGCTGTTCCCGCAGACGTACGAGATCCTCGCCCGGCGCGCCCTGGAGCGCGGGACGGTGATCGTCGCCGCGGCCGGCAACGAGAGCAATCGGCCCCCGGTCATCGAACCCGTCGGCCGGCCCGCCAACTGCCCCTCCATCCTCGCCGTGGCCTCCCTCGACCGGGCGCTCACCCCGTCGTTCTTCTCCAACGGCGGCATCAACGGCCAGGGCGGCGAGATCAACATCGCCGCGCCCGGCAGGGACGTACGGTCGGCGGCCCCCGGCGGCGGCTACCAGAACCTGAGCGGTACGAGCATGGCCACGCCGCATGTCGCGGGCGTCCTCGCCCTGCTCGGCGAGGCGCACCCCCAGGTGTCCGCGGCCGACCTCGTGGCCCGCCTCAAGGCCGGCGCGTTCCCGCTGGCGCAGCCCGTCCGGGACATCGGCCACGGGCTGCTCCAGGCCCCGTGAGCGAGTCCTCCGCATCCGCGCCGGTCGGGGTCGTCCTCGCGGTCGACCCCGACCGGTTCGCGGAGATCGTCGACGCCCTGCGGCGGGCCGGGCTGACCGTCACGGGCGAACAGCCCGTAGTCGGCACGCTCTCCGGAACCGCCCCGGAGAACCGGATCGCGGACCTCCAGGCCGTCGACGGCGTCGAAGCCCTCGACCGCGAACGCACCGTCCAGCTGCCCCCGCCCGACTCCCCGGCCCAGTGAGGCCGCGGGACGCCTCCGGTGGGGCCCCGATGCGGCCCCCGGTGGGCCCTGGGTCACGAATGCCGTGACGAACGCCGAACCCCCGGCCCCGGCGTGCGCGGTGCGGCGGACTCCACGCCCCGGACCGGGCGTGCGCGGCGCGTCGCACCCCACGCCCCGATCACCGGAAAGTCCCGGTGATACGAACCGTTCCTGGGGACTGAGCATGAGTGAGCCCGCCCAGCCGCACGCCCCGAACGGTCTTGGGCGCTCCCCCACTGCCACAAGGGCGTGGGAGGTGCCCCCAGGTCCCCGGCGTACTCAACCCCGGGGCGGCGACACGCATCCTGTGCATGGTCCGATCCCGGGAGGCCGGTTCCCTCACGACCTGGCCAGGTGGGTACGGACAGAGGGCGACGGAGAGGCCCCAGACCTTCTCTCCGGAGGAAAAGGGGCTCCGCACGCTGGCTCCGTTCCCGGTGTCCCAGACCGCCCGCTCACCGTAGCCCGAACAGCCCACACCGCCCCAAGCCCGGAAGCCGACCATCACACGATCGAGCTAATTCACCCTCGTACACACTCCCCGACGAGCAGTTGGCAACCCCACGCCCCGGACCCGGTATCGGTGTCCGGGGCGTCCTGTATAAACGGAGGGAGTTCGTGTCGCGTCGAGAGGGGGAGTGAGCCGTGTTCCGGGCCCTGGCTCCGCTGCGTCCCCTCGCCGTCGTGCTCCTCGTCCTCTTCGAGCTGTCCGTGCTGGACGCCGGCACCCTCTCCGCCGCCGTGGCCTTCGCGGCCACCGCCGCGGCCGGGTCGGCCTTCGCCGCCTGCGCGGTCATCGCCTCGCGCTGCGCCCCCGTCGTCCCGCGTACACGCGTACGGACGGCGATCAGGGACCGGGAGCGCCGGACGGCGTTCCTCGCCCAACGCGATCCCGACGCCCGTGGTCGTAGGCGGCCCCGGGCGCCCGGCCATGCCCTCCTGACGGTCACCGCGTAGGGCACACCCCCACTTCCTCGCACCACCTCCGTGCCCCTCACGCGGGCCGTCGCGCCGAGTTCCCCGTCATCGGACGCCCGGTCACCGGGCTGTTCCGGACCACTCCTGGCACGACGAGACCCCTGGAGGGCTCCCACCCATGTCCGTTTTCGCCGACCTTGTCGCGCGTCTCGCCGATCTGCTCGACCCGCTGTTCCACGCCTCCGCCACGGCCGCCGCGATCGTCCTGTTCACCGCGCTCGTACGGCTGCTCGTGCACCCCCTGTCCCGGGCGGCGGCACGCGGGCAGCGGGCCCGGGTCGCGTTGCAGCCGAAGATCGCGGAGCTGCGGAAGAAGCACGCGAAGAACCCGGAGAAGCTCCAGAAGGCGGTACTGGAGCTGCACGCCGCGGAGAAGGTGTCACCGCTGTCCGGGTGCCTGCCCAGCCTCTGCCAGCTCCCCGCGTTCTTCCTGCTCTACCACCTGTTCTCCAACAAGGAGATCGGCGGCGAGGCCAACGAACTCCTCACCCACCGGCTGTTCGCGGCACCGCTCGGCGACCGCTTCGCCGACGCGCTGGGCGCGGGCGGCCTCCTCGGCGCGCAGGGCCTCGTCTATGTGGGGCTGTTCGTGATCGTCACCGGGGTCGCGGTCTTCAACTTCCGCCGTACGAAGCGGATGATGGCGGCGGGGACGGCCGGGATGCCGGCCGCCGGGGACGACCAGGTGCCGGGGCTGGCGACGAGCATGGGCGCCGTCAGCAAGATCATGCCGTTCATGTCGTTCTTCACCCTCCTCACCGTGGCGGTGGTCCCGCTGGCTGCCGCGCTGTACGTGGTGACCAGCACGACGTGGAGCGCGATCGAGCGGGCGGCGCTCTACCCGGTGACCCCCGCGGCCGCCCCGGCGCCCGCCGCCGCGTAGCGGGACCGTCCCCGGAACGGGGGCTACCAGGAGGTAGTGGTCCAGTCCGTGAACCGGGTCTTGCGGAGTGAATGGTCACCTTGGACGATCGACCAGTCCTCCGATGGCTGCACCCATCGGTCGGGCGGCCGGCGTTCGAGGGAGATGGTGACCATGAAGCTGCTGCGAGTCGGTACGGCGGGCGCGGAGCGGCCCGCGCTGCTCGACGCCGAGGGGGTCCTGCGGGACCTCTCGGCGATCGTGCCGGACATCGACGGCGAGCTGCTCGCGGACGAGGCGGCGCTCGGCCGGATCCGGGAGGCCGCCGAGGCAGCAGACCTGCCGGAGCTGGACGCGACCGGACTGCGGGTCGGGCCGCCGCTCGCCCGGATCGGCAAGATCGTGTGCATCGGGCTCAACTACCACGACCACGCCCGCGAGACGGGGGCCGAGCCGCCCGCCGAGCCGGTGATCTTCTTCAAGGCCGCGGACACCGTCGTCGGCCCGTACGACACGGTGCTCGTCCCGCGCGGCTCGAACAAGACGGACTGGGAGGTCGAGCTCGCGGTCGTCATCGGCCGTACGGCGCGCTACGTCGAGTCCCGCGAGGACGCGCTCACCCATGTCGCCGGGTACGCCGTCTCCCACGACGTGTCCGAGCGGGAGTTCCAGCTGGAACGCGGCGGGACCTGGGACAAGGGAAAGAACTGCGAGACGTTCAATCCGCTCGGGCCGTGGCTGGTCACGGCGGACGAGGTGCCCGATCCGCAGAAGCTGGGGCTCCGGCTGTGGGTCAACGGGGAACTGAAGCAGGACGGCACGACCGCCGAGCAGATCTTCTCGGTGAGTGAGGTCGTGCGGTACGTCAGCCAGTTCATGACGCTCTACCCCGGGGACGTCATCAACACGGGGACGCCCGCGGGGGTGGCCCTGGGAGAGCCCGATCCCAAGCCGTTCCTGAAGACCGGGGACGTGGTGGAGCTGGAGATCGAGGGGCTCGGGCGACAGCGGCAGGAGTTCGGGCAGGCGTAGGGGTACCGCCGGGTGCCGGGTGCCGGGTGCCGGGTGCCGGGTGCCGGGTGCCGGGTGCCGGGTGCCGGGTGCCGGGCGCCTGAGGGGCGGGGTGCTGCGGGGCGTCGGAGGCCGCGGGTTCGTCGTGGCCGGTCGCGCAGTTCCCCGCGCCCCTGAGGCTGCCGGTGGTTACCCGTCGCCCGTGGAGTGCTCCAGCTTGAAGCGCTCCAGCGCCTCCACCACCATCAGGTGGTCCTCCAGTTGGGGCAGGCCCGACACCGTCACCGTGCCGATGACGCCCGAGCCCTCGACCGCCAGGGGGAAGGAGCCGCCGTGGGCCGCGTAGTGGTCGGGATCCAGGCGGGACGACGCCTCGAACGTCGTGCCCTTGGCGCGGAATCGGGCGCCGACGAGGTAGGAGGAGGCGCCGTAGCGTTCCACGACGCGGCGTTTGCGGTCGATCCAGGCGTCGTTGTCCGGGGTCGAGCCGGGGAGCGCGGCGTGGAACAGCTGCTGCGGGCCGCGGCGGATGTCGATGGCCACGGGGGCCTCGCGCTCTCGGGCCGTCTCCACCAGCAGGGAGCCCAGCGCCCACGCGTCGTCGAAGCCGAAGCGGGGCAGGACCAAGCGGCGTTCCTGCGCCTCCAGTTCCCCGATGCCTGGCGTCTCGCCGCTCGCGATCCCGGCACCCGGCGTCCCGGCACCCGGCGTCCCGGTGCTCGGTGTCCCGCTGTTCGGCGTCCCGAGGCTCGGCGTCCCGGCACCCGGCGACCCGGTGCTCGACACCCCGGTGCCCGGCGTCCCGGCCCCCGGCGACCCGGTGCTCGGTGTCCCGAGGCTCGGCGTCCCGGCACCCGGCATCCCGGTGCCCGGCGTCCCGGTGCCCGGTGTCCCGCTGTTCGGGGTGTTCGTCATGCGAGCTTCACCGCCACTCCCTCGGCCGCCGACTTCCGGGCCGCCTCCAGGACGTCCAGCGCGGCGGCCGCCTCGTACGCCGTGACCGGGTTCTCGCCGGTGCCGTGCAGGGCGGCGGCCACGGCGGCGTAGTACGCGGGGTAGTCGCCGGGGACGGTCGGGACGGGGCTGCCGCCGCCGGTGGCGGGGGACTCGCCGGCGCCGATACGGCCCCACAGGTCCTCGGGCTCCACACCCCAGGGGGCGCCCGGCGTGGGACGCGCGCCGTCACGGAGGTCGGCCTCCTGTGGGTCGAGGCCGTACTTCACATAGCCGGCCTCGGAGCCCAGCACCCGGAAGCGGGGGCCGAGCTGAGGGGTGACGGCGGAGGCGTAGAAGTGGGAGCGGACGCCGCTCGCGTGGGTGACCGCGATGAACGTGTCGTCGTCCGCCTCGGCGCCGGGGCGGCGCAGATCGGACTCGGCGTACACGAGGGTGGCGGGGCCGAAGAGGGTGAGGGCCTGGTCGACGACATGGCTGCCCAGGTCGTAGAGGAGACCTCCGATCTCTGCGGGGTCGCCGGATTCGCGCCAGCCGCCCTTGAGTTGGGGCCGCCAGCGTTCGAAGCGGGACTCGAAGCGGCGGACCTCGCCCAGCTCGCCGTCGGCGAGGAGCTTGCGGAGGGTCAGGAAGTCGTTGTCCCAGCGACGGTTCTGGAAGACCGACAGGAGCAGGCCGCGGGCGTCGGCCAGGGCGGCCAGTTCACGCGCCTCGGCCGCCGTGCCGGCGATCGGCTTGTCGACGACGACCGCGAGGCCCGCCTCCAGCGCGGCGGTCGCCAGCGGGACGTGCGTCTTGTTGGGGGAGGCGACGACGACCAGGTCCAGTTCGTCCGCCCGGCCCCACAACTCGTCCGCGGTGGCCGCGAGTCGCACGCCGGGGAACTCGGCGCGGGCCTGCGCCTGCCGCTCGGGGTTCGAGGTGACGACCGTGTCGAGGGCGAGGCCCTGCGTCGCGCCGATCAGCGGGGCGTGGAAGACGGAGCCGGCGAGGCCGTAGCCGACCAGGGCCACGCGCAGGGGAGCGGCGGGGGTCGCGCCGGGCGCGTCCGGTGCGGAGGGGGCCGTACCGGTGGAGCCCGTACCGGTGGAGCCCGTACCGGTGGGGTCCGTGCCGTTCGTGGTGCCAGTCATACGTCCACTTAAGCAACGCTGTTGCCAAAGTGCAAGCACGGGGGACAATGGAGGTGTGAACGGCAATGGGAACGGCACCGGCAACGGGAACGGGCGCGCCGCAGGGGCGACGGGAGTGAACCTCCTGGCGCTGCGCAGCCACAACGGGGCGCTGGTGCTCGACCTGCTGCGCACCGCGGGGGCGGCCGGGATAAGCCGCCTCGAACTGGCCGACCGGACGGGGCTCACCCCGCAGGCCGTCAGCAAGATCATCGCCCGGCTCCGTGTCGACGGCCTGGTGACCGAGGCGGGCTACCGCGCCTCCACCGGAGGCAAGCCGCGCACCGTCCTGCGGCTCGTCCCCGACGCCGGTCACGCGGTCGGGCTCCATCTGGACCGCGACGCGCTGACCGCCGTGGTCTGCGACCTCACCGGCACGGTGGTCGGCGAGCGGCGCGCCCCGCTGTATCTGGGCGCCGGGGCGGAGGCCGTGGTCGAGAGCGCGGCCCGCGAGGTGGAGGGGCTGCTCGCCGAGGAGGGCGCTCCCCTCCTTGGCGTCGGTGTGGCCCTGCCCGGCCCTCTCGACCATCTGCACGGCGTGCTCCATCGGGTCACCGGGTTCCCGGAGTGGGAGGGGTTCCCGCTGCGGGCCGCCCTCGCCCGGCGGCTGCGGACCTCCGTGGTCGTCGACAAGGACACCAACGCGGCGGCGCTGCGGCTGGCCGTGGCCCTCGGGACGCACGGCTCCTTCGCGTACATCCACCTCGGTACGGGCCTCGGCGCCGGGCTCGTGTTCGGCGGGGCCGTCCACCGGGGTGCGCGGACCCGTGCCGGGGAGTTCGGGCACCAGATCGTCCAGCTGGACGGGCCCCCGTGCAGCTGTGGCAACCGCGGGTGCATCGAGGCGCTGTGCCTCGCGGCCGTCGCCCGGGGGGACGTGGGGGAGGCCGCGCGCGTCCTGGGGGCCGGGGCCGCGAACCTCGTCGGGTTGCTCGACATCGAACTGGTGCTGCTCGGGGGCCGCACGGTCGAGGAGCACCCCGACGTGTTCGTCCGCGGGGTGGGGGCCATGCTCGACGAGTGGGCCCGGCTCCAGGGGGAGGAGCCGTACGTGCCGGTACGCGTCGCTTCCGGCGGGTCGCTCGGGGTCGCGGAGGGTGCGGCGCAACTGCTGTTGGCACCGCTGTTCGGCCGGGCCGACGGATAGGGGCCCGCCAGGCTGACAGCCTCTTGACGGCTACGGCTACGGCTACGGCTACGGCGACGGCGACGGCGAGGGCTAGGACGACGGCGAGGGAGAGAACGAGGAAACGGGCGAGGGCCTCCCGACGGCCGACGCCGCGCCCCCCCGGGTGCTGCGCGAGGGCGAGGGCGAGGCCGCCGGTTCGCCGAAGAGGTGCCGATGTCTGGGCGCCCCGGGTTCGTCGTCACCGCCCCGCACCCGCGTGGCGGAGCCGCAGGGGTCACCGCCCCGCACCCCCGAGCGGTCTGCGGGGCGGCGGCCCCTCCGACGGCCCCGACGCCCCTCCCTCCGCTGATCGAGGGGACTTCCGCCGTCTCCCCGGCGGCCCCGGGCGTGGCTCCCCGTCCACCCCGGCGGCGCTGGCATGGTCATGTGTTCATGCGACTGTGTACTTGTCTGACCCTGGTGTTCGCCGTCGGAGCCGGCCTCGGCGGTGGTCCGGGAGTGGCGGTCGCGGCGGTGGGCGAGGCCGTCGGCTGCGCGGGGGCCGACAGCGAGGAGTTCCCGATCCTGACCCGTATCGACGGGGGACCCGCCACCTATGTCGCCGGCGGTGGCTTCCGGACCTGGGCGGTGGAGCTGACGAACACCACCGACCGGACCTGCGCGGACGTCCATCCGGTGATCGTGCTGGTCGACGACGGGCGGGCCCTGAAGCGCTCGCAGCCGCAGCTGGAGTACTTCGAGGACGCGAAGGGCACCACCTCCCGGCCGGTCGCCTTCGAGGAGACCGACTCGGACGAACTGGTCGGCGTGCTCGACGAGGACGGCGACGGTTTCACCGTGCCCGCCGACGGCACCCTCACCGTCAAGGTCCGGCTCTCCGTCACCTCCGACGCGGCCGTGCCCAACGACGTCGTGGCCAACGCGGCCGTCGTCCAGCGGCGCGGCGACGACAGCGAATGGGTGGGGGAGTCCAACGAATACCGCTTCCGGATCATCGACGAGGACGAGGACGAGCACGAGCACGAGAAGGAGAGCGAGGAGCGGGATCAGGACGCGGACGGGCGGCGCGACGGGGGACCGTCACCGTCGGCGGGGAAGAGCGAGCGGCCCGCCGGCGACCGGGTGAGCGCGGAACCCGACCCGGCGCCGGACGCGGGACCGTACCCCGGGGAACTGGCCGCGAGCGGCGCCGGACACGTCCTGCTGCCGTACGCCGTCGGGGTGTTGGCCCTCGCCGTCGGAGGGGTACTGGCGACAGGGGTGCGCAGACGTCGGCGGTGAACGGGCGGGACGGTCTCAGCGGCCAAGATCGCCCTCCTCATTTCAGCCACGCCACCCTAGGGTTGGGAGCCGATCCGCACGTACGGCAGGAGATCGCACATGGCAGAGCGCAAGCCCATCGAGTCGTGGCTCACCGACATGGACGGGGTGCTCATCCACGAGGGCGTGCCGATCCCCGGCGCCGACGCCTTCATCAAGAAGCTGCGGGACTCCGGCCGACCGTTCCTCGTGCTCACCAACAACTCGATCTACACCCCGCGCGACCTGCACGCCCGGCTCTCCCGCATGGGCCTGGACGTCCCCGTGGACCACATCTGGACCTCGGCCCTCGCCACCGCCCAGTTCCTGGACGACCAGCGGCCCGGCGGCACGGCGTACGTCATCGGCGAGGCCGGACTGACCACCGCCCTGCACGACATCGGGTACGTCCTCACCGACCACGACCCCGACTACGTGGTCCTCGGCGAGACCCGCACCTACTCCTTCGAGGCCATGACCAAGGCGGTACGCCTGATCAACGCCGGTGCCCGCTTCATCGCCACCAACCCGGACGAGACCGGCCCCTCCACCGAGGGCCCGCTGCCCGCTACCGGCGCCGTGGCCGCGCTGATCACCAAGGCGACCGGGCAGCGGCCGTACTTCGCCGGCAAGCCGAACCCGCTGATGATGCGCACCGGCCTCAACGCGATCGGCGCCCACTCCGAGACCAGCGCCATGATCGGCGACCGTATGGACACCGACGTCCTCGCCGGCATGGAGGCCGGGATGCAGACCTTCCTGGTGCTCACCGGTCTGACCACCCCCGACCAGGTGGAGAAGTTCCCCTACCGGCCCTCGAAGATCGTGGACTCCATCGCGGACCTCGTCGATCGCATCTGACCGGCGCCTCCATGCCCCCATGCGGGCGGTGCCCCGGGCGGTAAACCCACGGGCACCCGTACGGAGCAGTCATGGGCCTTCCCCGGATGCGGCCCCGGTCCCGGGGGGGGAGTCTCAGGACTGGAGGTTCACCATGAGCTCACTGCGACTCACTCTCTGTTCGGGGGCGGTGGTCGCTGCCGCGCTGACCGCGCCGGCACCCACGGTCCACGCGGCCGACGTGGGGAACGTCTCGGTGGTGCCGGCGGCGCCGGCGCCCGGCACCGACATCCAGGTGCGGGCCAAGGGCTGCGGGGGCAGGTCGGGCACCGCCGCGTCGGCGGCGTTCGTCGCGGACGCGCTGCTGACCGTGGTCGGCGGCAAGCGGTCCGGCACCCTGTCCGGCGAGACCCGTATCCGTTCCTCGCTGAAGCCCGGCACCTACGGCGTACGGGTCTCCTGCGACGGCACGGAGGACAAGGTCAAGGGCACCATCGAGGTGGGCGACGGCAAGCAGCACCCTGCGAGGCCCTCCGCCTCGACCCGGCCGTCCACCTCCGCCCGGCCCACCGGGCGGCCCTCGGCGCCCGCCTCCCCGGTCGCCCCCGTCCGCGCGGGCGGCGGCGGAGCGGCCGCGTTGCTCGCGGCGCGCCCGGTGGCCTCCGCGGACGCCGCCGCCTCGGCGGACGGCGTCAACTCCATGGATGCCCGCAACACCGGGCCCGGCGCCCGGCACGCGGTGATCGGCCTGGTCCTTGCCGGTGTCGCGGCCGCGGTCGTCGTGGTGCGCGGCGCCCGCCGGGGCCGGGGCACCAAGTAGGGGGTCGCCGTGTCAGGTCAGGACTACTCCGACATCGGCGAGAGCGGCGGCGGTACGAGCGCCGGCCGGTTCACCACGGGTGTCGCCTGGGCCGTACTGCTGCTCGGCCTGTGGCTCTGGGGTCGCGAGGTCACCGACGTACGGCATGGCATAGCGGCGCCGACCACCGGTGACGTGGCCGCCGTCGGCAGACCGGCGCAGGCCGAACTCCCTCCCGCTGTCGAACCGTTGAAGGGCGCGCGCCCGCAGCGCCTCGACATCCCCGCCATGGGGGTGCAGGCCCCGGTCGTGGCACGCGGCCTCGACGGCGACGGGGCGATCGACCCGCCCTCGTTCGACCAGCCGGGCGTCGTCGGCTGGTACGCCGCCGGAACCCGGCCCGGCGCCGGCGGGACCGCGCTGTTCGTCGGACACGTCGACACCGAGACCCGCCCGGCCGTCTTCTACAAGCTCAGCGCCCTCGGGCTCGGCGAGCTGATCCGCGTGGCCCGCGACGACGGCACGGTCGCCGAGTTCACCGTGGACGACGTGCGGGTCCTGCGCCGCGACGACTTCGACGCCGGACAGGCCTACGGCGTACGGCAGTCGGGCCGCGCCGAACTTCGCCTGGTCACCTGCGGCGGGACCTTCGACAAGAAGAGCCGCACCTACACGGCGAACGTCGTCGTCTCCGCGTACCTCAGCGGCACCCGCCCCTGAACCCCGGTACACGGTCCGGCACATGGTCATCCGCGCAGCCCGCGCCCCCGTTCGCAGGCGGTTTCCGTCCGACCTGGTCAGGAGACAACAGCTCTCGGTCAGGCGGCGGCATCCTCGTGGGCGAGGCGGGAAATATGCCAGGATTGGCCCTTACGACACGGTGCACCCAAGGGGGAGTTGGATGTACGCCAGCAGGGGTGCCGGAGTCCGGGCGTCCGTGGCGGTGGCGGGGGCCACGCTGCTGCTCGCAGGCTGTTTCGGGGGAGACGGCGAGGGCGAGGACGACAAGACCACGGGCTCCGGGATCACCCAACAGCCGAGCGGGACGGACCCGTTCTGGGTCAACCCGGACGGGAACGCGGCGGCCCAGGTCGCCGCCTACGAGAAGGCGGGCAAGGACGAGAACGCCGAGCTGATCCGCAGGATCGCCGAACAGCCCACGGGCGAGTGGATCGGCCCCGAGAACCCGGAGCGGGAGGCCAAGGGCTTCACCGAGGCGGCGAAGAAGGCCGACCGGGACGCCCTCCTCGTCCTCTACAACATCCCGCACCGCGACTGCGGCCAGTACTCGGGCGGCGGCGCGGCCGACGGCGACGCGTACCGGGCATGGATCGACGGCGTCGCCCGGGGCATCGGGGACCGTCCGGCCACGGTCGTCCTCGAACCCGACGCGGTCCTCCACGTGGTGGACGGCTGCACGCCGGGCGAGTTCCACGGGGAGCGGTACGACCTGCTCAAGGGCGCGATCGAGAGGCTCGGCACGCTGAAGAACACGAAGGTGTATCTGGACGCCGGGAACGCGGGGTGGAGCGAGGCCGACAAGATCGCCGAGCCGCTGAAGTGGGCCGGCGTCGACAAGGCCGACGGGTTCGCCGTCAACGTCTCGAACTTCTACACCACCGAGGACTCCGTCCGGTACGGCAAGCAGCTGTCCGCGAAGGTCGGCGGCAAGCCGTTCGTCATCGACACCAGCCGCAACGGCAACGGCCCCTACACCGGGGGCGACAAGGACGAACAGTGGTGCAACCCGCCGGGGCGGGCGCTGGGGGAGACGCCGACGACGAAGACGGGGGATCCGCTGGTGGACGCGTATCTGTGGGTCAAGCGGCCGGGGGAGTCGGACGGGGAGTGCAAGGGGGGACCGAAGGCGGGGGAGTGGTGGCCGGAGTACGCACTGGCGTTGGCCGAGGCGTCTGACTGAATGCCGGGCGCCTGGTGACTCGGGGGTGCGGGTGGTTGTGGCGGGTGCGGGTCCGTTGTGGTTCCTCGCGCAGTTCCCCGCGCCCCTGAAAAGCGACCGGGGGCTGCGCCCCGTGCGTTTCAGGATGAAGGGTGGGCCGCAGGCCCAACCCTTCAGGGGCGCGGGGCGTTGGCATATGCGGCTCCGCCGCGTGGGCGCGACCAGCCCCCACGCACCCGCACCCGAACCCGCAGCCGCGCCCACCCGCACCCGGACCACAGAACCCGGCGGAGCCCTACCGCACCTTCACCCACCGCGCCTTGCTCGGTGTTCCCGCCGCGTCCGTCACGAACAGCATGTACCAGCCGGACTGCACGAGATTCCGGTTCTTCGGCACCGTCACCGTGACGCTGTCGCCGGACGTCGTGAAGTCCACCGCGATGGACTTCTGGTCGACATCGGTGACATGCGTCGACGCACTCGGCCGGATCAGCCGCGCCGACTTGAGGGACGACGCGTGCCGTGTCCCGAACGTCGCCTTCCCGCCGCGCTCGACCGTCTTCGGTCGGCCCGACAGCGTCGGTCGTCCGTTCCGGTACAGATACGGCGGCGTGTAGATCTCGACGCGCTGCTCGAACTCCCCCGGCTTGGTGTTGGCCTTGTCGGCGTACAGGGAGTCCGACCCGAAGAAGACGACCCGTCCGTCGGGCAGCAGGATCGACCCGGAGTGGTAGTTGCGGCCGACCAGCGGATCGGCGACCCGGCGCATCTTCCCGGTGCGCGCGTCGTAGACGCGTGACTGGAGGATGTTGGAGTCGCCGCGGCCCCGGTAGTCCTGCGAACCGCCCGAGATGAGGACCGTGTCGTCGGGCAGGATCGAGGACTGCGGATACCGGGTGCCCTTGTCGAGACGCGGTCCGTCCACGAAGCGCGGGCTGTCGTCCAGCAGGTCGACGATCCGGGTGCGCCGGCTGGATCGCTCCGACTCGCCCACCCCGCCGCCGCCGATCACCATGTACTTCTCCTTCTGCGCCGGCGGCAGCAGCACCGTCCCCGCGGTCTCCAGCAGCTTGCCATCGCTCATGCCGGGGATCTTGGTGAACGTGTTCGTCCTCAGGTCCCACACGCCCGGCTGCCGGCCGATGTCGTCCGGGCCGTACCCGGCGTTCGCGCCCGAGTAGAACAGCTTGCCGTTCTGCATCAGGGAGATCGCCGGATACGTCGGGAACTGCCGCACGCCCTTGGTGTACGTCCACTTCCGGGTCGCGGGGTCGTAGACCTCGTTCTTGCCGGGGACCAGCTGGCCGATCTCGTCCAGCCCGGAGAGGCTGAGGACCGTGCCGTCGGTGAGCGTTGTCAGCGTCGGGTACCAGCGGGCCTCGTTCATCGGGTCGACCTTGATGTACCGCTCGGCGACCGGGTCGAACTCGTAGGCGTCCCTGATGCCCTGGAAGTCCTTCTTGTCGAGGGCGAGCTTCTGCGCGATGCCGTAGGTGTTGCGGGCGTCGGCGCCCTTCAGGCCCACGATCCGGTAGTTGTCCTCGGTGCCCGTCTCGTACCGCTTGCCGCTGCGCTCGGCCTCGACGTAGGCGCGGGCGAGGCCCGGCTTGTTTCCGGTGAACTTCCCGGTGTCCGGGTCGAAGGTCTTGGTGGCCTTCTTGACCTCGACGTCGTCCTTCAGGACGAACGTCCTGCCGTTCTCCTTGCCGACGAACCGCGTCCCCGGCTTCAGCTCCACCTTCTCGTCGGGGTTCTCGTTGTGGATGATCATCAGGCCGCCGGCCTTGGTGACATCGCCCTTGAGCTTCTCGTAGCGCTTGGTGCCGCCCGCGATCAGCAGCCGTCCGCTGGACAGCTGGGTGTGCCCGGTGCAGAACAGGTCGGCCGGGGTCGGCACCCGCTTGATCGTCTGCTTGACCGGGTCCCAGACGCGGGTGTCGAACTTCCTGTCGTCGAAGTTGTCCTGGTCGTTGCCCGACCCCGCGATCAACAGGACCTTGCCGGTGTGCAGGAGGGCGGCGTGGATCGTGTTCTGCCGGTACTTCTTCGGGAACTCCACGATCTGCCAGTGCCCGTTGGCGGCCTTGTACTCAGGTCGGTTGATCTTGTACTGGTGGTACTGCTCGGTGCCGAAGCGGTACAGCCACGGCCCGTTCATCCCGGCCAGCGCGAGGACCACCGCCCCGCCGATCGCGAGGCGACGGGCGCGGCGGTGGCCTGCACGGTCCTTCATTCCTTACGTCCCCCAAGTCCGCCCAGGGCGATCTGCATGGTCTGGTCGCTACCCCCGCCGCCCGATCCGGACGCGGCCCAGCTCGGCTTGTGCTGGGGAGCGTGCGACGCGGGTGGGGCGTGCGCTGCGTGGGGCGGCGCGTGCGGTGTGGGAGCCGCCTCGGGCGGAGCCACCATCGACCCTTGCAGTTCAGCCGCGGCGGCGGCCTTCTTCCTGTCCTGGCGCAGCATGTGGCGCCAGACGAAGATCGGGAGCGCGGTGATCAGCAGGGCGAACGTTGCCCAGATGACCATCGCCGGGTGCGCGTGCCCGTAGACGAGGCCGGCGGCGATCGAACCGCCGAAGATCGCGATGAAGTACCAGTGGTACCGGAAGGTGCCGAACCACCGGTCGGGGCTGGCCGAGTCGCCCTTGGGTGTGACCACGAACTTGCTCTTGCGGCGCAGCGCCGAGTCGATCAGCGCCTTCGCGTACAGCGGCGCGGACAGCGCGGACATCACCATGCCGGCCACACCGCCGGAGCCCTCGGGCTCGTGCGGGGAGACGTTGTGCCTGCGGTTCCAGACGTACAGACCTATCTGGAGCGCCGAGGCGTTCCCGTAGAGCATCAGCCACACCGTCGGGTCGATGTTCACGCCCGACGCGCCGAGGCCCAGGAAGAGGGCGCAACTCAACGCGGCGAGGATCCAGTTGAGGGCGGACATCGGGTAGAAGATGATCATCATGGTGTAGTTGAAGAGCTTGGTCGGCGGCAGCGAGTACCAGCCCTTCCAGTACTGCTTGAGGATCGTCTCGTACGTCCCGCGCGACCAGCGCATCTGCTGGGTGAAGAAGTCCGTCCAGGCGCTGGGCCCCTCGCCCACCGCGAGCACGTCCGGCGTGTACACCGAGCGCCACTTGCGGCCCGTCACCGGGTTCTTGTGACGGTGGATCTCGAAGCCGGTCGCCATGTCCTCGGTGATCGAGTCGTAGAGCCCGCCGATCTGCTTGAGGGCCTTGATGCGTACGGCGTTCGACGTACCCACGAACATGGGGGCGCCGTAGCGGTTGCCGGCGCGCTGGATCAGCGCGTGGAAGAGGAACTGCTGCGACTCGGCGGCCTTGGTGACGAAATTGTCGTAGTTGCCGTACACCTGGGGGCCGATGACGAAGCCGATGTCGGGGTCGCGGAAGAAGCCGAGCATCCGCTCCAGGTAGTTGGGCAGCGGTACGTGGTCGGTGTCGACTGAGGCGAAGTAGTCGTAGTCGTCACCGTGGGCGTCGAGCCAGGCGTTGTAGTTGCCGTGCTTGGTCTTGGCGCGGTGCGGGCCCTTGGGCTGGTTCCACTTGGCGATGCCCTTGCGGGAGAAGTGGTGCACGCCGAGACGCGCGCAGACCGCCTTCACCTCCGGGTCGTCGCCCTCGTCGAGGAGCCACACGTGCAGCAGGCCGCGATGGCGGAGCCTGACGGCGGCCTCCAGGGTCTTCGTCACCATCTCCAGCGGCTCCTTGCCGGGCACGAAGGAGGTGAGGAAGGCGACTCTGGTCCCGACCTCGGGGACCACGGGGACGGGGTCCCGGGCGACCAGCGTGGCGTGCGCGTTGGACAGCACGTTCATACAGCGGAAGAACTCGATCAGGCCGATCGAGACCAGCATGACCATGTCGAGGGCGGGCAGGAACTCGTATTCGACGTAGTCGCGCTTGGTCCAGTGCTCCGGCTGGAGCAGCCAGGTGAGCAGGACCAGGGAGAGCAGCGGGGCGGCGGCCAGCATCAGGGCGACCCTCAGACGGTGCGGCTCCTGGGAGATCAGGGAGCGGTACTGCACCGTGTAGGGCTTGCCCGGATCGGGCTGGGTGAGGGGCCCCGCGAGTCGGCTGTAGTGCTCGTAGTCGTATCTCGGAAGTGTCTTCCTCAGCTTTCGGAAGGTGCCGGTCCGGTGTGACGGGACCTTCAGTCGTGTCGTGTCGGACGGGTCGGAGTTATGCCGGGCGCCCGTCGGCGTCATGAGTCATTCCCCCCGCACACACGTTCGTGTGTGTTAGTCGGTCTTCCGCCCGCTTCAGTCCCCCTCGACCGTTACGGACGCATCGGTGGCGGATCGTCTCCGCCACCATGTGATCTACACCATGGAGACACGGGACGGCGAACCTTCCGGTTCCTTCGATGCCCCCCAGGCATTCGTTCGAGAATCCGTGCGTCGCGGCGTCGCCGGGCGGCTATGATCCGCATCCGCCCCCGAGCGCAAATCGCCCCATGCCTCCCTCAACTGCGATGTATCCGCAGTCCCTTGAGGGCCCAGGGTTCTACGGCGCTCTTCTTGATCGCAAGACGGGAACGCGGTGTTTACCGGTCATACGCGGTGTTTGGGACATCAGTGCAGGATCTGTGAAACCTGGGGCGCTTTGCGGGGATGTGGAGGTATGCGAAGAGGCCCCTCGCTGTGTGCGAGGGGCCTCTTCGGTGGTGCGCCGCCAGGGACTCGAACCCCGGACCCGCTGATTAAGAGTCAGCTGCTCTAACCAACTGAGCTAGCGGCGCGTGCGGTGAAAGTTTACCGGAGTGACGGGGGTGCTTCCGACCACCGTGCCGGGCGCCCCGGCCGGGCCGTCGGCGGCCGCGTTTTGTGGGGCACGTGTGGTTGCGCGCGCGGTTCCGCGCGCCCCCGCAGGACATCGAGCGCCCCCCGTCTTCCGGGACGCGGGGACCGCGCGAAGATCCGCGCGAAGATCCGCGCGTACATCATTTGGACCGTCAGCATGCGACAGCACGTGACACTTGGAAAACTTGACCTTGTGCAGAATCGTGGAATTCTCCGCCCCGCCCGCGAGGGGAATCGCATGGACGCTCCGGCATTCGAGGAAATCGATCCGGGGGCCGCCTGCGAATGCCCCGGCTGTGTTCACTGGCGGCGAGTGATGCCGTACTCGACCCTGTACGACCACCCGGGTCACCCCGCCGCCAGAGCGGCCAGGCGCGCTCTCGTCGTGGCCACGGCGGCCGGTGCCGCCCTCGGCGCCGGGCATGTCGCGCCGGCGGTCGCGGCGGCCCACACTGCCACCCTCCCCGGAGGCGTTCCCGCAGGTGACGGGCCTGATACCCCACAGGGGAAGAAGGCCCCGCTGCACGGTCCGGCGGGGCGGCCGGCCGGCGGGGAGAAGCCGTCCGAGGAGGTGAGGACGCCGCCGATCAGCCGGGCGGAGATCATCCGGCGGGCCAGGACCTGGATCACCGCCGAGGTGCCGTACAGCATGACCGAGTACTGGTCGGACGGTTATCGGCAGGACTGTTCCGGATTCGTCTCCATGGCCTGGCATCTGCCCGGGAACGAGTGGACGGGCAGCCTGGACAGGTTCGCCGACCGCATTTCCAAGGAACTGCTGCAACCCGGCGACATGCTTCTCTTCCACAATCCGAGCGACCCGCACAAGGGGTCCCACGTGGTGATCTTCGGCGGTTGGACGGACTCCACGCACAGTTCGTACATCGCCTACGAGTCGACCCGCCCCCACGCCCGCCGCGAGGTCACCCCGTACGGCTACTGGTCCACCCCGGCACGCTATGTGCCGTACCGCTACAAGGGCGTGGTCGACGACGGCACGGTGTTCCCGGAGGGGGAGACGGACGGCTCCACCGACCCCGACTCCTCCGGGAGCGGCGGTACGAAGGGGTCGGCGAGTCCGTCGGGCGCCGGCCGGTACCCGGGCGCCGCCTACTTCGGGCCCGGCGCCGACAACCGGTACGTCACCCGGCTCGGGCAGATGCTGGTGGAGCGCGGCGGTGCCCGCTTCTACACCGACGGGCCGGGGCCGCGCTGGTCGGACGCGGACCGCAGGGCCACCCAGGCGTTCCAGCGGGCGCAGGGCTGGACCGGGGCGGGCGCGGACGGGCTGCCGGGCCCGTCGACCTGGTCGTACCTGGTGACCGGGAAGGGCCGGGACATTCCGCCTGCGGACAGTCCGGGCCCGCGCGGCAGGCCGCCGGTCGCGTCCCGACCGCCGGTCACGACCAAGCCGCCGCTCACGCCAGGGCCGCCCGGAGGCTCCGGGGTGCCCGCCTCGCACGGCGTGCCCGGGTATCCGGGGCGGGGCGCGTTCCGGCCCGGCGCGTACAACGCGCACGTCACGCTGCTGGGCAGGCGGCTGGTCGAGATGGGGTTCGGCAAGTACTACACGTCGGGCCCGGGGCCGCGCTGGGGCGAGGCGGACCGGCGCAACGTGGAGGCGTTCCAGCGGTCCCAGGGCTGGCGCGGCGGCGCCGCCAACGGCTACCCGGGCCCGGAGACCTGGCGCCGCCTGTTCTCCTGACCCGTCCGCCCCCCGGCCATGCGCCCCGTCCCGGCCACGGGGCGCCGCCCACCACCCGCACCCCGCCCCGGACATCGGGTCCCGCCCGGCACCCGGCCGGCCCCGACCACGGCCGCTCGCC
>NZ_LIQX01000142.1 GCF_001418475.1 Streptomyces ossamyceticus | reverse complement strand
ACCGTCTCCTCCGCCAGGGCCACGGCCGTGTGGCTCAGGTCCAGGCCCAGGCCGCCGGGGCCCGGGGAGCGGGCCGAGACGACGACGCGGACGTAGTCGCCGTCCCGGCCGACGCTGACCCGCGCCCCGTCGGGCGCCGCGCGCCGGGCCATGGCCGCGACCGCGTCCGGCGGGTCCTGGCGGGCGGCGGCACGGGCCCCGACCCGCGCCGCGTCCACGCACTGGATCTGGGCACAGGCCGCGAGCAGGGCCCACACGAGGGCCATCGCGAACAGCACCAGCACGGGCAGGGCCATGGCCGCCTCGGCCGTCACGAACCCCTGGTCGCCGCCCAGGGCCCTGCCGCGCCGCCGTGACTCACTCCCCGCCACTGAGGGCCCGCCCGACGATCTCCTGCAGCTCCGCCTGGACCTGCCCGCTGGTCACCACCTTGTAGAGCACCGCGGCGAAGGCCACCGCCGCGATGATGCCGACGGCGTACTCGTCAAATTCCTATGCATCCATTACAATGGATCATGAAAAGGAATCGAACGCATGTACGACATGGAGGGAAAGACAGCGGGAATTCTTGTCCGCATCAGTGACGACCGAGAAGGCCGCGCACTGGGCGTCAAGCGACAGGAAGAAGATAGCCGGTACTTGGCTCACCGGCTGGGCGTAAATGTGGCGCGCATCTACGTTGAGAACGACATCAGCGCAAGCGCCATCGCGGGGGCAGACCGCAAAGAGTTCGAAGAGTTCATGGCCGACTGGCAGTCTGGCGTCTTCGATGTCCCCCTGGCCTACACGACGGGTCGGTTGACCCGCGACAACCTCGTGGCCGAACAGATCATCCAAACGGCAAGGCAGCGCGGCATCAGCCCGTGCTACGTGGCTTCACCGTGGTTCGACCTCAACACGGCAGCCGGACGCCGTAGTTACCGCAACCAAGCGGTCAACGACACCGGTGAAGCCGAGGACATCCAAGAGCGCGTCACTCGGGAAAAGCTCGACAATGCACGCCACGGAAAGTCGAGTGGTGGCCCCCGCACCTTCGGCTACGGCAAGGTCATTGGCTACGACCCGGTGAAAGAAAAAGACATCATCGACCCGTACGCGGTGCGCCCCGAAGAGATCAAGGCACTTCAGGAGGGCAAGCGCCGCATCTTGAAAGGCGACAGCCAGTTCGTTTGCGTCCAGGGCTGGAATGACCAGGGCATCAAGACGGTACGAGCGGGCCAGAAGACGAAGAACAAGAAGACGGGCGAAGTCAAAATCTGCAACGGCCTTTGGGGTGTCGGCAGCTTCAAGCGCACAATGCTCAACGAGAGTTACGTGCAGTTCGACCCGACCGGCCACCCCACTGACTGCCCGTGTCTCAAGAATCCCGATACCGGCGGCACGCGCGTTCATAAGAACGAGCGCCACCGTGCCAAGTGGCCGTACGTCTTCACCCGCGCCGAACACGACGCCATGAAGGCTATGTTCGACGGCCGCGAAGTCTTCTGGGTGAACAACGGCAGCCTCCGGGGACGCACGTACCTCTTGACTGGCTTCACTGAATGTGGCGGCACCTGGCGCGACACCGAGAAGCAGGGTCGCTGCTGCGGCAGCGCGATGGTCGGCCAGGGCAAGACGTACAAGCTCAAGGACGGCAGCGTTAAGTACCAACGACGGTACGCCTGCAAGAAGTGGGATAACCGAGGCGAGCGGTGTGGGTGCCATTCGGTCTTCCGAATCGCAGACCCGATCGAGGCGTTCGTGACGCAGCAGGTTCTCTACCGCTTCGACTCACCGGACATCATGCGGGCGCTGGTGCCGCCAACCAACGAGCTGCGCATGTCCCAAGTAGTCCAAGAGATCGGTGAACTACAGACACGCCGCGAAATGTTGGCCGCTGAGTACGCACGGGGCGAGCATGACAAGGAGGACTACCAGATCATGAAGAAGACCGTCGTCGAAAAGATGGCGGCGCTGGACACCGAGAAGAAGCAGCTCATGAGCGCTCAGGCCAAGAGCTTGGCCGTTCCGACTGACGGTAATCTCCGCGCAATCTGGGACAACGCCAGCATTGAGTGGCGCGCAAGCGTTATTCGGCTTGTGGTCGAGAAGGTGATAATTCATCCGGGGCGACCGGGCTCGAAGAAGTGGCCGGACAAGAACGGCTGGGTGTTCGACCCTGACTTGATTGAGATTGTCTGGCTGCACTAGGACAAGAAGCTGGCAACGAGTGGCCGAGTGAGCGGTACCCCTCGGCCACTCCTCATTGCCGCACTGTGGGTTCTCCTACAGCTCCGTGCATACCTCCAAGCGGCCCAAAGAAGTGGATACGCAACATTCCCACCTTCGAGACGTCGAGGTTCTTGAGCGGTACTACTTTGCCGTATTGGAGTGTGAGTGACCTGAGCACTCGGTTCGTACCCTGATTGATTACCTTGACTGTCAACGTTTCAGTCTTGTCGTCGCCGTCAGAGTCGGCAGAAATTCCGAACGAACCATCAAACCGCGAGTACTTCCCAGACAGCTTGATGTCGAAGTAAGCATCTTCGTCGTCTCGGCAAACGAGGGTGCACTGCGCAATAAACCCGCTATCGAACGTCTCACTGCCGATCGTGACGTCTTCAGCGTTCCAATCGGTATCGGTACCGCCCGTGTTGCCATTGGCCGACGCCTGCATGCCATCAGGCACACGACTCCCCGAAAGAAGCACACTGATTGGTTCGCTGAGCTCCTCGCCGCCTACATCACCAATCTGGCCTGTATCGTCACCAGAACCCTCGGAAGTCCCAGAATCCTGTGAGCCAGTCTCTTCACCACTTGGCGATTCAGATGGAGGTGAGGACGATACTTCCTCGGCAGGGTTGTTGTCCCTGGGCTTATCCGTTGCCTCACCTTCGGGACAGGATGAGTCTTCGAGACATACCTTCCCATCCCGCCCCGTAGTCTGATTGATCGTGTCGCCGCAGCCAGCCATGGTGAACACGGGTAGCGCAACAAAGGTGGCGCTACAGACTGCCTTTTTCCACGCTCGCATGCAACGCTCCGAGACCTAGCACTTCGAGTTGACGCAGACAGTACCGTCCCGGCCGGTCTTCTGATCAACCTTATTGCTCTCCGACTTCATGCAGCCGGTGATCACCGCTCCGATAATTACCGCGAGCGCTCCGATTACGCCGACCATGATCGCTACTTTGTGATCCGTGGTCCAACTGGGCATTGGCGCCTCCCGTCGCTGGGAAGCTGATGATGACACAGCATCGAAGGGGATCCCGGTGTCGTCACGAACCAGTGTGACTCTGTTGCTGGTCCGTGACGATCTGAGAGCATGCTGAAGATCCCATTCCGCTTAGCGGCGCGATTGTTGGGGCGAAGTCTGGTTACCTACCGGTCGGTTCGCAGACTGGTGCTTCTTCGCAACTGGGCCGGCTCGCTGACTGCGATGCACTCCAATGCCCTGAACCAATAGTGCCAGCTTGGCGATCACGGCGGAGTGCTCCACTTTCAGGGGCACTCCGCTTTTTGCTGTCGAAGCGCGTAGGCGCCGTAAATCTTCTTCACTCATCTCCCATAATTATATATCAATCACCCGCAAACTCCGACAGTCAAACTTCCCCACCCCGCTGCCAGCTTGTTTTGGCGTAATAGAAGTACGGCCGAGGAATCCCCCTCGACCAAGCACCGAAACACCGAGTGGAGCAGAAAGATGGCAATCGTCAGCCAGAAGGTCTCGGACCTCAGCGGTAAGCAGGGGACGGACAAGCAGTTCGCCGCAGTCGTCGTCCGGCAGCACCCGGACATTGACCAGCCGAAGGCGCTGGACGTGCTCGTCACCGAACTGAGCGCGTTCAAGGACATCAGCGATGACCTGGTGATCCTCGAAATCACGACGCCCGATGGCAAGAAGCGTGACGCGTACGTGCCCCTGGAGGAGTTCAACAAGGCCGCCGACAACATGCCCCAGGTTCTGAAGGACGCACGCGGCACCCGTGGCCGCGTCCCCGGAACCAAGGTCGGCAACGGCGGCTGACCCCCAGTCTCCGTATCTGCCAACGCTCCCGGCAGTACGGAAATCCCCCGTCCTGGTGGCTCGCAAGGGTCATCGGGGCGGGGCTCATCAACTTAGCCCCGTGAGGTTCACCTCTGGAGTGAAACGACCGTCACTCCAGACGCAGTCCCACGGTCGAGAACCTAGGTGATCCTGTGATTACCGGCATTTTGTTCCCCTGCGACGAGGAACAGCCCATCAAGCGGATCGAGTTCGACGCGGAGAACCATACGACCATTCAAGAGATGGTTGAAGGTTCGTTCGAGGCATTCAACCTGGACACCCCGCCGGCTTCGATTTTTGCGAACGACGAGGCGATGCTTTGGTCGCTCCCGTTCAACATGCGTGCGACGGTCCTGCTGTGGCAGCACGCCAAAGGGCTCCGCGGCCGGACGTATATCAGTGGGGATGCAATCCTCGTAGGTAGCGCGGATGGACGCGGATTCACCAAGTCGGTTCCCATCGAGCTGATCGAGCTGCTCCTCGAAACCGAGACGTACGGCGTGGAGTTCCTGCACCGTCCGGACGGCCCGTGGTCGCGTAAATCGCTGACCTTCACCGACTGGTTCGATGCGTACAACTTCGCGATCATCCACGAGGAGACGTACGCCACCGTGAGGAATGCTCGGGTCATCCGTGCCGAGTAGCGGCCGGTGAAGTGCCCCGTTCTAGCGATCCTTTGGCGGTCGCTGGAACGGGGCTCAGTTATTTTCTCGCACCTCTAAATGAACGTTGTAAATTCTACTCTTTGCAAAAATACCTAATGATGTCATAAATAGAAACAGGTCGGGCACAATACCCGACGTTACTCGTATATCGAGTACCGATCCTATCCCGCATGGAAACATGCGAGAAGGAGATGATTCCTAATGTCGGAACCTCGTCACGGATATTCGTGTACTTGCTGTGCCCCGAGGGGACGCGGCCGTCGTGGAAGCTGGAGCCCCCCGACCGGTGGCAGCAGCGGCGACGGCAACACCAGGGCTTCCGTCGAGAATGGAACGTTCGACGGCAAGGACGCTCGCATTGAGCGTGGCCAGACGGGTCGTGCCGACCGTATCGACGTCTACTACGGCGGACTCCTGGAGCCGAAGGGCGACGGTCACGGCCACGTCGTCTCCAATGACGGCGTTTACATCAGCTACTGGCGTCTGCCGAAAAGCGAAGGAGGCGCCGTCGTACTCAACGACCAGTACGGCAGCACTAAGCGCCTGAGCGAGCACATGCCACTCTGGTCCTAGCGGTGAAGACCTGGACAAGTCTTAAAACTGTCCGGCTTTTTATTTGGCAGAGATTTTTTTGATCAACCCCTCAAGACGGTCCCACAGGCTATCGATGTAATCCTCCGGATCGATAGATTGGTCATCAGGCCATCCAGGAGGCCAACCGGGAGCTTCAAGCGCTCCAAACTCCGAACAGAGTTGATCTAACTCGTCGTTATACCAAGGCTCTCTCCTGCCTACTTCAAGTGTTGCGACAAAGACATAGTGTGCCAGATCATAATCGGAAGCCTGATGCGCCTTTCGGTATTTGATTGCCGCAAGCCAGAACCCAATGAGATCTTCTTTTGTTGTAATGGGAAGCAATGCGTTAAGTTTCGGAAAGTTCATACTTCATATTTATTACACACAGCGCTAGAAGTGTCAATTATCTTCCAGTGACAGCAAAAGAGACTTACCGTCTCCGGGCGGTGTTTTTGTTTATCTCAGAACAGCCGACAACAAACTTTCCGCTCTTTCTCAGCAAAACCACATCCCTCCTTGGCATAGTAAAGCGTAAGAGCAACACTACGTCCGCGTACAACTCGCAGCCACACGGACTAGTTGCTCGCAGACGACAACATGAAGGCGTCCACCACAAGACCGCACCGGCCTTGTTTTCAAACTGCCTTCGTCGTAGCCGTCGACGTTTCGTGTAACTAGAGAAAGGAGGGAGCACATGAAGCAACACCCCAATAACAAACGACATGGTCCGCCAGATCAAAGCGGCCTCGCCTGGTTCGAGCTGCACTTGCCGCACGACCTGTCGCCCGCCGATGTGGTCAAGGCACTGCAACCGCTGGCGTACCGGCCCTTGGTCGGCTGGTTCAAGGACACGCCGGCCGTCGCCTTTGAACTCCGTGCACTTCCCGGCAGTGTCCGCTACTGGTTCGGCGCCGACCCCAGGGTCAGCAGTGAGCTCCCTGGACAGCTGCAAGCACAACTGCCCGGCCTCGCGGTCGTACCCGTCGCCACCCCACCCCGACCGCTCCCGCAGTTGGCGGCAACACTTCACGTACAGCCACCCACACAGCCGCTTCGACCAGAGATGACGAGCGGCATCACGGCGGGGCTGTCCGAGGTTGTGAAGACCCTCACCAAGGGCGAATCGTTCGCGGTGCAATGGGTCGTCGGTCCGGCACAAGCCCGGTACCGACGACCAGAAGCGTTCAGCGTGACGCGGGCGCTCGGCCTGGTGGCCGTCGCCAAGGAGACGACAGAAGACAAGCGGCTCTGGAAGCACAAAGCTTCCGAGCCGCTTTTTCATGTCCGGAGCCGTATCGGTGCACGTTCGCCGGTAGCTGGTCGGGCTCGTGCCATCGTGCGGACTGTTGGTGAAGCGCTCCAGCTTGCCAGCAGTCCGTACGCAGACGTACGAGTCAGCCGACCATCTACCCGTAGCGTGCACCAGCTCAACACTGTTACCGGTGCTCGGTGGTCCGGCATCCTCAACGCCGCCGAACTTGCCGCCGTCCTGGGGTGGCCGGTAGACGGTACCGACGTACCGGGGACACCGTGCGGCAAAGAACATCCAGCGCCAGCATCACTCCTGCGACCGGTAGATGCGACGAACCATGCGAGCGAACGCGTCCTCGGTGCCGGCCTGCACGGAGGTCAGCGCGACCAACTGGTGACGCTGCCGACGGAAAGTACCCTGCACCATCTGCACGTCGTCGGGCCGACAGGGAGCGGCAAGTCCACACTGCTGGATCAGCTTGTCCGTGCCGACATCGCGGCGGGACGAAGTGTCTTCGTTCTCGAACCGCGCGGCGATCTCGTAGAAGCGATCCTGGCCGGCGTGCCCGCGGAGCGGCGTAAGGATGTCGTCGTCATCGAGCCCGGGGGTGCCGACAAAGTCGTCGGCTTCAACCCACTGGCCGGTCCCATCGAGGAGGCCGAACAGCGCGCCGACCACCTGTTGCACTTGTTCCACGAGCTCTACGACCGCAGCATCGGGCCGCGAAGTACTGACGTTCTTCTGCACAGCTTCATCGCGCTGGCTCGCAGCAACGACGGCACCCTTGCTGACGTGCCGGTGCTGCTGACCAACGCCTCCTTCCGGCGTCGGGTGCTCGCTCAGACCAATGACCCGCTCGTCCTGGCCCCGTTCTTCTCCTGGTACGACGGCCTGTCCGAAGCCGAACGCCAGCAAGTCATCGCGCCCGTGCTCAACAAGACGCGGGCATTTTTGACCCGCACGCCGATCCGACGGCTGGTTGGTCAAGCGGCACCGCGGTTCGACGTGAACGAGATGTTTCAACGTCCACGCATCGTGCTGGTGAACCTGAACACCGGCGTCACAGGCGACGAGACGGCTGATCTGATCGGCGCGCTGCTGGTGACGCAGCTCTGGCAAGCGATGCAGCGACGGGCCATGGTGCCCTCGACCTACCGTCAGCCGGCCATGGTGGTTACCGACGAGGTGCAACGGTACTTGCGGCTGCCGGTAGACATCGGCGACATGTTCGCCCAGGCGCGTGGGCTTGGTGTCGGGCTCACGGTGGCGCATCAACACTTGGCACAACTCTCGCCGAAGCTCCGCGCCGGTTTCACGGCGAACGCCCGCAACCGTGTTGCCTTCCGTCCAAGCACCGAGGACGCAGCGCCACTCGCCACTGTTCTTGGTGGCGGTCTCACTGCCGATGATCTGCTGCTGCTGGGTGCGCACGAGGCGTATGCCGAAGTCCTGGTGAGCCGCACCCCAAGCGAACCGTTCCGTATCCGTATGCGTCAGCCGGACGGGCGTCGCCTCAGTGATCCCGCCGACCTACGCAACGAGAGCGCGGCACGGTACGGCGTCGACGGCCAGGCGCTCGACGCTGCCCTTGAACACCGCTGGCAAGCACACACTTCGACGCTCAGCGCTCCGATCGGGCAGTTGCCTCGGAGGTTCACCTGATGCCTTCGCCTCGTGGTTCGCGTCGCCCTTCACGTCGTGTTGGTTGCCCTGGACGTTTCCCCCCTGTTCGAGGGAGGTACGCGCCAGCGAGATTTTCACCAACAGGAGTTTTCCTATGGTGAAACCGTCCTCGCCACAAAACGCGCGGGTAGCCCGGTTGCGTCATCAGCTCAGTCCGCGTGATCTCGCCGTACTGGGCATCTTGCAGCGCGTACGCCTGGCGAGCCTGCGCCACCTACAGCGACTCCTCGTAGTGGATGGATCGCCACGAGCTCGAACCCGTCGTGCGCAGCTCATGATGACGCGACTTACCGAACTCGGTCTGGTGACGCGGTTCTCGCGGATCATCGGGGGTGCGCGGGCAGGATCGTCCGGCTACATCTACGGACTGAGCGGGTTGGGACAAGCCGTCGTCGAGACGGACGGCCCGCTCGGTGGCAGGCGTCGCCGGGTGTGGGAGTCGAAACCGTACTTCCAAGACCACATGCTCGCCGTCTCTGAACTCTACGTTCAGCTCGTCGAGCAGCACCGGCTTGGTCAGGGTGATCTCTTGGCGTTCGACGCTGAACCCGCCGCGTGGCGTCACTTCACCGGGAAGCTGGGTGAACTCGTCATGGTCAGACCGGACGCCTACGTGCGGATAGGTCGCGCCGCCATCGAGCACAGCAGCTTCGTCGAGGTGGACATGGCCACGGAGACGCTGCCAACGATCCGAAAGAAGTGCCTGCGGTACGTCGAGTACTGGCGAAGCGGCGTAGAGCAACAGTGGCGGGGCGTCTTCCCGAAGGTCGTCTGGCTGGTTGAAACCGAGCATCGACGCACGCGGATCGCGGGCGTCATCCGGAAGCTCGCCCTCGATGCCCAGGCGCTCTTTGATGTCGGTCTCCTCTCAGCCGGCCCGCAGCTCTTTGGAGAAGGCAATCAAGGAGCCGCCGCATGGTGACGAAATCACAATGCCGAGGCCCGCCTTTGGGCTTAACAGAATGATCAAGATGCGTTTAACTAGAAGGAGGAAATACACTTATGAAAGAGTCAATCATGCGTGCTGTCAACTCTGGGGAGTACGACACCAAACTACTATCGGTACCTCAAGCTATGGAACATCTGGGTATCCGGAGCAGGTCGAAGCTCTACGACCTGATACTTGGAGATAATCCAGTGATCAAGTCAATAAAAATCGGTCGCAGCCGAAAGATCCCCTTCGGCGCCATACGCGAGTACGTTTTGGAGCAGTGGAAACAGGAGTCATTCGCCTGATGGCACGCCGTAGGACGAATGGACAGGGTTCGATCTCTCCACGCAAGGATGGACGCTGGGATGTTGCCGGTTGGGCTATAACCACGAGCGGAGAGAAGAAGCGCAAACGTACTACCGTCAATACTCCAGAGGAGGCTGATAGATGGCTCACCGAGCTGAAAGCCAATCAGCACAAAGGCATCCCGACATCGGACAGAGATTGGAAGCTGAGTGACTACCTCGACTACTGGCTAGAGGAAGTCGTTAAGAAGGAGGATGCATTAAAGACGTACGAGCAGTACGAGTGCGTATCACGGCTATACCTCAAGCCAGCAATTGGCAACATGCGACTTACTAGCATCAGGGTCCAGACCGTTCAGGCGCTACTTGGCCAACTACTTGAACAGGGTAAGTCGGTCAGGAGAGTACAGACCGTCAAAACAACACTCAGCGCCGCTCTCACTCACGCAATGCGTAAAGAGTGGATCGGTCGCAATGTTGCACGACTAGCCCAGACCCCGCAATATAAGCCTAAAAAAGCTGTGCCTTGGACCGTCGAGGAAGCAAAGCAGTTTTGGGAGGTTGCCAAAGAGCACAGATTGGCGGCTGCCTGGGGGCTTGCAACATACGAAGGACCGCGCCGAGGAGAAATCCTCGGCCTTCGGTGGCAAGACATCAACTTTGCCACCGGAGAGATCAAGTTGGTTCAGCAGCTCCTCAAAGTAGAGAAGGGGAAGCCGATAATTGGTCCACTCAAGACAGACTCTAGTGAGCGTGAACTACCTCTATTGTCTGTACTCCAAGAAGGATTTAACAGACTCGCTGAAGAGCGACGGGGCCGACCAGCATCGGAACACGACCTCGTATTCACTACGCGCGACGGTAAGCCGATTGACCCCCGTAACTTTTCGGATCACATGTTCAAACGGCTTTGTAGGTTAGCTGGCGTGAGGTGGATTAAGTTCCATCACACGAGACACACCGCAGTCTCCATGCTTGAGTTCCTGGGCGTATCGCCAACTGTGGCCAAGGAGATAATGGGACACAGCAGTGTGCTTACCACCCAGCAGCATTACACCCATGTGTACACGGATAAAAAGAAGGATGCGCTGGAGCTTGTTGAACAAGCACTCCAGACATCCAAAACCGCCCAGTCCGATGAGGCTGGGCGGTTGGTGGCTGCTCTTGACGGTAGCCGTCAAGTTAGCCGTCAAAGTCATTCCTTGAACGACTTCTTGACATGGATCATATCTGGAGGGCCAAGAGGGAATCGAACCCTCGACACCCTGCTTAAGAGATCGGTCCACGACACCGTAAATAAGCGCGTCACCGAGGTTGATGCGCTCTTGCAAGACCGTCGTCGTCGGTGGGTGCTCGGTGTCGTTGCCGTCAGCGCTGCCGTCAAAAACACCGGGGGTGAGGACGTCGAGCTTGCTGCGTAGATCGAGCCTGCCAACCCACCGCCGGCCACGGCCACTTGACCCGTGCGACCTAGCTGCGCAGGACGCACGTGCTGTGCGGTAATGGCTGTCGTGGATCAGAACTCACTGCGAAAGCTCGTGGAAGGTCAGCTCCTCCGACTGGAGGGCAACGCGTTCCAGGACTGCATGGACAGGCTCGGCCTGGAGCTGTACCCCAGCGACTACCAACCTGTGCGAGCGGCCGGGCCGAAGGGCGACACCAAGAACGATGGCTACTGCCCGAAGGCTCGGGTGTTCTTCGCAGCACACGCGACGCGCGGTGAGCGAATCGACAAGACTAAGGCGAAGATCCGTGGTGACTTGGAAGGCTGCCTCCAGGAGCACCGTGACGTACGGGTGTGGCGCTTCCTCACCAACGACACCTTGCCGGGCGAGGTCGACCAGTTCATCGACAACGAGCTTCGCCCGTTGTACCCCAGCGTCTCCATCGAGGTGTGGGGGCTCAAGACGCTGGCCGACGAGATCAGCAAGTTCAAGAAGGAGCAGGTCGACAGAATCATCGACGTCATCACGGTGGACGAGCCGGAGTTTGAAGTCGTGCTGCTCGACCACATGAAGACAGGGCGTGACCTCTGGCCGATCCTCTCCGGCTGCCTTGGATGGTTGCCGCATGAGGAACCAGACAACTGCACCGACGAGGAGCAGGACCTCATAGACAGCGCCGTTCAAAGCTTCCGGGACTGGAGCGACGTCTCGTCAGACATCGAGTTCTCTCGCGCCTCGGTACGGGACGCACAGCGAAGCATCACCGCCATCCTGGAGGAGCTTGCGGAGAAGAAGCTCGCTCTCTTCGCCGCAACGAAGGACGACTATCCCCTCACTGGTGGCCCATCGCCGTTCTTGGGGACTGTGGCCATCTTCAGGATCACGCGGGTGATGAGTACGGACGGCGTACCCACCAACGGGTGACGAAGGTGCCCTACCGGGCATGAACCGCAGGTTCAACTGCGCGCCGGCCACGCGCTGTAGGTCGACGCGAACCGGCTACACCAACCAGCACGCTTGAATGACGAGCGTCGCCCTGCCGTCCTCGCTCTTTGTCGGGGCGACGCTTTTTCAGCCCTACTCCTGGCTGCCCGTGGAGTCTTCTGGAGCCTTGAGGCCCTGCACGAGGTCGCCCGCATCAATCCCGAGCGCATCGGCCAGCTTGAGGATGTTGTGCAAGCTGACGTTGCGCTGGCCGCGTTCGACCTGACCAATGAACGTCCAGTGCATTCCGCTGTCGTCGGCAAGGCGTTCCTGACTCTTGCCGAGCTCGTTCCGGCGGGCACGCACCCGCGCGCCGAACGTCTGCGCTGCGTCTGAGATGGGCTGTTTTGCCATGGCGAGCCCTAGCCCATACGTCCCAAGCCTCAAGATCCAGAGAGTATGTGTCCCAACACTCTGCATCCCATGACTTTGTGTCCTATTCTGGCGTGGCAGTTCTCGAACGAGGGGAGGTGATGATCATGTTGCACGCCAAGGGCAACGGTGGTGGTGGCGGAGACACGAAGCGCTGACGCTCGTCCCCGCGTACCCCTGGAAGCCCCGAGTCCACCCCGTGGCTCGGGGCTTCCTGCTGAGCGAACCATTGCTCTGACCTGCGAGTTCTGTATAATTGATCTTGTATATGTCGAGCCCGTTAGAACGTCTCTACAAGACCAAGCTTGCACTGCTCTCGACCATCGTCACGGTGGTTGGCATTGCCCTGATGGTCATCGCTCACTGGGCAAGCGGCAGTATGGCCGTGGGCTGGCTCAACGCTCTGCCTGTCATGGACGTGGGCTCGGCACTCTTCACGACCGGGCTCATTGCCATTGCCTTCGCCTACATCGACCAGACCGACGGCGAAAAGCGAGCCAACGCACGGTTGCGGAAGATCCTCGTTGAGGAAGCGTCCGCCATGCGTGACGCTGTCGTAGACGGCTTCGCCTTCGCCCCGGACTCCCTGACCAATGTTGCCTCGGACAAGACGCTTGACCGCATCGTCGAGAACACGTTGGGCATCCGGCTCGGCGACAAGGAACTTGCTGCTGACGCGTATCGAGACTTGAAAGAGCAGATCATCGGGGCGAAGCAGCGCCAGGAGGACGCCCACGTTTCAGTAGCACTCACACCTTGGAAGAACGGGCCGGCTTCCGGCGAGGGCTCGATGTTCGTAGCCACCATCTCGTGGGAGTCCCGTGTCACGCCACCGAATCGCATTCTGCGCTTCTCATGTGTTTCAGATAAGAACCTCTACAGAGAGCTCTCCGTAGACCCGGCTTCCACGGTTGCCTGGTACTTCGGGCGAAACAGCGGCCTCGATGCCGCTTCCCCTGCTGTCTTCGATCTGGTGCAAGTCGCGGTGGATGGAAAGAACCAGAGCATCCGACGTAGCGTTCGCAAGGGAGGCCAGGTCCTCACCTGCACCCTCGACGACGAGGTAACTGGGAAGGACGAAGTCACCATCTCGTACACGTACCGCGTCCTGGTCCAACGGCACGGCCACACGCTTCACCTCGACTTGAGCCAACCGACCAAGAACTTCCGCGCTGAACTCTGGTACGGCGACTGCGGCATCCGTCGCATGAACGTCCTCGACTACCTGTCCGGTCCGCGGCAGCCGAGGTACCGACACCTTGAAGCCTCCGATCCATCCCCGAGTGTCGAAGTGGCCTACGAGGGCTGGACGTTCCCGAAGGGCGGAGTCGCGTTCGTCTGGGTGCTGGAAGACGAGATGGACGGAAGCAAGCTGGCCGCAGGCGTGAGCCGGTAGCTTCGATCTTCCACAAGGGGACGTCGACAGCGGCGGCCCCATCTCTGGAAGCGTGTGATCTAACCACACGCCGGCGGGGGGCGGTAGGTCGCACCGAACCAACCGCAGACACAACAGCACCCCGTGCCATGCTCGGCTACGGGGTGTTCAAGGGTCGGCGAACCCACGGGGCAAGAAACTGTCTATACGCGTTCGCTGTCGTTGGGGCGCTCAACACCAGAGATAGACAGGAAGTACTGGCGGTCTTCGGTGAGGCTCGCGTGCAGGAACATGAATCCGGCCTTACCCAACTCGGTGATGATTTCGGGCGTCGATAAGTGCCACGCGCGAAACAGAAGAATGGCATCGCCCTTCTCTAGGTGCACCTCGCGCTTCTTGGTGCCGCCTAGGTCGAACTGGATGTGCAGCGCCGCCTTGAGCCGGACGCGTACATAGCGCATCTTCTTTTCGCTGTCGAAGCCACTCTCTACGTCGTACGTCGAATCGTCGATGTTCAGCAGATCAAGAATGTACTTGAAGTTGGGTGCCAGGCTAACCGAGCCTGGCACCGGCCCTAAGTCCAGATACCGCCTCGATGCTTCGGTGTCCGGCTTGAGCGTATGGATCAGGAGGTCATTGCGGTGCATGCTGTTGAAGATGGGCTTAAGAGCGTCATTGGAAGAACGGAAGTTGACCGAGGTGCCTCCAAGCAACAGGACAAGGTTTAAAGTTTGGTCGGCCTCCTCATCGAGCATGTCGGCTACGACCAGGTCGTCAAACTGCTCGTTGGTTATGTCCCGTTCGTAGCCCTCAAAGTGCACGGCGTCGCCATACCACTCTTTGATGTTCCGCTTGGCTATCCCAAGCATCGCCGGGCTGATGTCGATACCGATATAGCGATGAAGTACACCACGCTCAAGCAGGTGTCCCAGCAGCTCCTTGACCGGCCGGGCGTTACCGACCCCGAGGTCGATGACGTTGACCTTCTTCTTGTTCTTGAGGAAGCGGTCGATGGTGACGAGGTTGTCCTGGATGAGTTCGATGGTGCTCATAAGCGAGTTGGCCGCACCCTCTGACTCGAAGCGCTCCATCCGGCCTTCCCAGTTCTTTGCGCCATCCTGTAAGTAGTTGTACTGGAGCGGAATTTCACCGTGGACGCTCAGGTTCGTAATGATGTCGAGGATCTGGCGCTCGCTATAGATGTCGAAGAACTCTACTTTCGGCTGGACCACCTTGTAGTACGCCGCGTTTCGGTGCTTCTTACCCTTCTCGGCAAGTACCTTCAGCACAAGACGGTTTTCCGGGGTGTCTAATACGAAGGCGGACTTTCCCTTCGCGTAAAGCTTCAAGTCAACCTGGCCATGCTTGGCTGAGTCAATCCAATTGTAGACGGTCTTCGCAGATACGCCGTACAGATCGGCAAGTTCGGATTGTTTAAAGTAGGGCATATTTAGTTGTTACTTCGGTTACTTAATATTGCATGCTTCACAAAAAATCGGTAAGATAGAAGCAGCATGGCGCTTTTGCTACCCACTCATGGCGGGGATTGCTTTTTACACCTCTAAGGCAATTATACGCCTCTAAACCAGAAAGTGGAGTTTTAAAGCTGAGCGCATATTACCTACACATAATATACACTAATTGCGCCTCCTTTGAAATATTCCGCCCTAAAGTCAAAGGAAGACGCATAATGAAGAATACGCAACCAGTGCCAGTACCCCGAAGAGAGTCCGAAGCCTCCCGGCTTCTGCGTGCAGCCACGACCCAGAAAACCGATCCCTTCTTAGTGTTCGAGGTAGGTTCCCAAAGTACGGATCATGTCTCGCTTGGCGAGTTCAAGGCTGATGAGCGGCTCGTTGGCTTCTCGATCGAAGTAGCCCCGTACTGCGATCCCGAGGACGTGAAAGTACAGATCACCAAACTGGCAGCGGCGTACGACGCGTACGAGCTGGTGATGCATGTTGCTAATCCCAGCCACCAGACAGTGACCGTCGAGGTACAGCGGCTATGAGCGGTGAACTGTTGGCTTCCGAAGTCATCCCGCCCCACGAGGACAGGCGCATCGTCATCGGGGAGTACGAAGCAGAGGAGCTGATCCCCGAACTGGACGTCACCGACAACGCAGACGGCTACGACCTCGTAACGTGGGTACGGAACGACCAGCGCATGGCGGACGGCTCCATGCGCGTGGTGCTGTTCGTCCAGAACTACAGCAGCCAGTCCGTGACTGTCTTCGTCAGGCGGAAGCCAGACGGCTACTGATCTCGACGACCAAGCAGCAGTACGCTGCCACCTGGAACGCCCCGTAGCCGACCACGGCACGGGGTGCTGTTGTGTCGGCACGCTGGATCGGCTCGACCTACGGCGTTCGCCGGCGTGCGATTGGATCGGAGGGTTTCAGTGCGAGGCCGCAGCCGTCGATGGCCGCAGCGTTCAGCGGTTGCCGTCTGCGGCGGTAAGCGGTGACGTTCTCACCCGCAGCCAGCGGGGAGACGGGACCGACCGCAGCTACTCGTGCATCTGGCGGCGTCTGCAACGGCTCGACCATGACGGCACCGCAGACGGCAGTAGAAGCCGACGATCCAAGGCTACGCCGGCGCCGAGGTTTGGTCGGGCAGATCAAAGTGCCAGTCCGCCTGATCTGACCCACGAGGCGCACATCGTCATGAAGGGACTACTCGTCCAGTGTCAAATCCTCGCTGTGCTGGTGCCGCAGCTGCGTAAGGATCAGACTGCCGACGCCGAGCACCCCGAACGCATAGCGCTTGGCGTCCGCGCGCTTCTGGATGTTATGACGGTCAACGTTCCCGAGCGCCTGGGTGAAGCCCATCCCGATCCCGCGCCAGCCCTCCCACTCCCCAGCTTCCTTCCCAAGCCGGAACTGGCCATCGTTCGCAAGGACCTTGGCGAACAAGCCCTTCCCAACGAGCGTGCGTCCATCCCGGTCCTTCGGGTCACCACACCACTGACGAACACGATCCTCGACAAAGATCGCTGTCTGGCTCGCAACCGCCTGCCAGTTCTCATGCTGTACGTGGATTTGCACATGTGCCCAGAGGTCGGGATCGAAGGCAGTTTCGTCTACCGCGTCATCGCTCGTCCCGGCCTGCTCCAACTCGAAGACTGCGGCATCGAGGAGTCCACAGGCGCGTTTCACACCGTCAAGGAACGCCTTGCTAAATGCGCTGTCAGGCGTACTCGTAGAGAAGGCCATGAGGCTATATCGGTTCTTCTTGAACGCCTGTGTCAGATGATGGTCTACGCCAAGGGACCGAGTAAGGACGGATTGCACCCGCCCCTTCCACGAAGAGAACTTGTCATCCGCCTGGAGACGCAACCCCTCTTGCTGGGCCTCGTCCTTCAGCTGCTTCAGGTTCTGGATTGCTTGCCGCGTCTGCATTGCCGGATCATACCAAGATGGCCACCAGGCCAACACTGATTACTGCTGCAACGAGGAAGTCTTCAAGCAAGCGTCGGTTCTCGGGTGGTTGGGCATAAATGCGCCGCACGGCAACTGCGCTGGCTTGTCGGCGTGTCCGCTTCGGGGGACCCCAGATTAGTTGTGGCAGTAGTGGTTTTCTCGCTCTTCGAGCCATAGTTTGAATCCTCGTTTATCTCTGTTTCTATTATCCTCCTTCCACCTCTGTTGATCAATACTTGTCACCCCTGTTAGCGCCGTACTATCGACAACACCCCTACAACCGCACAAGTTCGGGGATCAGCTCAGGGAAAATAAGCACCCGCATCATTTCCTGTTGTTCCTCGGGCAACCGTCGGAAGATGCGAGCAAGCTCGTTCTTCCGTACCTGCTGACGCACCACGAACACCACGTACGGGAAGTAGTCGGCAGTACTGGCTTCGACCGCTCGCCAATACCCATAAATCTTTTCTCGGATACGGGCGGGCTGCTCCGTTCCCAGGTCGATTTCGAGGTAGAAACTACTGCTCCGCGACTGCTGCGGAAAGTCGACCGCTACGAACAAGTCCGCCCGTACAGCCGGAGGAACGGGGAGTTCAATGTCCCATTCCTTGACCGCAAGGACGCCCGCTCTTTCGGCCCGCCGCAGTTCCAAGTAGGTATCGGCAATCATGAGGGCGTGGTTGTTGACATTCGGCATCAGGCGGCCGTCGACGTCCAGGAGGAGCCGCCCGGCACGGCCGAGCTGGTACACGAACGCCCCGGCCCCGCCCTTGTCTCCAGTGGCTCGACGCCCTACTCGTGACAGGTACCCGAGCCGCACCAACCGCCCGAGCACCTTGTCCGGCACTGAGTGCGACCGATCCGCGAACAGCAGCTCCGTTAGATGGGTTGAGGCGAGCTGGGAGAAGGTGTGGGTGAGCTTGAGTACGTCGTAGTCGCGGTGGGTGAGCTCCACATCCGTCCCCCGTCCGGATAGACCCTGGTGTTCTCGCTGGTCAGATCAAGTTTTGGTAGAGGGGTAGACCTATGGTTGACCTACCCCTGGCCTACAGTGTTCGCCTACGCCGGGTACTTCCTCATGAAGGCTTCCACTCCATCCATGAGTCGCCGCACCTGGTCCCGGTCGTAGTCGCCGTAGTGGCCGTGCGCCGCCTTGTTTCGGAGGTCCATCCATGCGGTGACCTCCTTTTGCTGCAACCCGTCGTAGACGCCGGCCTTCTTGAGGTCGGCGTTCATGGTGTCGGCCTTCTTCGGCCTACCTGCCACCGCGGTGGTTACGTTGTTCTTCACGCAGAGGGCCCGCACGTGGACTTCGAGGGACGTCCCCGTGATAACCGCCGCCGCATCCTTGTAGCCCTTGGCCAGCAGCCCTTCGGCCATCTCCAGGTAGTCCCGATAGGTATCGGCGTGCACCAGCTCAACAACCGATTCAACCCATCCGGCAACCAGATCGTCGCGCAGCCCCAGTGCGACGATACGCACTTCCCTGAGCCGATAAGGCTGTCTTTTCCGGCGAGCCGAGTCAAGCTGCTTCATATACATAGAACTCGGGCGTGTAGCTCGCTCAATTGCGGCTTCAAGCCGGTTACTGAGAACGACGGGGTCGTCTGCCCCGTCATGCAGGAGAGACCAGTCATCGTTCCGTGTGTAGTTTTCCGACGCTTTGATCAGGAAGTTGAGCTGCTCGACTACCTTGTCGATGTTGGTCATTACGGTCCCTTTCGTTCTTGCACTACGCGGGGTACTTGAGCATGAATTCTCGCACTCCCCGAATGAATGCTCGCACTTCGGCATAGTCGTAGTCGCCGTAGTGGCCGTGCGCCGCCTTGTTTCGGAGGTCCATCCAGGCCGTCACTTGCTTCTGCTGCAACGTCCCGTAAACCCCAGCCTTCTTAAGGTCGGCATTCATGGTGTCGGCCTTCTTCGGCTTGCTGTCTACTTCAACATCCACGCCGTTCTTCGCACACAGTTCTCGCACGTGGACTTCTAGGGACGTACCCGTGATGACTGCTGCGGCGTCCTTGAAGCCGTTTTCGAGCAACGCAACCGACATCTCTAGATAGCTGCTGTACATCTCTGCATGAACCAGCTCGACAACGGACTTAGCCCATCCATCCCGGATGTCTTCACGCAGCCCTACCGCAACTGCACACAACGACCGAAGTCTGGTGGACGGATAGACCTTCGCTGCTCTGTCGCCACGCACCGCAGCGAGCTGCTTCAGATACGAGGACCCTGGAGGAGCGATTCTCTCAATAGCCGACTCCAGACGGTTAGAGAGAGCGTCTCCTTCCAGGATTTTCGCGCTCACTTCATCCCAGTCCCGCTGCCGGGACAGCTCGTTGGCCTGATGAATCAGCTCATCAAGTTGGGCTGCCATCTTCTCGATGTCTACCAAGGCCGTTCCTCCGTCTACGAGTTGATCACAAGAGAACAGGTCAGGATACGACCCGGTGGCAGCACGAGCCAGTGGATTACCGAGGTCCACCGAAGCGTCGTCGCTGGGTAGAAGGCGACGGTGCTGGCGGCATGCCGCGGCGCTGCTTGATCTCCGCCTCCACCTCGGCGACGGGTCGCCCGTAGTTCTGACGCGACAACCGCCGTACCTGGTCGGCAAGACCGGTTGGCTCTACGGGCGGCAGCGTGACCCCAGTGACTGGCGGGCCAACCCCATCGCCTGTGGCCAGGCGCATAATGACCTCAAAGCGCCGCAGGTTCACGAAGTCGTCGTCCGTCACGCTCCGGCCGAACTGACGGGCAAAGTCTCGTGCTTCATCTGACGACGGCTGGAACACGACCGTAGATCTGGCGTTGCTGCGGGTGGCGTCCTGGAGTTCGCGGGTGAGCTGCCCGAGGAACTGGTGCGCCACCGTCACCGCCAAGCCGAGCGACCGCGCTTGAGCGAACCAGTCAGCGGCGCCGATCGGCAGATTGATGAAGTCCTGGAACTCATCGAGGTACAGCATGGTGGGTCGGGAAGGATTCGCCGCTCCTGCCTGTACCGCGCTCCAGACGGAGTTCAGCAGCAGACTGCCAAGCAGCCCGGCCGTGTCCGCCCCTTCCGTCGCCCGGCCAAGGTTGACGAGCAGGATCTTCCCGCCTCGGATGACCTCGCCCAGGTCCACGGTGCTCACGCTCTGCCCGATGATGTTCCGCAAGGACGGCCTGGAAGTGAGCTGCCAGATGCGGTCGAGCAGCGGCTTGAAGTAGGCGTTCCGCTGCGGCCGACCGAGGCTCGTTATCTCCGCCCACCACCCGGCCAGTTCCTCGATGTGGGAGACGCCGTGGATCAAGCGCCGCGAGAGCTCTTCTTGATTCGGCCTTGGCGCAGCCAAGGGCTGGATATCCGCGAACGTCATAGGAGCGTCGGTACCCGTGCTCAGCATCAGGGTGAGGATCAAGTGGTAGAAACCCTGTCGCACACGTACGCCTCGGGCATCCTGCGGATACAGGTGGTCGAAGAGTCTTTGGATGTCGGCCGCCACTACGAACGCCGACCCCTGCAAGATGTTGAAGCCCACCGGATAGTCAGTGTCGCTCACGTCCAGGAGGACGACGTCAGATAGCCGTCGCTCCGGTACACGGTCCAGCACTTCCTTGAACAGATCGCCCTTGCTCTCGATGAGGACCACGCCGCGACCGGCGTTCATGTCCTGAGCGATGAGGTTCGTAAGCAGCGCCGTTTTTCCGCTGCCGGTCGGCCCCACGACCTGGAGGTGTTGAGCTGACTCGACCACCCCGAGGGCGAGCGGGCGTTCGTCTCCGGGGAAATTGCTCCGTGCGAGCACCCGCCCCGTTCGAGGAACCACGCCGGTCGCCGCAAGCTGCCGTGTCCGGGAGCGAGGAAGTCCAGCAACATGCGGTGAGCCGATCGGCCATGCGAGCAGCCCAACCAACTCGGAGCCGGCCAGCTGCATAGGAAAGAGTGTCGGCACCGTCCGCTGCTCAACCCGTGAAACGACGCGACCACTCGTCGTCAACCGCTGCTTGAGTCGGTTACTGCTACTTCCCGCACTGGCGAGGCTGGCTCGTACTCGCGACACGAGCTGGTCGCCGCGTTCCTTGGTCGGAGCCTTCATGGCTACACGCAGCACCCCGAGGAAGTTCGGTTCACTGAGCTTCGCCCTCACATCGTTGATGTGGTCACGGTCGGGGGCGGAAGCGAAGCGTCGACCCGGCACTACCAACTCGCCGGCTGCCTGTGGTGGACGCTGTCGAAGTGCCGGTGACACCACCCACTGAAGCAGTACCGCTTCACCCGGGCCGAGGCCCTGGAAGGACGCCAGCAGGCTTGCCGACATAGCCGCGGGATTCACGGTGCCGAGGCTGCGTCGTGGGTTCGTCTGTCCTAGCTCTACCGCGGCCGTCCATTGGTGGGCGGCATCATCCGCGCCCGCCGGCGTGGCGGTAGAACCGGGTACCAACGCCCGCAGCTGCCCCGTCAGGAATTCGGCCGTTTCTTCCGGCATCACCAGGCGGTACGAGATACCGCGCTCTTCTGCCTCCACCTCAAACACGAGGGACGACACCCCCAACAGGCGACGGGTACCAGTGGTGAGCGTCCCGGATACTGCCGTCAGCCACGTAGCCACTTGGTCGGCGTCGAGGTCCGACGGGAAGTTCAGCTGGTAGATGCGGGCGTCCATGCTCACCACCTCGTGATCCGGTGGTAGATAAATCCCAGCACGAGGAGCACGGCCAGGCCGCTGACGACGAACGGCAGCAGCGGTTCAACGGCGAGCCACAGCACGCGAATCGTGAACGCAGCCAGCAGCAGGAGCAGCAGGAAATTCCGAGCCTTTGCCATGGGTGACCTCTCGTGGAGAACCCGCCGACTAACCGTCGCGGCCGGCGGGGATCGAAAAGACGGGCATCTCGTCGTAAAATGGAACGTAGAAATGACGAGGGATCAAATGAACATCTGGGACCTAGAGAAGCGGGCTGTCCGTCGCCTTCGGGACGGCCTCGGTAAGCCGGTCGATCCGGCGGTCGTTGCGACGGTGGCGATCCTGCGCCTGCTGGGCTTTACGACCACAGGTTCATGCAGCGGACACGCTGACCGCTTGCTCGCTCCGTACGTCGACTTCCGCTCTGCCACCAACGCCGACGACCGGCAGCACATCGAGGAGGCACCCGACCCAGCCACTCGTCGACGTCGGAAGAACCAGACGATCCAGCGCAACGCCGCGGAGCTCGGTCGGCTCGTGTCCTTGTTAGAGCGCTTCTACGACGACGGCGCCGTTCCTTACCGGCAACGACTCATCTGCCAAGGCTTCGGGCTGATCGGATACCGACTCACCACGCAGGACGCCGACCTAGTGACGGTGGCCTCCAAGGACGAGCGTCGCGAGCTGGTAAAGCGCCAGCGCCACGAGTTCGACGCCTTCACGGCGTTCCTGAAGGCCGAGTTCTTCGGCACGAAGGACGACGCGCCATCCCGAGCGGCCTGAGCCGCCGCTCGGGATGGCTTGGCGAACAACTACTCGTCTTCGTCGTCAGTGACGATCCAGCCGTCACTACCGCACGTGTCGCAGTCGATCGGCTCCTCGACACCGGGCGGGGCAACGAGGCCAGAGCCCCCGCAGTCCGGGCAGAGCTTGTTTCCCATGTTCATCACCTCCTCTCAGTCTTGATTGGGGTGGAGCAGCCGACCTACCGAGCGCGGCCGGCTGCGGGTAGAAGGGGCGGATCAACAGCCGCCTCAGCGACCCAGGGGTGACGCTGGCCGAGCGAACTCGGCTGTCTTCCCCTGGGTGGTGAACCCCCGGCCATCTGTCGGAAGGGGGCGGTGGGTGGATCAGTGGCGCTTGTCGTAGTCGACCTCGTCCAGCACTTCGCGGAAGATGTCGGTGTCTTCGGGACGACTGCGCACGATGGCGTCGATCTCGCGCTTACGCTTCGCCCGCTTGGCTCGATGTGCTGACGGACCACTGAGCCGGGACAGTGCCCAGATGGCGAGCACGATCAGGACGAAGGCGGTCGCACCGCTCGCTTGTCCGCCCTCGCTGGCTGCTTGGAACATGGGGGTCACCCCTTTCAGTCGCGACGGTGGTTGCGGACGACTTCATGCATCCGGCGCACGGTGTCGTGCTTGCGCCTCCGCATGTCGATGACTATCTCTTCAGCGCTGCGCTGCCTGGGGCGCTGAATGCTGCGGAGGGTCCTCCGCTCGTCGAGGTAGCTCTCGATCAGAAACCAGGCGACGGCGAAGATGAGCGAGCCGAGCACCAACCACAAGCCGGTCAGATTCATCGGTTGCCGCGCCTTCCGAAGTCACGAAGGTCGGAACGGTAGTTCCGAGAGTCGTAGTCCCACTCGTCGGCAACGTCCTCGGCGATGCAACGGTCGAACTCCTGGAGGTGCATGGTCGTCTCGACCTGACGCCGCCGCTGGTTGTAGCGGATGCCGTCACCGAAGAACCGGTTGACCAACACGCAAGCCCCGATGAAGAGGACGAGCAGCACCAGGAGGTAGAAGCCGCCCAGCGCGGACAGTTGCCCTTCGGTCATGGCCTGGATCATTTTCAGTACCGACCTTCCTGCCGATGCCGCCGAGCCGTTCGGCGCATCGCGTGCATGGTGTTGTACTTGCGGACACGCATGGCGGTCTCTTGTTCCTTGGCAGCGTCGTGAAGGCGCTGTTGCTGTCGCCGCCGCTGACGCTCGGCTTCTTTCTTCTGCTCCACCCTGTCGTGCAAGTAGCAGCCGCCCAGGATGCCGAAGCCGGTCAAGAACATGCCGACGAGCACGAGAGCGTGGAAGGCATCCATCAGAAGCCCCGGCCGAACTCTCGAATGTCCCGCGCCGTGGTCTGCGCGAATTCCTGAACGATGGGGATCAGGAGGGTCGCAAGGAACTGGTCGCCATTCGCCAGAACGCGGGCGAGGTTGCCGACGTCGGCAACGTCCGCCATGCCGTCCTCAGTGAGACGACGACGAACCATTGCCCGCGCTTCGGTCTGCCTGCCGCTGTTGATGAGCTGGGCCAGATCGAGTTCGCCCCGCTGCTGAATCTCACGTATGGCACGGGACGACCGACGAGCTGCGGCCCTGCTGTTGCCGCCCTCGTACCTGTTGAGATCGCTCATGTTGCTGCCTCCGTCTAGCTGTCGGGGGTGGGGGCATTGATCCCACACATCAACAGTTGGCCGGCCGGAGGGTCCTGGTCACTGCAACGGCACTGCAACGACCCAGCTTGCAGTGCCGTTGCAGTAGATCGGACAGGCATACTCTGAGGCAGAGGTGGCAGGCCGCGGAGGGGTGGAACGTGGACTTCTACGAGCTCGTTTCGAAGGCTGTGGGTGATCTGCGCAAGCGGCAGGGGCTGACCCCTGATGCTTTGGCGAAGCAGTCAGTCCTCTTGCCACTCCTGGACACTGACGACGAGTACGAAGCCTTCGAGCGCTTGCAGGCGCTCGCCTACAAGCTCGGTGACGATCAGGACGCCAAGATGCTGCGGGCGGCACTGGCAATCGGTGTGGACAGACTGAAGAACGCGACCGCCAGACGCACCGCCGCAAGGGAAAACGGGACCTTTTACGGCAGCGTGCGCGCTGGCTTCGATGCCGAAGACCGTGCCATTAAGCGCCTGGTGAAGCTGCTTTTCAAGGAGTCCAGCCAGGCTAATCCCGCCGAGGACTCAGCGCAGGCTGGGCCCCTTGAGGAGGAAGCGAGCCACCAGCCGACAAACCTTGATGGATTCGAGTCTGCGGCGGAACCGCAACGGTGGCTCAAAAGGCGTCACCTAGTGCTGTCTGCCGCCGCCTGCGTTGCTGCTGGTGTTCTTCTAGCACCAGCAGCATGGAAAGGCCGATCGGATGACCGAGAGAAGGACTCTTCGTATACAGAACCAACCGTCGAGCTGCCCAATCTTGATAACACCGCAGGATGGGGACCGCAGGACCGCAAGATGTACTCCGTTAAGAGCCCTGCCCCATACGCGGTGTTCAACTCGCTTACCGATCAATACACCCAGGGCGACGAACGCCAATTCTTGCAGTGCCGTGACAACGAGAGTGACCACTGGAGCACGCGCATCGCAGCCGAAGACGGTCACGTCTATATCTGTTATGCCTGGTTCTCAAATGCTGTCGCTCCGAACTTGGACGAAGGAAACTTGGCCGCGAAACTCCAAAACGCCAGGTTCCGCATTGGAGCTCCGGAGGTCATGCCCGCCTACAATGCAGGATTGACAGCTAAGTTTATGGCCGACAACGCTTTCAAGGTGTGGGCATCGTGCAACTTCGTTGCAGAGTGGCCGATGACCATAACCTACATGCCGCGCTCGACCTTCCTGATAACCAAGCACACCGAGAAGAAGTACGGTGACAAGGGGATGCCGATGCCCGACAAATGGAAAGACGGCGAGATCGTAGAGGGCATCACCACGAAGCAAGGAGCGCTGATCGGAGAAAGCAAGCAGGACGGCATCATAGGCCAGACAACTGGATGGGTGCGATTCGCCATCAAAATCAAATTCGCCAAAGGGATTGAATTCACCGACAATGCCGGTTGACAGTTCCCTCGGTTCATGTTTATATAAATGCATATCGCTGTCAGTTTGAGCGATTGCATTAGCCTCTGTCTTCGGATGTGGCACCCCGCCCGTTTAAGTGGCTGGTGGCGTGCCCCATCCGAATCGATTAAAGAGGCACACACATGCCGGAAGACTTCGACGATCGCACGGACGAGCTGTTGCCGCTCGGCTTCGCACCTGGCAGCGCGGTCGCCGAGAACGACCCCGAGAACCTAACCGTGGACGACCTTAAGGCGAGTCTGTTCGAGAGCACCGCCACCGAGCCCAGAATTGTGTCTATCAAGGTCACTGAACGCAACGACAGGGTTCCTGTTGTCATCGATCACGTCCGGGCAGTGTGGTCCGTGAACGAAAGCGTCAAGACCCCTGCTGGCAAGGTTGTGTACCACGACACCCCCGAGTGGTACGCCGAGGGGCAAGTGATGAGATCCGACCTACGGGTACGCATGTACATCATCGCTGTCCGTAGCTCGCACATCGACAACATGACGGTCCAGTTCATCTCGGACGAGCCCGCGCCGGATGGAATCATCCGCGTCGTCTGCATCGACTGAGCCGACCGACCAACCACCCCGCACCCCAGCGAAGAGCGCCACCGCGTCCGCTGGTCGGTCGCGGGGTGTTCTTCGTTTCCGGGCATCACCTGGAACGACTCGACCAACCACCTTCGGCCGGCGAGCACTTGAATAGCCCGACCTACTTCGCAGCGGACGCTGCTTAGGACCAGCAGTCCAATGTGGCGGCACGGCGAAGGCCCCCGCCGCAGCAGGGGCCCTTGGGTCGAGCTGATGAGCGCTACGCGACCTTGGCCTTCGCGTACGCCTCCTTGATGTCTGCCGGAACACGACCCCGGTCGTTCACCTCAAAACCGTTTTCCTTGGCCCACGCGCGGATCTGCGCGGTGTCGCTGTCGGCAGATCGCCCCGCACTCGCACGCTTGCCGCCACGTGTCTGATTCAGCTTCCGACCCTTGTCGACGTACGGCTCAAGAGCCTTGCGCAGCTTCCCCGCGTTCTTGTCGTTCAGGTCGATCTCGTAGGTCCTGCCATCGAGACCGAACACGATCGTCTCGGAAGCCTCGGACCCGTCGAGGTCATCAAGCAGCTGGATAATTGTTTGCTGTGCCATCGTCGGTTCGTCCTTCGTCGGGTTCGAGATAAACAACGTGCTTACGTTGCTGCTTCCTATCAGCGTGGTGACTACTGTCGCAACGCCGCAGGCGAATCATCGGGGTGGAGACTCATTCACGATGTCACGCCGAGGATGCCGTCACACACATCATGTCTCACCCACTCACCCCGCATGACCCAAGCGAAGAACGCCCCCGCTTCCGCTGCCGGGCACAGGCCGTTCTTCGTCTCCGAGAAGGTTGCTTGGAACGGTGCGGCCTGCAAGCCGTGGCCGACGCGCGGTAGATCGAAGCCTTCAAGACGGCCGCGGAGCGACCTCACGCCCGAGCTGCCACCGGTACCGCTGCACTCGCACAAACTCCGACCCTTCTTCCAGCACAGCACGGACGTCCTGGACGCTGACCGTCGGTTCGTCCGGGAAGTGTCCGTAGATCAGGTCGTGTACCTCGGCAGCCAGCAGCGGTTCTGCTTGCCGTGCCAATGTGATTGCGACTTGCTGCCGGATCGTCGGCTGCAAGGGGGCAGCAAGGATGACCTCGCGCAGCTTCTCAACGCCCTGCCATTCCTGCGTCCTTGCCGCTTCGAGCTTGGTTCCGACCACTTCGAGGGCCCTGACGGCGAACGTAGCAGCCGCCTTCCTCCTGTCGGGCTGCTTGAGGAGTAGCGCGCCGCCACCCAGAACGACAGCACCAATCGCCCACGGTGAGATACCGGTCTGCCGCCCCAGGAGCTTGACCACCCCCACCGCGCCCCTCGCCGGAAGAGCGGCTGCGTTCACCGTGACGGCCTGGCCTCTCACACCTTCGGCAATGTCGAGGACGGACTTCGCCGCTCGTTGCCAGTCCTTCGGCGCGAACCCGGGCTTCTTGAGGTGCCGGTCATCAGAGAACACGACGCACGGCGCAATGAGCTTGGCCAGCCACCCTGTTGGCACGTCGTCGGTGTCGGTGATCGCCAAGACCTGTTCGTCGGGGCCGTCGACGTCCGACATCGTGACGAACCGCAACGCCGGTAGGTACTCGGCTTCAAAGTGGGCATAGAGAGCCTCAAGCGGCACCGGACTACTCTTGGCGATCCTCGGGAGTCGCTCGTACGTCTCGTCAAGGACGTGGTCGGCAGCATAGAGAGTGGCGGTGCCGTCATCGCTCATCCGCAACAGCCGCGACCGGAACCCCTTACGGCAGTCGTTCTCGATGCTGCTCAACAGCGCGTTGGTATCCACGATGCCGACCAGATGTGGCGCGCTTGAACTGTAGGGATCAAGCGGCGTGCGTCTCGCAAGTGGTGCGACCTGGTCGTCCGTCATGAGCCAACGGTAGTGGTCGCGTACGACAGGCTCCACACCGTTTCGAGCGGTGAACAGGAGACTTCCTCACGGCATGACGAACGTGGCGCTGTACTTCGCCCGTGTCACCGCGACATAGAGCTTCGCCTTGTCCCCTGCTTGGTCGGGGTCCCTCGTCTTGTAGTACTTGCCCATGGGAACCGTCGGGAAGATGAGTACCCGGTCGAAGGTGCTGCCCTTCGCGGTGCCCATGTTCATCGCGGCCAGCCCACACGTATCGGAGTTCTTGTTGTAGCGGAGCACGACCGGCGCATACTGTTCGGCGTACTCTCGCACCTCCGACTTTTTGATCGCGAAGACTCCATCGTGTCCGGTGACTTCGGTGTTCTTGGAAACCGTACGCGCAAGGTCTGGGTACAAGTCATCCGCGAAATCGCAGATATCTTGATGACAGCGGTAGCTCTCTACTCGGCTTTCCACAAGGCACAGGTCGGCTCGCTCGCCCAACCACTCAACGATTCCGCTTCCCTTGAACTTCTTATTCTTGGCGGCGTTGTTGGTCGCGAAAGTGGCCTGACGCGGGTCACCCACGACGGTGACAGCAATCGGCGACTTCATCAGAAGCTCTAGGAGTTCCAGGTCGTACCCAGCCATATCCTGGATTTCATCAATATAGATGTGGTCGTACATCCGCGAGAGGCGATCGACGACCATGCCCTTACTCAGCCTATTGGCCTCAAAGGAAAAAGCTGAAACGCCATCCCTATAGACAGCCTTACCACGGTCTAGGTAGTACTGCATGGGTTTACTCTTCGGGATGTACCTTGAGCGCTGCCCCACGAAGTTGAGCCCACCCATCATCCCTGCTTCACCGAGGATAAAGCTCTGGTACGGGCGGGCGCATTCGTTCAGGAGAAAGGTAAACCAACCCATGACCGTGACGTGCCCTGGAAGCACACCCGTACCCGCGCTCAGTCGGTTCACGATCTGATGAAGGTTCTCGTTGGTGTAGGTCGTCACCAACACGCGCTTGCTCGGATCAGCAACGACGCAGTCGATGATGTGCTGGGTCTTCCGAGAGCCGGCCGCCGCGATGACGGCCAGGTTATTAGGCGACTGCATCCCTGATGTACTCCGGCATGTTGATGGTTTTATCGCTGGAGAAAATCGTTAGAGCACAGGTAGTCTTCCGGTCCTCCATGTGCTCAAGAAGGTCTGCTTCGGAAGTGAAATTCTCCCCGAGGATGGCGTTCATTGCGGCGAGACCGTTCGCCTTTAGAAGCTGCGGCTCAAGGGTCTTGTACGCCTTATCCTGTCCCACGTGAACAGAGATGTTCGGGAAGGCAGTGTGAGCGGCGTACTTTCGCTGCACCTCCGCGGCCTCTGTGCCGTCGTTGTCCCTCACGACGGCGACCACATTGCCGGTGAGCGACGCGATATCCAGGAACCGACGAAATGCCAGTCCACGAACGCTGATTACGTCTACACCGTCTTCAATGGGCAGACAACCATGAACGTCCTTGTAGGCACGCTGGACAATGAGTTCATCGGATGGACCTTCTACAAGGATTGAGCGTCGAGCAAGCACAAGGCGTAGGGTGTCGTAGCCCGAAAGCTTGCGGAAGTAGTCCTGAGTGTCGACTGGAAGGCTGTCGAGCCGGAAGCCCTCCGTCTCTGACAGCAGGACGAGCTTTTCGAGCCCAAGCTTGTTCAGTACGTAGGAACTGTGTGTGGTAATGAAGACCTGCTTACCCGCGCACTTGTCGCTGATCTTTTTGACCAGCTTGCCCAAGTTGGAGAAGGACAGGTGATTCTCCGGTTCCTCAACGAGAACGATGTGAGCGTCTTCCACCTTCTTGTTAAGAGCAAGGAGGATCTTGAGCGTGCTCTGCTCGCCCTTGCCAACATACTGAAAGGGCAGCTCGTCGAGATGCGGAACAATACTGCTTTCCCAGCTCGACTTCTGTGACACGTCGATGCCAAGTGTCAGCTCGCGGTCACTTACGTCACTGGGGGCACCACGCAGTTTCTCATTGATCTTCACGATTGAGTCGTCCGCTGCAAAATTCTCACGGAGACTGCGATAGGCACGTGTTAGCTTTACGCGTTCGTCCGGCGCAAGGTGCGAGTTGATGATGCCGTTCAGATAGTAGTCGACACCACTCTGAAGATGGATGTTGGTAGCGTCGATCAGGGAGGCCGTGGCAGGAATGCTGCGGAAGGTGATGCCATTCCCCGAGAAGGCCAGCCAGTCAACCTTGTAGTACTCGGTGGGAACCAATCGAACCTGAGTCGGATCTTTGATGAACTCCTTGTACTCAGGCTCGTAATCGGGGTTAAGTGCGACACGGATACGCACACCCGGCTCATTGGCCTTCAGGAGATTATTGGTTCCCATCAGCTCAGCAGGAGCCGTCTTGTTGTCGAGGAAGAGGTCAATGATGATTTCTGGCGGCCTGGCTTCTCGCCCCTCGCGCAGGGCGGCGATGTACTCGGCAGCGGCATCTTGATGGAACAGGTACGGTGACAATTCCTGGGCAAGGAGTCGGCCCCGAAGCCTGCCAGTGAGCGCAAGACTGATCGCTTCCAAAATCGTCGACTTACCCGCGTCGTTGTCGCCCACCAAGATGTTCATCTTGGGATCGAAGTCGAGCTTGAAATTGCGAAACGCGCGGTAGTTCTGGATGACGATTTTAGAAAGCATATGCCCCCCTAGTATAAAACTTTCACTTTCCGGAGGCGAGCATAAGTTTGATCACTGGAACCAAGCTCCCCACGAGGCTCCACCAGCACGCCTTCGAACAAGTGACAGAGAGCGTAGCAGGCGTCCCAGCAGTTACGGGGACAGAGCCGACAAAGTCCCTAGAGTTCGAACGTTTTATCTATTTGCTTTGGCCAAAGCTATATGGATGCTACCGATATTTTTGGCCACTTGGCTTAAACCTGCCACACAATCCGCCCCTGAATGGAAATGACTTACCGGTAACAAGAGAGCGGCCGCTAGGAATGACGGTGCTCTTCTTGCGCTGCGGTCATGATCGGCGCGACCAACCGCCCTCGGCCGGCGCCAGGTAGGTCGCCCCCTTCTACCGCGCACACCCGTTCGGCACAGCTGCGCCGCTAGACTGCTGCCGGTTGGCCAGAAACCTGCCTCTCTAGGCGAAAAGTGCCTATTTCGGTAGAATGGGAGCAGAATGAGTCTCGATTTATCAGCCGCCGTACATGCCGACCTTGAGGACGCATACGCCACCCTCAAGACCCCCTACAGGTGGCGGGCGGTCACCTCGTACTTCAAGGACGAAGTGCCGCCCCGTGACTTCACCAGCAACGTGCACGTCGTGCCGTTCGTCGGGGACCGGGTCGTGCTGCTGCACGCCAAGGAATCCGGCTGGGGTCCGTCCGGGGGCACGCTGCTGGAAGGCGAAGCCTTTGAGACGTGTGTGACGCGCGAACTGGCGGAAGAGATCGGCGGCGAAGCCACCCGCTTTGAACTCTTCGCGCAGTGGGACAGCGAAACCACGGCCGAGACTGCCTACCGACCGTGGCTCCCGCATCCCAAGTTCGCCATCGCGCTTGGATGGGCTGACGTCACCATCTCCGGGTCGTCGGATGATGACGGCGGCGTCGAGATGGAATCCATCCTCGAAGTCTCGATCCTTCCCATCCAAGCGGCAGTTCAGCGCCTGGAGCAGAACGACGAACACCACCTGGCCGCGCTGTACCGCATCGCCTACGAGGTACGCCGCGCGGCCAAGGGCTGAGCGACCTACGGTTTCCGCGCCACCCAGAGGCCACGTCCGAACTCGGGCGCGGCCTCTTTGCGTACCTCGGTGAACCCGGCTGCCGTGAACGCCGCTTCCATCACGTCCTCGGGGTGCAACGTGAAGTCGTAGCGTTCATCGAAGGCGTGCAGTCCTGCGCTCGTCCCGATCACGACGTGAAAGTCGATCTGTCCGCAGGGGTGTCCGTAGCCTGCCCGAACCACCGTCACCGCATCATCTGTGTGGTGGGTGACGTGAATCTTCTTCGGCTGCCACTCGTCCGGGGTGTACCAGGGTTCGACGACGAGAAGCCCGCCACTCACCAGATGTCCGGCGAACGTTGAAAGCGTCGCTTCCAGTTCAGCCGGCCCCACGTACCCGATCGCCCCGTCAAGAAGGAGCAGCACCTCCGCGCCCGACCGCGGCAGCGTGAAGTCCTGCATCTTCCCGTGGATGAGCACCACCTCGTCGCCAAGCTTCTTCCGTGCGATGTCGAGCATGGCTTCGCTGACGTCCACCCCGGTGCGCTCGTACCCGTTGAGCCGAGCAAGCAAGGTTCCCGTGCCGCACGCAACTTCGAGGATGGTCTTGGCCTGCGGCGCGTGCTGCTGGATGAGACGACGGATCGAGGCGGCCTCGGCGTCGTGGTTCCGGTGCGATTTCACGAGGTCGTAGAAGGGCGCGATGTCCGTGAACACCCGTCACCCCTTCCGGCGCGTAGGACCGAGCTGGACAAGCAACGGCTTGATGCACCCCGGGTCGTCGCCATCTAGCGACCCGTTGATGTGCAACCGCATCGCCGGACATTCGGCGTGACAGGTGGTGTGACGAGAGCACGACCCACACGTCTTATTCTCGGGGAGGTTCCGCATCTGCTCGAAGGCGGGGGCGCTTCGCCAGAAGTCGCCGAGACTTCCCGGTGTCCAGCGCCCCGCCTCGAATCCTCGGCCAAGGAACGTGCACGGTGACACGGTGCCGTCTTCGTCCACGAACATGATCCGCGTACCGGCGCCGCAGTCGTTCTCCGACAGCAGCAGCGGTTCCTTGGCTCCGGCCTCCACGTTCATGAGGTCTTCGACGCCGCAGTGAGCGGCGTTGTTCAGCTTGACCACAGCGTCGAAGTACTCGGGCGTCCCCTCGGTGATGATGTCCGTCGTCCCGATGACCCTGCCCGACGGTTTGGCGCGGCGAGCCTTTACCGGGACACCCAGCTCGGTGCACAGATCAAGCACCGCGTCGACGTCGCACAGGTTCGAGTTCATCAGGGTGAAGCGGATCGTCGGTGTGATCCCCGCATCCAACATGGTGCGGATGCCGCGCATGGTCCGCTGGAATGCGCCCTGTTGCCCCCGGATGCGGTCGTGGTTCTGCTCGGCTCCGTCGAGGCTGACGTTCACACGGACGTCGTGGCGCTTGAAGCCCCGGAGATCACGTTCCCGCACGATCGTGCCGTTGGTCGTGAGCGATACACCCATGCCCTCGTCGCGCATGGCACCGACGAGTTTCCAGATGTCGTGCCGCATCAGGGGTTCGCCGCCACCAACGACGATCAGGAAGACGCCAAGTTCCCCGGCTTCACGGATGAGTGTCAGCAGCTCGTCAGTGGTCGGCTCTGTTCGTCCGGCTGGTGATGAGTCCGACATGCAGTGCAGGCACGTCAGGTTGCAGCGGTTCGAGACGCTGACGAACAGCTTGAGTGGAGCGGATAACGCTCCTGCGAGCTGTGGCCGCTGGATGCGTCGGACTACCTTGCCGGACGCTTCCAGCTTGGTGACGTGCTCCTCGGTGACGGGATCAACCGAGTGCCGCACGGTGTCGAAGAGCAACCATTCTCTGCCCTCGTCGCGGGCGAGGAAGTCGAACCGCGTAACGGGTATGCCGGCAGTCGTGGATGACATGGGTGACCTTTCAGGTGAGTGCCTCGGCGGTGGTGCGTCGGATCAAGCCGGTGTTGCCGTCGACAAAGGCTTCGACGGTTTCACCAGGACGAAGCGCGGCGAGTGAACTACCCGCCACAGAGATGTAGGCGAAGGCGCTACGGTGCGGGATGACCTCGGGGAGATGCCGGGGGTCATGACTCAGACGGAAGCCGTCGAGGAGATCGACCACCAAGGTGCGGTCGCCTCGATGGAGCCGCCGCAGGATGTCTGGGCAGTCGGCAAGCGACGTTGTCCGCTTCACCATGACGGCGGGGCGTCCCGGAACGTCCTCGTCCACAGCGCTGGGGCCGCCTTGCCATGAACCCCAGATCCACGGAGTGCGGTGCCAGTCATCCCGAGCGCTCGGAAGATGCGCCGGGTGCAGCACGCGCGGCATGTCTTCTGGGATCGGTCGGAGCTGCACCGCGATGACCCCGTTTGGAGACGCGAAGCCTTCCATGTCGAGGTCGAACCCGACGGCGTCGCGTAGTCCGCTAATCGCGCGGTACAGCTGAAGCGGGTCCGCTTCGAGGACGCTGCCGGATCGGATGTGCGCCCCGGCCACCGTGGCGTAGTCGACGACATGACCGTCCCGGATTTCCGTGAACGTCCGTCGCCCTCGACTGACGGCCTCCACCAGCACGCGCCCCTGGTAGCCGTAGGCGTAGAAGACGCCCGACAGCCCTTCTGCCTTGACGTACTGCTGGAACACGACGGTCTGCGTCCCGGGTGGTGCGTTGATGATCGCTTCGGCGACCAGTGTGCGCGCCTGGTCGAGATCCGCGCCATCCCAGAAGCGACGGCGCGAGGAGTGACGTCCACGGGTACAACCGGGCGAGAAACTTTCCTGGTGACCGGAGTACTTCAAGGCGAAGCCGGCCCGCAGCGTAGAAGGCAGCGACTCAACGAGCCGATCTGCGCCGATCCTCGCGGCATCTTCCAGACTCAGGATCAGGTCGTCGGGAACGACCAGGGTGAAGCGGTCGGCGACGCGCTTCAAGATGGCCAGCCCCAAGCAGGAGCCCCCTTGACGCCAGTACAGGTCGATCAAGGGGGCTTCCGTAATACCCGCGTGCTCCAGATACCGAGCAGCCGTGTCTAAGCCGATTTTCTCTACCTCGTGCGCACCTGAGTTCACTTGTCCCCCAAGGTCAGCTCATGGCGAAAGGTCAAGGACGGACCAAGTATGCGGAGTATGCAAGTATTCGTATAGGCACTAGAAAGTTGTCCGAATCGCGCTCATCAACGGGCGTCGCGGTGCTTGCCCGTGGGCCTCCTCCGATACCGCAACCAGCGGCGAAGTTGCGGGCGGGATGCCCGGGGTTCACGGGGGCCAGGAAGCTGCAACCGACGAAGCGGCCACGCCCGCGTGGTCGTCCGGAACCAATGCGACTGCTGCATACGGAAGATGCAGTGATGACAGGCGAACAGCGGCAGCGCCTTGTCCTTGACCGTGATATCTCCAACGTGCGCGACGGGAACGGCCACGGCTTCGCAGCGGAAGCACGTCCCCTGGTACCAGTCGAAGAGCGCCCATATATACGTCGGCTTCACGAGACGCTGGCCCGTCCGTAAAGGCCGCTGGCTTCGTACAGCAGCGCCCCGGCGTCCAAGGTGACGGACTCGGACACGATGAACTGCATCAGGGGATGCTCCGTGATCTGCACGAGGGACGGCACGATCACATGGCGTACGTCGTCGCGGATGAGTCGACGCACCAAGAGGTGCGGCGAAATGCCCGGCCCCCACTCGTAGTAGGTGTACGTCATCCACAGGTTGTGCGCCTGCGCATAAGCGTGCAACTGGTCGTCGATCAGCTTGAGTTCTTGGTCGCTGGCTTCCTTGCGAACGCGCATGTAGCCGTACGCGATGGGCTTTTCCTTCACGGGGTCACCTGCTTGGGGAGGGTGTCGCGCGGAGCGGTGTGGGGGGGATTAGAGGAGGCGATGGAGGCCATCAAGAACGCGCTGCATGAGGCCGGTGGACGCTTGGTCTTTCACCGCACCGGAACGCGGGGCGGCCTCGTCGGGCACGCGCAGGTGAAGCGTCGAACCATCCAGGTCGGGACGCGGCGGCAAAGTCAGCAGAACCCTCGCCCACACGATCTTGCCCCCGGCCGGCGGTCGGTAGATACCCCAGTCCTTCGCGAGAGCTTCGACGAGGTGAAGTCCGCGCCCACCCTCCGTCTCGTCAGTGACCGTTTGTTTCACCGGAACCTGCACGCTGCGGTCCCACACCTCGATGAACAGCGACCCGTCGAGAACGCGGAGCTGCAAGGCGATGACGTGCCGGGCGGTGACTTCCCACGGCTTCGGTTGTCGGTCACCGAAGCCGGTTTCCTTAACTGCGTTGCTGACGAGTTCGGAGGTCATCAGGGCAACGTCGGCGGCATGGTCTTCCAGCTTCCAGTGCGTGAGCACCTGCCGGACGAACGCTCGCGACACCGACACAGCAGCGGGAACGGCGGCCAAGTGGAGGCGGGACAAGTGAAACGTCCTTGCGACAGAAGGCGTGGCGGTCATGTGCTCCCGCCGTTCCTCACATTTCGGGACGGGCACGCCTGCTCCTCTTCTTCGGGGGCGACGATCCAGACCTGACCGCCGATGTCCTTCGCAAGCTCTTCCTTCGAGATGTCCGCGAGCGGCAACAGCTGGTTCAGGTGCGCACTCGTCGGCACGATCACGTTCCGGATGCCTCGCTGCGTGCAGTAGGCGGTTAGCGCGTGCAGGGCGAGCGTCCGTGACCAGTGGCGCTCCACGAACACCAGCTCGGGGGTGAAGCCCTCGCGTTCTGCGAAAGCGCACAACTCCGCTATGAGGCGCGGTTCTTCTTTGGGATCGGTACCGGGGAGCCGTCTGAGATATCCGACGCACAGCGGAGCGGGCGTGGTCACCGCGTCCTCACCCCTTGCACGATGTAGAGACGCGCGCCGATTTCACGCTCGATGTGGTCACGCATGGCCGCTTGCAGTCCGGGCAACCGGGCGAAGTGCCACAGCGACGGCACGATGACGTGTTTGATCTCGCTGGTCTTGAGGGTGTCGACAAGCGTGAAGAACGCCGACTCGTCGTCAGAACCGAGGCGTTCGATGAACACGCGCTCCAAGGAGAAGCCTTCGCGGGTGGCGTGAGTTGCCAACTCCGTTTGGATGGTCTGGATTTCGTCGCTGCTGTCTTCGCCTGCGGTGAGCCGCATGTAGCCGAACATGGCTGGTGGCATCCGTTCCTCCTGGCGGACTGGAACGGCTGGCGAGCGGTGGCACCGTCCTCAACCGCTCGCCAACCTGCGTGCCAGACAAGCGGTTTGACCTGCAAGGACGCCACAGCAAAGGTGCCGCATCAATGACGCATCCGCGTTGCACTCTTCGGTCTGGCCTGCACGGCTGCGGTCAACGTGACTATGGTGATAACCCGCCTCGTACACCCGGAGGGATGGGCGATGGCAGCGAAGCGCATACGCCTCGCCAGGCGTCGCAAAGCGGCAGGCTTCACCCAGGAGGGGCTTGCCGGGTATCTCGGCGTCGAGCGTTCTACGGTAGGTCGCTGGGAGAGCGCCGAAACCGAACCACAAGCATGGTTGCGGCCAAAACTGGCGAGTGCCCTCCGGGTCTCAGTCGAGGAACTTCAAGGGCTCCTGGACGACGTGACCGTCACGGACACGCGCCCCAGTGACCGAATGTCGTATGCCCTGGAAAACCCAGCGTCCGCCGACCTGATGGTGGTTGCCTACCTCCATGAGCGGCTGCGGCAGCTGGATGAGTCGTACGACAAAGAAGCCTCGACGGCGCTGCTTGGTCGAGCTGGACAACTGCACGGCCAGGTGAAGTTCCTCCGGGAGAACGCCGCGAACCCGCGCGTGCGCCGGGCGCTGTACGAAGTCGAGGCCGATTCAGCGACGTTCATGGGACAACTGGTCTGGGACGTCAGTCAGCGTCGGGACCACCATGCACCGCTCGGGTACTTCCAAGAAGCGGTCGACGCTGCCCGCCATGCCCGTGATCCATCTACCGAGTCGTACGCCACGCTGCGGATGGCTTACGTGGCGCTCTACGGCGAGAAGAACCCGACGCGAGGGGTGACGCTCGCTGAGCAGGCAGCCGAAGCCTCCAAGCTTGTCAGTCCGTCGCTGACTGGACTATCCCTGCTTCACGTCGCCGAAGGGCACGCGATGACGGGCGCGACCACCGAGTGCGAAGCGGCGCTGAAGAAGGCGGAGGATCAGTTCGACCGCGTCCACCCGGACGACGTTGCCGCGCCGTTCTACACGGTGAACGAGTACAACCGACTGGCGGGCTCCTGTTACCTATTCCTCGGCCTGCCTGAACGTGCCGAACCCATCCTCCGTATGACCACGCGGGCACTGGCAGCCAAGAAAAAATCTCAGGCCATCGCGCTCGGCAACCTGACCTTGGCACTCATCCGGCAACGGAAGCTCGACGAAGCAGCTTCGGCGATGCACCGGACGATTGATGCCGTGGAGCTGACGCGCGGGGGCGGCGGTCTTAATCTGGCGTTTGCCGCTGGTCGGGAGCTGCGACCGTGGCGACAGGAACCATGGGCACAGGAGATCAACGATCGGCTGCTGGCCCTGATGGCAGCGATCTGAGTACGGGCGGGGTGTGCGTGAACGACATCGACCAGGCCAAGCAGGAGCTGCGCGAGAAGGTGTGGCGTCGCCTCATCGACGGCGGCGGTGCACCCGCCGATTCGTACGGCAAGATTCCTGGCTTCTACGGCACCGAAGACACTGCCGAGATGCTGGCCGGTCAGGACTTCTGGCAGCGTGCCACCACCGTGAAGGCCAACCCGGACTGGGCGCAGCTCGCCGTCAGGGTGCGCGCACTCAAGGATGGCAAGCGCGTCTACATGGCCGTCCCGCGTATGGCCAGCCTCGAACCGTTCTATCTGCTCGACCCCAGGAACCTCGGGCTTCCACCGGAGGAAGCTGCCGAGAAGAAGGGTGCGGCTCAAGTCGCCCGCCGGCTTGCGCCAGAGTCGATGGAACCTATCGACGTCGTGGTGTGTGGCAGTGTCGCCGTGAACCGATCCGGGGCGCGCATCGGCAAGGGTGCCGGGTACTCCGACCTTGAGGTCGCGCTGTTGATCGAGGCGGGCCTCGTCACGGATCAGACGGTGATCGTCGCGCCGGTTCATCAGCTCCAGGTCGTCGAGGACGACATCCCCGAGACCGAGCACGATTTCTCTGTGGACTACATCGTCACGCCCGATGCGGTGATCCCCTGCCCTAACCGGCGGCGACCGTCGGGGCTTGTGTGGAACGACCTCACTGCCGAGAAGATTGCCGCAATCCCTGTGCTGGCTGCGCGCTACCAGGCGTAGCACCGTAAAGCGAACGTCCCGACGGGAGGAAAGCAACAAGAACGTGAGCGACAGCGACGGTGTCTACCGACCATCCGGGAAGAGGCCGGTCATATGGAGCTGGGTAATCATCCTTGGTGCCATCGGGCTCTTCTGGGGATGTTCCGAGCGCGAGCAAGGGTCCACTCAGCGAGAAGCACCACCCTGTGAAGCTCAGGTGCGTGGAGGTACCGAGCCCTGCTGAGCTTGATTCCCTCGATCAAAGCGCCTGCCCCTCCCCCAGGGCCGGGCGCTTCTTACTGACGATCTTGCCCTTTGGATGGTCACAATCAAGGCCGGATTGACACCCTCCGGACGGTCGTCGCTGGTCGGCGCAGCAGCACCCCAGAACGGCACCCGAGACACTCACCACAGCCGCTCTGACCTGCACGTTTGTCCGCTCCGCAGGACTGCCCACGGGGCCACTCAGCCGGTAGACTGACCCCTGTCGGGATGGGTGCATAGCCATACATTTGACTACTCGGACGTCACCATTCCGGCGTCCCTCCGTGCCGCTCGCACCCGAAGCATCAGGGCGCCCACCAGCCGGACCCGCACCGCATCCCGCACTGCCTTGTACATCTCAACCCCCGTGAGGTTCTGTTCCGTTGCTCGTTCGGTTTCGTCGTAGCCCGTTCGTGGGCCACTGGTCATTGATCGCCGGTCATCAGTTGCCGATCGCCCCGGATACCGGCCGCCGGTCGCTCTCCAGTCATCAGCCGGCGGTGGCCGGTCATCGTCCGCCGGTCAATCGCTCGCCGATGTCGGTGCCCCGCTCACCTCCTCCCGGCCCTCACCCCCCACCACCTCCTCCCAACAGCCCGTCCGCCAGGCCGATCACCACCGGCAGGACACCCACCGCGATGAACGCGGGCAGGAAGCACAGGCCGACCGGGGCGGTGACCATCACGGCGGCTCGGCGGGCCCGTTC
>NZ_LIQX01000141.1 GCF_001418475.1 Streptomyces ossamyceticus | reverse complement strand
GTCCCCCGCTCCCCCTCGTTCCGCAGCTCCGAAAGGAAACGCACACATGGAAGGCACCATCCTGGTCGCCACCGCGGGCCAGGGCGTCCTGCGCTCCTCCGACGACGGCGCCACCTGGTCCCGTCTGGGCCTCGGGCAGGCCCTGGAGTTCGACGCCGTCGTCCGCTGCCTGGCCGTCCACCCCGAACAGCCCGAGGTCGTCTTCGCCGGCGCCGACGCGGGACTCGTGCGCAGCGGTGACGCCGGGGTCACCTGGCACCGGGTCGACTCGCCGATGAACGACCGGACCATCTGGTCGCTGTCCATCGACCCCACCCACCCGGACACGATGCTCGTCGGGACCGGCGCCCCCTCTCGGGCCGCCATGTTCCGCACCACGGACGGCGGCGAGAGCTGGGACCAACTGCCGCCCGACATCCCGGAGTTCTGCGCGGGCGTCAACCGTCCCCGCATCCTGACCTGCGTCGTCGACCGCCATGAGCCGAAGAACATGTGGTTCGGCGTCGAGGAGGGCGGCCTGTGGCGCAGCGGCGACCGGGGCGACACCTGGGAGCGGATCGACGGCACCCCCGCCTCCCTGCCCCAGGGGGTGACCAACTCGGACGTGCACTGTGTCGTCGTCCTTCAAGGCCCGCCGAAGACGATCGTCGTCGCCGTCGTCAACGCGCTGTTCGTGAGCCACGACGACGGGGCCACCTGGACCCGCACCGACTCCCGCAAGACGTTCGGCATCTACTACACCCGGCTGGTCAAGCAGCTCCCCGGCACCGACGACCTGCTGCTGGGCATCGGTGACGGCACCCCCGGCACGACCACCCGGATCCTGCGCTCCGAGGACCTGGGGCGCAGCTGGCAGGACACCGTCCTCGACACGCCCGCCAACTCGACCGTCTGGGCCTTCGGCACCCACCCCGCCGACCCGGAGCTGGTCTTCGCGGGCACGAAGTACGGCCATCTCCTGCGCTCCACGGACGCCGGGCGCAGCTGGCGCAAGGAGTGGCGCGAGTTCAGCGAGATCACCGATGTGACCTGGACCCCCGCCGTAGCGCCCACCACGGAAGGACACTGAGCATGGAGCCCGACGAGCGTGTACTGGCCCCGCACGAGGAGCCCACGCCGATCCCCGCCGGCCCGCGGGACGTCGTACGGCCGCGGGTGCGGCGGACCCACCTGTCGTTGTTCGTCCGCGACCCGGAGGCCTCGGCCGCGTGGTACGAGGACGTCCTCGGCATGGAGGTCACCGCGCGCGGACCGCAGTGGGTGTTCCTGTCCTTCGGTCGCAAGCACCACGACATCGCCCTGATCCGTGCCGAGGAGGGAGCGGTCGTCGGAGGCGTCGGTCTCCAGCACTACGGGCTGGAGGTGGAGGGCGACCTCGACGAGTGGCGGCGGCTGTACGGGATGCTCCTGGCCAAGGACGTGCCCGTGGTGAAGACCACCGATCACAAGATCGGCTTCGGTCTGTACTTCACCGACCCCGACG
>NZ_LIQX01000140.1 GCF_001418475.1 Streptomyces ossamyceticus | reverse complement strand
CGGAAATCCACGCGGGCCGCCCCCGTATCGCCCCGACCCGGTGGCGGCCCGCGTGGATTTCCGCTTCGGTGAGGGAGAACCGTTCAGTCGGACGCGTCGGCGGTTCGCGTGAGGTGCGCGCCGGAGGCGTACGCCCGTGGCGTGCGGCGCTTCCGCGCTCCCGTCGACGGCGACCTGGAGGACCAGATGGACATCTCGCTCGAAGTGATCCCGCTGCCCGTGACCGACATCGACCGGGCCCGGGACTTCTACCGGGACAAGGTCGGCTTCCACGTCGACATCGACCAGGAGGTCATGCCCGGCATGCGCATCGTCCAGCTGACGCCACCGGGCTCCGGCTGCTCGATCGCGCTGGGCGACATGATCTGGGAGATGGCCCCCGGCCCCAGGCCGGCCCCCGGCTCCTACCAGGGCCTCCAGCTCTGCGTCGCCGACATCAAGGCCGCCCGCGCCGAACTCGTCGAACGGGGGCTCGACGTCTCCGAGCCCGTCCAGTACGCCCCCGACGACGGTGCCACGTTCATGTACTTCACCGACCCCGACGGGAACGGCTGGGCGATCCAGGAGTACCGTCGCCGCGCCACGGAGCCGCTGCACCGCGTGCTGGCGGACCTGGCCGCGCGGGAGCGATGAGGTCGGCCCATCTGCCAGTGCTGGGCGCCCCAGCGGCGGGTGTGGGCGGGGCCGACGGCGACGACGGTGACGCCGAGTGCGGCGGCCATCGACACCGGCCGGGTGTCGGCCGGTGTCCCCACCGGCCGGGCCCGGCCGGTGGGGACGCGATCGGGTGTCGTCCTACGGGCGGGGTGCCGCTCCCCGGGCCTTCAGCAGGTCCGTCATCAGTGAGATCTCGGACTCCTGGGCGTTGACCATGCCCTGGGCCAGCTTCTTCTCCACGCCGACCGTGCACTTGGCGACGCAGCCCTCCGCCATGTGGATGCCGCCCTTGTGGTGGTCGGTCATCAGCTGGAGGAAGAAGATCTCGGCCTGCTTGCCGTTGAGCTTGCCGAGCTTCGCCATCTCGGCGTCGGTCGCCATGCCGGGCATCAGGGAGCCGTCCTCGCCGGAGGACATGTCGCCCATGCCCATCCAGGCCATCGGCTTCTGCGACGACACCTTCGGCAGACCCCACAGGTCGAGCCAGCCGATCATCATGCCGCGCTGGTTGGCCTGGGTCTGCGCGATGTCGTACGCGAGCCGCCGGATCTCCTCGTCGTCCGTACGGTCACGGACGATGTACGACATCTCGACGGCCTGCTGGTGGTGGACCGCCATGTCCCGGGCGAACCCCGCGTCCGCGGAGTCCGTGGCGGGGGCCTTCAGCCCCGAGTCGTCGCCGTCGGCGACCGCGAACGTGATCGCCCCGGCCGCGACGAGTACCGCCGCGGCGCCGGAGGCGATCCAACCGATGTGCTTCATCTGTCCCACTGTTCCAGATCGCGTTCGGCCGTCGTCAGGAGATGCCGTTGGTGCAGGCGGCACCCGGCTCGGGCGTCTGCTGGCCCTGGACGAACTTCTGGAAGAACTTGTCCACGTTCGGGTCGGTGGCGCTGGTCACCGTGCGCTGGTGGCCCCAGGCGCTGAGCATGATCGGGTCCTTCTGGCCCTCGACCGGGCTCATCAGCGTGTACGGGGTCTTCTTGACCTTCGCCGCGAGCGCCTTGACGTCCGCCTCGGAGGCCTTGTCGTTGTACGTCACCCAGACGGCGCCGTGCTCCAGGGAGTGCACGGCGTTCTCGTTCTTGATGGCCTTGTCGTAGACGTCGCCGTTGCAGTTCTGCCAGACCGGGTTGTGGTCGCCGCCGACCGGGGGCGTCATCGGGTAGGTCACCGACTTGGTGACGTGGTTCTGGGTGAGCTTGGTGCTCCACGTCTTGACGCCGTCCGCGTCCGTCGTGAACTTGCCCTTGCCCTTGGCGTCGCTCGCCGTGGCGCTGTCGGCGCCGCCGTTGTCCGCCTGCGAGCGGATGAGGACCGTGCCGCCGACGACGAGGCCGGCGACTATCACCACGCTGGCGCCGATCACGAGGATCCGGTTCCGGCGCTCACGGGAGCGCTCGGCACGGCGCATCTCCTCGATGCGCGCCTTGCGCGCCGCGCTGCTGGTGTTCTTGGCGGCCATGGGTTGAGTCCTTAGTGGGGGATGAGGCGGATGGGACAGTAGGACCAGCTGATCGTAATTTGATGGGCTCCCTCTCGTAAACGAGGGATCCCGCCTCCCATGGTCCCGCGCGGGGCGGGAGAGGCGCGCGGTGATGACCAGGGTGTTACGGACGGGTACGGCCGCGGCCGTATACCGGACGCCGTGGGCGTTACGCGGGGGCGCGCGAGCAGGCAAGATGGGCGGCAGAGCGGTTGAGCGGCGCAGCGCGCGGTACATCTGCCGTACGCCTGCCGTTCAGCCCGTGGTCGGTCCGCCGATCAAGGTGCGCAACACGCGTGAAATGGTGTTGTGGTGGGATGCTCAGACGCCCGACCGCATCCCGTCGCTCGGGAGCAGGACGGCCTGACCAGCAAGGAATGGGTGGAAGCGGAAGATGGACAAGCAGCAGGAGTTCGTGCTCCGTACCTTGGAGGAGCGCGACATCCGTTTCGTACGCCTGTGGTTCACGGACGTGCTGGGCTTCCTGAAGTCCGTGGCCGTGGCCCCTGCCGAGCTGGAACAGGCGTTTGACGAGGGCATCGGCTTCGACGGCTCCGCCATCGAGGGCTTCGCCCGGGTGTACGAGTCCGACATGATCGCCAAGCCGGACCCGTCGACGTTCCAGGTTCTGCCGTGGCGCGCGGAGGCCCCGGGCACGGCCAGGATGTTCTGCGACATCCTGATGCCGGACGGCTCCCCGTCCTTCGCCGACCCGCGCTATGTCCTCAAGCGCGCCCTGGCCAAGGCGTCCGACCTGGGGTTCACCTTCTACACGCACCCCGAGATCGAGTTCTTCCTGCTGAAGGACAAGCCGCTCGACGGCTCCCGCCCCACCCCGGCCGACAACTCGGGCTACTTCGACCACACCCCCCAGAACGTCGGCATGGACTTCCGCCGCCAGGCGATCACCATGCTGGAGTCGATGGGCATCTCGGTCGAGTTCTCGCACCACGAGGGCGCCCCCGGCCAGCAGGAGATCGACCTGCGCTACGCCGACGCGCTGTCGACGGCCGACAACATCATGACGTTCCGGCTGGTCATGAAGCAGGTGGCGCTGGAGCAGGGCGTCCAGGCGACGTTCATGCCGAAGCCGTTCTCGGAGCACCCCGGCTCGGGCATGCACACGCACCTCTCCCTCTTCGAGGGCGACCGGAACGCGTTCTACGAGTCCGGCGCGGAGTACCAGCTGTCGAAGGTGGGCCGCTCCTTCATCGCGGGCCTGCTGAAGCACGCGGCCGAGATCTCCGCGGTGACGAACCAGTGGGTGAACTCCTACAAGCGCATCTGGGGCGGCACCGAGCGCACCGCCGGCGCCGGCGG
>NZ_LIQX01000014.1 GCF_001418475.1 Streptomyces ossamyceticus | reverse complement strand
CCCGACGGCCCGGAAGACGTCGCCGACAGGCGAGGTGATCCTCACTCCGGTCGATGATCGGGATCGACATCGGTACCGAGATCGGGATCGGGATCGGTACCGGGAGGGGGAGCGGGATCGGGATCGGGATCTGTGGGGCGGAAGCACGCCGTCACCGTCTTGCCCTGCCGCTGGCACCTGATTCCCCACTCGTCGGCGAGCTTGCGCACGATGGCCACTCCGCGGCCGGAGACCTCACCCGGCTCCGGTTCGCGCTGGCGTGGCAGCGTCGGGTCCTCGTCGTGGACACTCACATGGAGGCAGTCGCCGTCCCAAGTGAGGACCAGGTGTGCGTCGCTGTGCGCGTGGACGTGCGCATTGGTGATCAGCTCGGACACCGCCAGCACGATGGCGTCCACGGTGAGCGGTTCGGCGGCGGCCCAGGCCAGGGACTCCAGACGCCTGCGTGTCCACTCCCGCCCCGCGCGTACTCCCTTGGACATGGGGAACGAGTGCGCCCATCCCATCGCCTTCACCGCCACTGCTCCGGCTCCTTCCCCTTCAGCCATCCCGGCACGTGTAAGCACCGTGTACCCGGCACCCGACGCGACAGGCATGGGGACGGCCCGGTCCCACCAGGTCCGAGCCGGAGACCTGGATCAGGCCGCGGCGAGCTCTCGTTCGCGGTCCGGCGTCTTGACCTTCGGCTTCTTGTTCGGCAGTGAGAGCCGGAAGACCTTGTGCCATGCGGAGAGCACCTGCTTGGGCAGCGGTCCGCTGACGTACTCCAGCTCGTACTTCTCGAACAGCGCGCGCACCTTCACCGCGACCTCGGCGTACCGGTTGCTCGGCAGGTCCGGGAACAGGTGGTGCTCGATCTGGTGCGACAGGTTGCCGGTCATGAAATGCATGGCCTTGCTGCCGCTGATGTTCGCCGAGCCCATCATCTGGCGCAGGTACCACTGGCCGCGCGTCTCGCCCTTGATCGACCGGCGCTCGAAGACCTGTACGCCCTCGGGGAAGTGCCCGCACATGATCACCGAGTGGGACCAGATGTTGCGGACCAGGTTCGCGGTGAACGTGGCGGCGAGCGTGGTGAGGAAGGACGGACCCGACAGCAGCGGATGGATCACGTAGTCCTTGAGCACCTGCTTGCGGATCTTGCGGCCCACGGCCTTGGCCCGCGCGCGGAACTCCGGGTTGTTGCGGCGGCGCTTGCGCAGGTTCTTGCCGAGTTCCAGGTCGTATGCGGCAATGCCGTACTCGAAGAAGCAGGCGTTGATGAAGTTCCACAACGGCTGGCCGAGGTGGAAAGGGTGCCACCGCTGGTCCTCGTCGACGCGCATGATGCCGTAGCCGAGGTCGTTGTCCTTGCCGATCACGTTGGTGTACGTGTGGTGCAGCTCATTGTGCGAGTGCTTCCACTGGTCGGCCGGCGAGACGTGGTCCCATTCCCAGGTGGTGGAGTGGATCTTCGGGTCCCGCATCCAGTCCCACTGGCCGTGCAGGATGTTGTGGCCGATCTCCATGTTGTCCATGATCTTCGCCACGGACAGACCGGCGGTGCCGATCAGCCACGCGGGCGGGAAGAACGAGAACAGCAGTACGCCCCTGCTGGCCAGCTCCAGCTTGCGCTGCGCCGAGATCACCTTGCGGATGTAGGCGGCGTCCTTCTCACCACGGCTGGCGATCACCTCGTCGCGGATCGCGTCCAGCTCGCGACCGAGTTCTTCGATCTGCTCCGCGGTCAGGTGGGCGGTGGGGTCGATGGCGGTCAAGGTGCTCCTACCGTTCGATGTCGCAAGGGCCCGCCGCGGCGGACACGCAGGTCTGGATGAGGACGCCCGGCTCGGCCTCGGTGATCTCGCCGGTGCGCAGGTCGCGGACGGCGCCCGCCTTGAGCGGCGTGACGCAGCCGAAGCAGATGCCCATACGGCACCCGGACGGCATGAGCACCCCGGCCCCTTCGCCGACGTCCAGCAACGGCGTGGTGCCGTCCGCGTCGACGGTCCTGCCGGTGGTGCTGAACGTGACCTCGCCACCGCCGTCGTCGCCGGTGACGACGATGCCGGGGCGGAAGCGTTCGGTGTGCAGGCGTTCTGCGACGCCGTGCTTGGTCCAGTGCTCCTCGGCGGCGTCGAGCAGGCCCGCGGGCCCGCAGGCCCAGGTCTCGCGCTCGGCCCAGTCGGGCACGAGCTCGTCGAGGCGGGCGATGTCGAGCATGCCGTCGGTGTCGGTGTGCAGCTCGGTCAGACGCAGCTTCTTGTCCGCGACCAGGTCGTGCAGATCCTTGCGGAAGATCACGTCGTGGGGCTGTGGCGCGGAGTGGACCATGACGACGTCGTCGAACTCGGTGTCGCGCAGCATGCCCATCACGGGCGTGATGCCGCTGCCGGCCGTCAGGTAGAGCACCTTGGCGGGCTTGGCCCGCGGCAGCACGAAGTCACCGGTCGCCTGGTCCAGCTGGATCAGCGTGCCCGGCTTCACCCTGCGGACCAGGTGGTTGCTGACCCTGCCGTCCGGGATCGCCTTCACGGTGATCGTGACACGGCCGTCCTGGCGGTCGGTCGGTGAGGTGAGCGAGTAGGCGCGCCACAGGCGCACCCCGTCGACGTCGACCCCGATCCGCACGTACTGGCCCGCCGTGTGGCCGCGCCAGCCCCGTCCCGGCCTGATCACGATGGTCGCGGCGTCAGCCGTCTCCGGGTGCACGGCCTCGATGCGCCCCCGCAGGTCGGCGCCCGCACGCAGCGGGCTGACCAGGTCGAGGTAGTCCGACGGCAGTACCGGCGTCGTGACCATCTCCAGCAGTTTCCACGCCCTGCTGCGGAGGGCTGTACTCGTCATGCCTCCAGCTTGATGCGCCTCAGGGCGTAAAGTCCTGACCGTAGGACGTGAATCTGATCGGCGGAATTGTTCGCAGGGAACAAAACATGAGCCATGCAATCCGGAGGGCCACCGAATTGGCCCTCGATGAGACGACGGTCACCGCACTGCGGGCCGAGCTGAGGACCACCGCCGACGAGGTCGTCCAGGCGATCATCGACGAGGTCCCTCCCTACGCCAACGCCCTTTCGGGCAGCATGGGCGGCACCATCCGCCGAGCCGTCCGCACCGCCCTGGGGCACTATCTGGACCTCGCGAGCGGCAAGCCCACGGGCGGCGACGCCGGTGACGCGGCCTACGAGCTCGGCCGCGGCGAGGTGCGCGACGGCCGTTCGATGGACGCCCTGCTCAGCGCCTACCGCGTCGGCGCCCGCGTGGCCTGGCGATGCCTGGCCGCCGGCGCCGTACCCGCGGGTCTGCCCGCCGCCGAGGTCGCCAAGTTCGCCGAGCTGACGTTCGCCTACATCGACGAGCTCTCCGCCGCGAGTGCCGCGGGCCACGCCGACGAACTGGCCGCCCGGGGCCGGGCCCATGAGCGCCACCTGGAGCAACTGGTCCGGGACCTCCTCTCCGGCGCGAGCCCGGACGCGCTGCTCGCCGCTGCTCAGCGGGCGGGGTGGCAGCCTCCGGTCTCGCTGACCGCGGTCCTGCTGCCCGCCGCCGATGCCCGGCCCGCCTACCGTGTCCTCGACCCGAGCACCCTCGTCCTCGACGATCTGCCGGACGCCTTCGGCGTGCTGCTCGTCCCCGATGCCGACCGTTCCCATCTCCTGAGGCAGCTGACCGGCCGCACCGTGGTGGTCGGCCCGGCCCGGCCATGGACCCGTGCGTCCGCCTCGTACGCACGAGCCGTACGCGCGCGCTCCCTCTCCTCCGACATTCGCGACACCGAGGAGCACCTGCCCGAGCTGGTGCTGAGCGCCGACATGGACGCGTTCGCAGACCTGCGTGCCCGAGCGCTCGCCCCGCTGCGGACCCTGCCCGTCGCGACCGCGCGGCGGCTGGAGGAGACGTTGCGGGCGTGGCTCCTGCACCAGGGGAGGCGGGAGGAGGTGGCGGCGGCGCTGTTCGTCCATCCCCAGACCGTCCGGTACCGGATGTCGCAGCTGCGGGAGCTGTTCCCGGACCTCGCCTCGCCGCACCGGGTCCTCGAACTGACGCTGGCGGTCGGCCTTCGGGACAGCTGACACAGACCCGCGTGCCGACCGACATCCCTGCCGATGCACCGAAACGGTCCCGTCCCGTCCCGACACCGGCCGACCGCTCGGCTCGCGGAACGACCGCCCGGCCACCCCGCGCGAGACGGGGCGCGGACTCTCGCCGAACCCAAATGGCAAGCGCCAACCGCCCCTGCGTTGCCACGATGCACCGCATGGATGTCGAGAACCTCAGCGGGCTTCAAGTGGACCGCGCGGAACCATCGGACTGGCCCGCGTTGGCCAAGATCGATTCCGTCGCGGCGGCAGGCGACCACGCACGACGGGACAGCATCCGGCGCTGGTGCGCACAGGGTGTGGCCGTCATGGCCCGAGACTCATCGGGACCCTTGGGTTACTGCGTGCTGGAGTACAGCTTCTTCGAGCAGGGCTTCGTCACCATGCTGATGGTCGCCCCCGGTGCCCGCCGACGAGGTGTGGGCGCACAACTCCTCACGGCCGTCGAGACCATCTGCACCACCGCGAAGCTGTTCACCTCTACCAACGTCTCCAACCACCCCATGCAACAGCTCCTACAACACGCCGGCTGGCACCCCGTCGGTCTGCTCCACGGCCTCGACGAGGGAGATCCCGAACTCTTCTACCTCCGCCCAAGCACTCGACTCCGCGACGCCACGGCCCTCGGAGGTTCAACGACAAGCTGAGACGCCGGAGTGCGGAGTACGGGGTGGCCGCCACCCCGTACTCCGCGGGCGTGTTCGCCAAGGCGTCAGGGCCTCATCTCGTACGCCCCCGACAGCGCCTCCACGCGCTGCCAGACCCGCTCCGAACGCGTGCCGTCGACGACCGGGCGTCGGACCGCGCCGAGTGCCCAGCGCTGCTGCTCCTCGGTCGCGGAGTCCTTGCCGTGCAGTTCGACGGCGTGGGCGGAGAAGTCCCGCACGAGGACGGCGAACAGCTCGTCGAGCACGTCCTCGTCGAGGTCCGAGCGGGCTGCCTGTTCCAGTACCAGCTGCCCGTGGACGACGAGCGCGAACAGCTGCCCGACGGAGAGAAGCAGGTCGAGATCCCGGCTCTGCTTCTCGTCGGGCGCGGCCTTGAGCACGAACTCGCAGAGCGCGTCGGCCTGTTCGCGGAACCGGGCGACGTTGGGCAGATGGGCGTACGAGTCGAAGGCCGGCCGCCAGTCGTGGAAGCGCACCGAGCCGAGCCCTCGGGCCGGCCCCTGCCGGAAGAGGAAGACGTCATCGGCCGCGTCGAGCCGGGTGGGGACGGGCTCGTACGCCACCGGGTCGAGCAGGTGGTTGCGCATGAACTTGAGGATCAGCGCCAGGTTGACGTGGACGGTGCCCTCCAGCTTCGGCAGACCGCGGATCTCGACGGCGGCCTGGGCGAAGTAGTTGTCCTTCTCGAAGCCCTTGGCGGCGATGACGTCCCACATCAGGTCGATGACCTTCTCGCCCTCGGTGGTCACCTTCATCTTCGTCATCGGGTTGAAGAGGAGGTAGCGGCGGTCGTCGGGGCCTGCGGTGCGGAAGTAGTCGACGGCGCGGTCGCTGAACAGCTTCATCCCGACGAGCCGGACGTACGCGTCGGTCAACTCCCGCCGCACATGCGGGAAGGCGGTGACGGGACGGCCGTAGAGCACGCGGTTCTGCGCGTGGGTGACGGCCTCGTACATCGCGTGCTCGCAGATGCCGATCGAGGCGGTGCAGAGGTTGAACTTGCCCACGTTGACGGTGTTGAGGGCGGCGTCGAAGGCGGCGCGGCCGGTGTGCAGGACGTCTGCCGGGGCGACGGGGTAGTCCTCCAGGCGGAACTCGCTGACGAACTTCGAGGAGTCGACGACGTTCTTGACCAGGTGGTACGCCGGGTGGCGGCTGTCGGCGGCGAAGAAGACGTAGCCGTCGGGGCCCTCGACGTCGGTGCGGCGGCCGAAGACCGAGACGAGCCCGGCCGCGTTGCCGTTGCCGATGTAGTACTTGGAGCCGGTGGCCAGGAAACCGCCCGTGCCGTCCGGCTCCAGGAGCATGTCGGTGGAGTAGATGTCGGCGCCGTGCGCCTTCTCGGACAGGCCGAAGGCGAACACCTCGCCCTGCGAGAGCAGTTCGGCGGCACGGGCACGGGCGGCGGGGTTGTCGCTCTGCCAGACCGGGCCGAGCCCGAGGATGGTGACCTGCCAGGCATACCAGTAGTCGAGGCCGTAGAAGCCGAGTATCTCGTTGAGGGCGGCGATGCGGGCGGTGTCCCAGCGCTTGTCGCCCTCGCCCTCCGCGGCGGCGGAGGCGGGCGTGAGGAACGTCGCGAACAGCCCTTCCTCGGCGGCGAAGGCGAGGAAGTCGCCGAGCCAGGCACGGGTCCGGTAGTCCTCGATCAGTCGGCGCCTGCCTCGTTCCTCGAACCAGTCGACGGTGGCGCGCAGCAGCCTGCGGGTCTCCGGGTCGAAGTGCGCGGGGTCGTAGGTCCGCGGGTTGAAGAGCAGCGCGTCGGTCATGAGTGCCGCCTTTCGGCTGAGGGATGAGGGTTGAGGGATGAGGGTTGAGTGCGAACGCAGGTCCCTGGTCCTGTCTGGGATTACGTCCTGGGGGCACGTTCTGGGATTACGTTCTGAGGGCCGGCTCGGCCGGTCAGTGACCGGGGGCGAAGCCCGAGAGTGTGGCGAGGACGTCGTCGAGCCAGGCGATCATCATGCGCTCGTACGCGATACCACCGCGTAGCACGACGTGCTGGAGTTCCCGTTCGGCGTCGATCGGGCCGTCCGCCGGAGGGTCCCCGAAGTCGCGGGCCGCGCCCGCGAGGTAGTGGTCCAGGCGGTCCGTGTGCGCCTGTCGGTGTCGCTCGACCTCACTGATCAGGGCGGCCGGGTCGTCGAAGGCGGCGCCGCGGATCTTCACCGCGAGGTCGTGCCGGACACTGTCGGGCTCGGTCGGTTCATGGAGCCACGCAGAGAGCGCGTCCCGTCCGGGCCCTGCCACGGAGTACTCCTTCTTGTCCGGGCGTCCGTACTGCGGGACCTCGCGGACGTCGACCCAGCCGTCGCTCTCCATCCGCTTGAGTACGCGGTAGATCTGCTGGTGCGTGGCGGTCCAGAAGTACCCGATGGACCGCTCGAACCGCCGGGCCAGCTCATAGCCGGAGCCCGGCTTCTCCAGCAGGGACACGAGGATCGCGTGCTCGAGTGCCATGCGCACGATCTTGCTATGCACCTCGTTGCATAGCAACGCCGTGACGGTGAGACACCGCTCACCCGGTGCGGTCGCCTGCGCCAGTGGCAGGCCTGTTCTGCCCCAGGCGTATGCGGGGGAGGACGAGGTGGGGTGCTTCGGGGCGCGGTCGGCGTCAGGCCGGCGCCGGACGACCTGCGCCCGGCCACCGGCCCGTCCTTCGGTGAGGTCGCGGTGAGGTCGCGGTGAGGGCGTTGTCGCCGCTGATCAGCGTCGGCAGCGGTCGTTCCCACTCGAAACGGGGACGGAGCCTCCGACCCGCGATCGCGCTGCAAGCCGGCGCCGCGGACGCCGTCGCGGACCTTGCCGCCCGCGGGCTCGCCGTCGCCGTCCTCAGCGGCTCCATGGCCGCCCACTACCGCGGCCGGGTCACGGCCCGCACCGTCGATGACGTCGTCACGCCCGCCTTGCTCGCCCTGATCTGGAAGAGCACGCACAGCCCAGGGACGCGTGAGCTGCTCGCGCACACCCGGCGAGCAATCACCAAGCCCGCCCCCCGCCACTTCCCCGTGAACCCGCGGGGTCAGCCCCTGACCATCAGGACGACAGATCTTGAGTTCCCGCCGAAGTTCCTTCAGTTCCAGCGAACTTTCGCCGCACGGCGGATCCGATGTCGGGGTGAGGCGTCGCGTCGGCGGGGCGGGAGCCGGTCCTCAGCACCGGCCGCGCAGTTCCTGCGTGGCCCGGTGCATCTCCTCCGCCAGTCGCGTCAGGACCGCGGGGAGCGGGGCTTCGTCATGAGCCGTCCACGGCCGCCGTGCGACGGCGGCGGCTTCGACGGTCTGGCAGAGTTCCGCCGCCCTGGTGGCTCCCACGGTCGCGCAGCTGCCTTTGAGACGGTGCGCCAGCAGGCGTGCCGCGTCGAAGTCCCCGGCCTCCAGCGTCTGGCGGAGCCGGCCGAGGATGTCGGGGGTCGAGGCCGCGAACGCGTCCGCGATATCGGCGATGTCCTCGGCGGGCAGACCGTCGAGCTCCGCCGGTGCGCTCGAAGTGGCCGACGGGGCGGACCCTGTGGGCGGTTCCGCCGCCACCCACACGGCGATGCGGGCGAGCACCTGCGTCCAGTCCACCGGTTTGGTGAGGTGGTCGTCCATGCCCGCCTCGATGCACCGGACCCGGTCGTCGGGCATGGCCGCCGCCGTCATCGCGATGATCGGGACGCGCTCGGTTCCGGCCTGGCGCCGCCTGATCTCGGCCGTGGCGGCGAGGCCGTCGAGTCCCGGCAGCTGGCAGTCCATGAGGACGAGGTCGTACTGCTTGCGGAGGACGGCCCGCACGGCACGCTCACCGTCGTCGACCACGTCGACCTGGTGGCCGGCCTTCTGCAGGACGAGCCGTGCGACCTGGGAACTGACGTCGTCGTCCTCGACGACGAGCACACGGACCGGGCGGACCGGGCGGACCGGGCGGACCGGGAGCGCCCCGACGCCCGGGTGATCTTGTGTTCCGCCGTCGTACTGCTGGGGGAGGAGCGCCCGGGGGTCGGGCGCCCCGTTCGTGCCGAGCGCGTTCTGGACCGCGGCCAGCAGAAGGCGTCGGCTCAAGGGCAGGGTCACCGACTGGACGATCCGGTCCTTGGTGCGGGAGGCGGCCGGCCATGCGACACCGGTGCGGCCCGGAGTGATCAGCACGATGACGCTGGTCGCTCGGAGTTGGGGGTCGGCGAGGACGGCGTCCGCCAGTGACCCCCTGTCGCGGTCGTCCGGCCTGGCCGGACGCGTACCGGTCCCGGCGAGGGACATGTGGAGGTCGATGACGGCCAGGTCGAACGGCGACGCGGCCGCCGCCGCGGCCTGTAGCGCCGCTGTGGCTGCGGCAGCGTCCGCCGCCTCTTCCACCACCAGCCCGGCACCGGACAGGATGCGGCGCGCCAGGTCCCGGTTGTCCTCGTCCGCGTCGGCGATGAGGACGCGGCGACCGCGCAGTTCCTCGTGGGCGGGGGCGGTCCGGGCGAGGACGTCCAGGGGCAGGGTCACCCAGAAGCGACTGCCGACGCCCTTCACGCTGTCCAGCCCGATCCTGCCGCCCATCAGCTCGACCAACTGCCGGCTGATGGCAAGCCCCAGCCCACTGCCGCCCGTGCGGCGCGTGATGGGCGAGTCGAGCCGACGGAAGGTCTCGAACACCCGGTCCCGGTCCTCGGGGCCGACACCGATGCCCGTGTCACGGACGGTGAACCGCAAGGTCGCCCGGTCGGCGGAGGACGGGGCATGTCGATCGCGTCCAGGCTCCAGCGACAGGCCACGTCGATCCTGGTCCGGCTCCAGTGACGCAGCACATCGATCGGGGTCCGCCTCCAGCGTGACCTCCAGGTCGATCCCGCCCTGGACGGTGAACTTCATGGCATTGCCGATGATGTTGGTCAGCACCTGCCGGAGCCGGACGGGATCGCCGACCACATGCTGGGGGAGGTCCTCGGCCAGGCGGAGCGTCAGCCACAGGCCCTGCCGGTAGGCGTGCGGGGCGAACAGGGCCACGACCTCGTCGCACAACCGGGGCAGGTCGAAGGCCACCCTCTCGATCTTCAGACGGCCCGCCTCGACCTTCGACAGATCGAGGAAGTCGTCCAGCAGACGGAGCAGGTTCTGCGCGGATTCCTGCACGGTGCTCGCGTAATGGCGCTGCTCGTCGTCCATGCGGGTGTCGAGCAGGAGCGCGTTCATGCCCAGAACGCCGTTGATCGGCGTGCGGATCTCATGGCTGACCTTGGCCAGGAACTCGGACTTCGCGGCCGAGGCCCGCACCGCCTCGTCCCGTGCCGTCGACGGGCGCAGCGGACTCTGGCGCGGTACGCGGACGCGCTCGCCCCGGCACGGGCCGAGGCGGTG
>NZ_LIQX01000139.1 GCF_001418475.1 Streptomyces ossamyceticus | reverse complement strand
CCGCGTACGCGGGGGCGCCCATGGTCAGGATCGGCAGGACGTTCACCAGCGTCTCGACGTTGTTCTCCACGGTCGGCTTGCCGAACAGGCCCTTCTCCACGGGGAACGGCGGTTTCGAGCGCGGCTCGCCCCGGTAGCCCTCGATGGAGTTGAACAGGGCCGTCTCCTCGCCGCAGATGTAGGCGCCCGCGCCCCGGCGGATCTCGATGTCGAAGGCGTAGCCCTGGCCGAGGACGTCGTCACCGAGGAGTCCCCGCGCCCGCGCCTGCGTGATCGCGTGCTCCATGCGCCGCAGGGCGCGTGGGTACTCGCCGCGCAGATACAGATGGCCCTGGTGGGCGCCGGTCGCGTACGCGGCGATCGTCATCGCCTCGACGAGGGCGAACGGGTCGCCCTCCATGAGTACCCGGTCCTTGAAGGTGCCCGGCTCGGACTCGTCCGCGTTGCACACCAGGTAGTGCGGGTGGTCGGGCTGCGCGGCCGTGGCCTGCCATTTCCGGCCGGTGGGGAAGGCGGCGCCGCCGCGTCCGACCAGACCCGAGTCGGTCACCTCGCGGATGACACCGGCCGGGCCCAGCTCGAAGGCGCGGCGCAGGGCCGTGTAACCGCCGTGGGCGCGGTAGTCGTCGAGGCTCGTGGGGTCCACGACACCCACCCGGGTGAGGAGGACGAGGCCGTCCTGACCTGCCTGGGGCACCGCCGTCACGGCCGGCGGCTCCTCGTCCGCCGAGTCGGGCGCGCTCCCCGCGAGGACGGCGGACCCGACGGTCGCCGGTGCCGCCACCGCCGTCCGCACCGGGTCCCCGGCCTTGATCGCGAGCGCGGCCGGCGCCCGCTCGCACAGTCCCAGACACGGGCTCCGCTGCACGCTCACCCCGCTGCCGGGTCCCAGCCGCGCCTCGACGCCCGCGCACAGCTCCGCCGCACCGGACGCCGCGCACGCCAGGTCCGTGCACACATGGAGCACGGTCGCGGGGCGCGGCCGGACCGAGAACATCGCGTAGAACGTGGCCACGCCGTACGCCTCCGCCGGCGGCACCGTCAGCCGCCGGCACAGGTAGTCCAGCGCGCCCCCGCTGATCCAGCCGACCCGGTCGTTGATCGCGTGCAACCCCGGCAGCAGCAGGTCGCGGCGGTCCCGGGCCTCCCGGCCGCCCCGCGCCCACCGCAGGTCGGCGGCGCGCATCTCGTCGCGGGCCGCGCCCTCCCAGGAGGACTCCGGCGGCCCGAGCAGCGCGTCGACGGCCGCCTTCTCCTCGTCGGTGGGTTTGCTGTCGCCGATGTGCAGGTCCACTTGCGTCACCTCACGATGGTCGCGACGGGCAGCTTCTCGATCCGGATCGCCGACGCCTTGAACTCCGCCGTCCCCGCGATCGGGCAGTTCGCCTCGATCGTCAGCTGGTTGGTGTCCACCTCGTCGGGAAAGTGCATGGTCATGAAGGCGAGCCCGGGCCGCAGCGCCAGATCGATCCAGACGGGCGCCACCACCGACCCGCGCCGCGAGGACACCCGGACCTCCTCGCCGACCACGACGCCGTAGCGCTCCGCGTCCTCCGGGCACAGCTCGATGTACTCCCCGCGCCGCAGCGGCGAGGCGAAACCGCCGCTCTGCACACCGGTGTTGTACGAGTCGAGCCGTCGCCCGGTGGTCAGCCGGATCGGGTACTCCTCGTCCGTCAGGTCGACCGGCGGATCGTGCCGGACAAGCCCGAACGGTGCGGGCCTGCCCCGCCGCCCCGGGTCCCGCTCCCACAACCGGCCGTGCAGATAGGGCGGTTCGAGCCGGTCGGTGCTCGGGCAGGGCCACTGGATGCCCTGGTGCTCCGCCAGCCGCTCGTACGTCATGCCGTAGTGGTCCGGCGACACCGACCGCAGCTCGTTCCAGACGGCCTCGGCGTCGGCGTACTTCCACTCGTGGCCGAGGCGGCCGGCGAGGTCGCAGAGGATGTCGATGTCCTCGCGGGCCTCACCGGGCGGGGTGAGCGCCCTGCGGACCCGCTGGACCCGCCGTTCGCTGTTGGTGGTGGTGCCGTCCGTCTCCGCCCAGCCGGCGGTCGCGGGCAGCACCACGTCCGCCAACTCGGCCGTCCTCGTCAGGAAGATGTCCTGGACGACGAGGAAGTCCAGCTGCCCCATGCGGCGTACGGCCTGCTCGCTGTCGGCCTCCGACTGCGCCGGGTTCTCCCCGATGCAGTACACGGCCTTCAGCGAGCCCTCCTCCATCGCCTCGAACATCTCCGTCAGGTTCAGCCCGTGGTGCGGCTGGATGACGGTGTCCCACGCCGACTCGAACTTCAGCCGGGTGCCGGGGTCGAGGATGTCCTGGAAGCCGGGGAGCCGGTTGGGGATGGCGCCCATGTCGCCGCCGCCCTGCACGTTGTTCTGGCCGCGCAGCGGCTGCAACCCGGAGGCGTAGCGACCCACGTGCCCGGTCAGCAGCGACAGGTTGATCAGGGCCCGTACGTTGTCGGTGCCGTTGTGGTGCTCGGTGATCCCGAGGGTCCAGCACAGCTGGGCGCGCTCGGCGCGGGCGTAGGCGTGGGCCAGCTCCCGGACGGCGGCGGCCGGCACGCCGGTCACCTTCTCGGCGAGGGACAGCGTCCACGGTTCGACGAGTGCCCTGTACTCCTCGAAGCCGGTGGTCGCCCGCGCGATGAACGCCTCGTTGGCGAGGCCCGCGTGGATGATCTCCCGGCCGATCGCGTGGGCCATCGGGATGTCCGTGCCGACGTTCAGCCCGAGCCAGCTCTCCGCCCATTCGGCGGTGGACGTCCGCCGTGGGTCGACCGCGTACATCCGGGCGCCGCCCCGTATCCCCTTCAGGACGTGCTGGAAGAAGATCGGGTGGGCGAAGCGGGCGTTGGAGCCCCACATCACGATGAGGTCGGTGTGCTCGATCTCCTCGTACGAGGAGGTCCCGCCGCCCGAGCCGAAGGCGGCGGACAGCCCGGCGACGCTCGGTGCGTGGCAGGTGCGGTTGCAGGAGTCCACGTTGTTGGTGCCCATGACGACCCGGGCGAACTTCTGCGCCACGTAGTTCATCTCGTTGGTGGCGCGGGCGCAGGAGAACATGCCGAACGCGCCCCGGTTGCGGGCGAGGCCGCGGGCGGCACGGTCCAGGGCCTCCTCCCAGGTGGCCTGCCGGAAGGGCTCGTCGCGGGAGTCGCGGACGAGGGGGTGGGTGAGCCGGGTGTAGGTCTTCGGGCTGCGGTCGCGTTTCCTCATCGGCCTTCCCCTGATGTCATGCCGCGCTCCCCGGAGGTCATGCCGCGCTCCTGAGCGCGAGCAGGTCCGAGATGGCGTGGACGGTGCGGAGTGTGGGCACGTCGACGCCGCCGATGTCCGCCAACTCGACGACGGCGGCGAGGAGCACGTCGAGTTCCAGCGGCTTGCCGCGCTCCAGGTCCTGGAGGGTGGAGGTGCGGTGGTCGCCGACGCGTTCGGCGCCGGCCATGCGTCGCTCGATGGACACGCCGACCTCGCAGCCGAAGGCCTCGGCGACGGCGAGCGTCTCGGCCATCATGGTCTCGATGACCTTGCGGGTGCCGCCGTGCCGGCACATCTGCCGCATGGTCGCGCGGGCCAGGGCGCTGATCGGGTTGAACGAGATGTTGCCGAGCAGCTTGACCCAGATGTCGCCGCGGATGTCCGGTTCCACCGGGCACTTCAGTCCGCCCGCCACCATGGCCTCGCCGAACGCACGGCAGCGCGCCGAGACGCTCCGGTCGGGCTCGCCGATGGAGAACCGGGTGCCTTCCAAGTGCCGTACGACGCCCGGCCCTTCGAGTTCGGTCGCGGCGTAGACGACACAGCCGACGGCCCGTTCGGGCGCGAGCACCGCACTGACCGCACCGCCGGGGTCCACGCTCTCCACCCGGTGGCCGTCGTGCGGGCCGCCGTGCCGGTGGAAGTACCACCAGGGGATGCCGTTCTGGGCGGCGACCACCGCCGTGGTGCCGTGCAGCAGGGGCTCGATCAGCGGCCCGCACGCCGCGTACGAGTGGGCCTTGAGGCCGAGGAAGACGAAGTCGACCGGGCCGATCTCGGCCGGGTCGTCGGTGGCGTGGGCGCGGGCGGTGAAGTCGCCGCGCGGGCTGAGCACACGCACCCCGTCCCGCCTCATGGCCGCCAGATGCGGTCCACGGGCGACGAGATGCACATCGGCGCCCGAGCGGTGGAGCGCGGCGCCGACATAGGCGCCGATCGCACCGGCGCCGAGAACTGCGACTTTCATGGCGGGGGAGCTCCGTTCGGTCGAGGGATACCGCGGAGATGACGTACTGCCGAAATCTGTCGACGAAATATTGTCTACAGTATGGAAGTTCGGCCAGCAAGGGGTCGCGCGGCGACGGGAACCGACCGGAGGCCGGGCGCGCTCGCTCGGCTTTGGTCTCGGACATGTCCATGTCCTAGGGTTCCCGGCGAGAACGATCAACGGGGTGAACGAATGCGTGTGACAAGGGCCTTGGCGGCCGTGTTGGCCGCCGGTGCGATGGTCGTGTCCCTGGCCGGATGCGACGACAAGGACCAGGCCGGCACGAGCCCGGTCGGCAGGGAGCGGGCCGGCGAGGACCGAGCCGACAAGGACCTTGCCGACAAGGACCGGACCGGCGAGGACCGGACCGGCGAGGGAGAGGCCGGAAGCGGTGACGAGGAGTCCGTCGTGACCGGGCAGCGCAACGGAGGTGCCACGAGTGACCTGCCGGGCGGGCTGACCACGCGGCAGAAGCTCATGCTCGACAACCTCCCGGAGTCCGGGTCGGTCATGGCGGCAGGTGAGTACCTTCAGCGGTTCACGACCTGCGAGCAGTACAGCATCGATCCGGCCGACACCCGCTACTACCCCATGGACGAGGAGTTCGACGAGAGCTGGGGCGTGCGCTTCCGCGGCACCTGCAACGACGCGGGCGACAGCTACATCCGTGTCTTCTGGACCGGGACGGACGGCATGAAGACCCTCCAGGAGGCCTACCGCGCCGACATCGCCGAGCGGATCAAGAAGTCACCGAGCGCGGGCATCGACGGTGGCTTCGCCATCGGCAGGGACTTCGCCGTGATCGCGCCGGACCCCGACACCGTGCGGCAGCTGTCCTCGTCGTTCCTGCTGGTCCTCAACTGCAACCCGAACTTCGAGCCCGTCGGCGACATGAGCACCGCGCCCGCGCAGGTGGACGGGTGTGTGCTGACGGACGACTTCACCGGCTGAGCCGTCCCGCACGACCGTTCGGCGCGCGTCGCATACCGTTCATCGCATACGGTCGACGCGCCGCCTTCTCAACTCCCCTGTCACTCCCTACCGTCCGGGATCATGAGTCCCCCCGTCGCGCCCGTGGGCTGGAGCCGCTGGCTCGTTCCCCCCGCCGCCCTCTCGGTCCATCTCTCCATCGGACAGGCCTACGCCTGGAGCGTGTTCAAGCCGCCGCTCGAATCCGCGCTCGGCCTCAGCGGCACGCAGAGCGCGCTGCCCTTCCAACTCGGCATCGTCATGCTGGGGCTGTCCGCGGCGTTCGGCGGGACGCTCGTCGAGCGCAACGGGCCGCGCTGGGCCATGACCGTGGCCCTGATCTGCTTCTCCTCCGGTTTCCTCATCGCCTCCCTGGGCGCGGCCACCGAACAGTACTGGCTGATCGTCTTCGGCTACGGATTCGTCGGCGGCATCGGCCTCGGCATCGGGTACATCTCGCCCGTCTCCACCCTGATCAAGTGGTTCCCGGACAGGCCCGGCATGGCCACCGGCATCGCCATCATGGGCTTCGGCGGCGGCGCGCTGATCGCCTCGCCGTGGTCCGCGCAGATGCTGGAGTCCTTCGGCGCCGACTCCTCCGGGATCGCCGTCGCCTTCCTCGTCCACGGACTGTCGTACGCCGTGTTCATGACCCTCGGGGTGCTGCTCGTGCGGGTGCCGCGCGGCGAGAAGCCCGTCCGGAGCGGACCGAGCGCCCTGGAGGGCCCGCAGGTCTCGGCCCGCGACGCCATCCGCACCCCGCAGTTCTGGTGCCTGTGGGTCATCCTCTGCATGAACGTGTCCGCGGGCATCGGCATCCTGGAGAAGGCCGCCCCGATGATCACGGACTTCTTCGCCGAGTCCTCCACCCCGGTCTCGGCCGGCGCGGCGGCCGGCTTCGTGGCGCTGCTGTCGGCGGCCAACATGGCGGGCCGCATCACCTGGTCGTCGACCTCCGACCTGATCGGACGCAAGAACATCTACCGCGTCTACCTCGGCGTCGGCGCCCTGATGTACCTGCTCATCGCCCAGTTCGGCGACTCCTCCAAGCCGCTGTTCATCGTCTGCGCCCTGGTGATCCTCTCCTTCTACGGCGGCGGCTTCGCCACGATCCCCGCTTATCTGAAGGACCTCTTCGGCACGTACCAGGTCGGCGCCATCCACGGCCGGCTGCTCACCGCCTGGTCCACCGCCGGTGTCCTCGGTCCGCTGATCGTCAACTGGATCGCCGACCGCCAGGAGGAGGCGGGCAAGAGCGGCCCCGACCTCTACGGCACCTCCTTCTTCATCATGATCGGCCTGCTCGTCGTCGGCTTCGTCGCCAACGAACTGGTCCGGCCCGTCCACCCCCGCTTCCACGTCCCCGCCCCGAGGGAGGCCGCCGATGTCGTCCAGCGACAGCAGCCCGAATCAGCCTGACCGGCGCCCACTGATCGTCCTCGCCTGGCTGTGGGTGGGCGTACCGCTCGCCTACGGACTGTATGAACTCGTACAAAAGGCCACGCAACTGTTCACCGCATAACTGCTCGGTCGAGTACGTGGATGTCCAGAGGTCTGACAGAAGCCCACAACATGGGTTCGTCTTTACTGTCGCCTCACTCGCCCCCCTACCCGCGGGTCACTGCGCAGACTGGTGAATCCCGCTGACCACAGGCTATGAGGGGGAACACCCATGATCGGCTCGCGCATCGCCGCCGTCGGCCACTACCAGCCCGCCAAGGTGCTCACCAACAAGGACCTGGCGGGCATGGTCGACACCAGTGACGAGTGGATCACGACCCGTGTGGGCATCCGCACCCGGCACATCGCAGGACCCGACGAACCCGTCGACGAGCTGGCCGGGCACGCCGCCGCCAAGGCGCTCGCGACGGCCGGTCTCGCCGCCGCCGACATCGACCTCGTGGTGGTCGCCACCTCCACGGCCGTCGACCGCTCCCCGAACATGGCCGCCCGGGTCGCCCGCCGGCTCGGCATCCCCTCCCCGGCCGCGATGGACATCAACGTCGTCTGCGCCGGCTTCACCCACGCCCTCGCCACCGCCGACCACGCCGTCCGCGCGGGCGGGGCCACCCGGGCGCTCGTCATCGGTGCCGACAAGATGTCCGAGGTGACGGACTGGACCGACCGTACGACCTGTGTGCTCGTCGGGGACGGCGCGGGCGCGGCGGTCGTCGAGGCGGCCGACCCCGCAGCCGGGGCGCCCGGCATCGGGCCGGTGCTGTGGGGCTCGGTGCCCGAGATGGGGCACGCGGTACGGATCGAGGGGACGCCCGCGCGGTTCGCGCAGGAGGGGCAGAGCGTCTACCGCTGGGCCACCACCAAGCTGCCGCCCATCGCCCGCGCCGCCTGCGAGAAGGCCGGGCTCACCCCCGCCGACCTCGCCGCGGTCGTCCTGCACCAGGCGAACCTGCGCATCATCGAGCCCCTCGCGGAGAAGATCGGCGCCGTCAACGCCGTCGTCGCCCGCGACGTCGTCGAATCGGGCAACACCTCGGCCGCGAGCATCCCGCTCGCCTTCTCCAAGCTCGTCGAACGCGGCGAGATCTCCAGCGGCGATCCCGTGCTGCTGTTCGGCTTCGGCGGAAACCTGTCGTACGCCGGACAGGTCGTCCGCTGCCCCTGAGCACCGCCCTGGTGGTGATGTGACGAGACAGACGCGTCAACTCCCTGGCCAATGGGGCTCGTAGACTGTAGACGAAAGACAATCCATGCTGGCTGTTGACTTCGACTTTCCAGTACGGGCCGTTGACTTTCCGTGTGCAGTACACCCGGTGGTGCTCAGGAGGGGGACCCGATGTTGTCGACAGGACTGCCGCAAGGGGCCGTGCCCAAGCTCGAACGTCCCGGCCCGCTGCGCGACCGCGTCTACGAAGCCCTGCTCGAACTGATCACCACCCGCGCCCTGCGCCCCGGCCAGCACCTGGTCGAGAGTGAACTCGCCGGCCACCTCGGAGTGTCCCGGCAGCCGGTCCGTGAGGCCCTCCAGCGGCTGAACACCGAGGGCTGGGTCGACCTGAGGCCCGCGCAGGGCGCGTTCGTGCACGAGCCGACGGAGGAGGAGGCCGACCAACTCCTCACCGTCCGCACCCTGTTGGAGGCGGAGGCGGCCCGCCTCGCCGCAGCGAACGCCGGTACGGCGGGGATCACGGCGCTGGAGGAACTCTGCGCGGAGGGCGAGCGGGCCGTCGACGCGGACGACGTGGACGCCGCCGTCGCGATGAACGCCCGCTTCCACGCGAAGGTCATGGAACTCGCAGGCAACACGGTCCTCGCCGAACTCGCCGCCCAGGTCGACCGCCGCGTCCGCTGGTACTACACGCCGGTCGCCCGGCAGCGCGGCCACCAGTCCTGGATCGAACACCGCGCACTGATCGCGGCGATCTCCGCCCGCGACGAGCAGCGGGCGACGGACGTCATGCGGGCGCACACGGAGCACACCCGCAAGACGTACCACGAGCGTCCTCGGCCGTAGCGCCGGGTCAGGACTCCGTCGTCGACAGGTCGAACGTGGCGACGCCCCGATGGCTGAGCGCCACCAGGGCGTCGGGGCCGTCGAAGTCGACGTCCACGACTTCGCCGTGGAGATCGATGTCGGCGAGCGCCCGGCTGTCGATGCCGCTCAAGGTCGGGCCCCCGAATCCACGGGACACCGTCGACAGCGCCATGGGGAGCAGGAACCAGGCCAGCGGCTCAGTGCGGATCAGCAGGAACCAGCCGCAGAGGGCCAGGAGGTTGCCGACGCGGTTGACCCAGTGCCACGTGTGGATCAACCGCACGTCGGCGATGTGCACGGTGGATCCCTGGAGCAACGCGAGCCGTACACCTCGACGGATCGGGTGCGCGGCCGCGAGGTGCCCCGGGACGGCGAAGGCGAGGGTCTTGGACGGCAGGGCCTGCGGCTGCGGACCCACCCCGAGGGTCATCATGGTGTGCAGTGCGTCCTTGCCGGTGACGAGGGTGAGCGAGGCGCGTCCCGCGTCGACCAGAAGGCACTTCCGCACGGCCACCATGCGCGTCCCGACGATACCGACCAGAGCTTCTGCGCCGGGACTCCAAAGACGCTCGCGCCACACCTTGTTGAGGTTGACGGGGTAGGAGCTGCCATAAGGCATCCAGCCGCACGAGAAGCCGGTCGAGGACCGCGTGTCCTTTTCCCAGCGAAGCTCCCAGAGACTGCGTGAGGGCTTCGTGCCGAGAGAGGTGCGCGTCACCGTCGAGTCGTCCGCGCAACTGACGACGCACGGCCGCCCCCGGACAACGCCCAGGGACACCGACAGGACGCTGTTCTGATGGGCGGGGATCGTGACGGAGGACCATTCCGGGTCCTCGCCGAGGGTGAAGACACGGACGCATCCTGATTGCTCCCCCACGGCCACCAGGAGCCTCCGGCCCTGGCGGCGCGCCGCGAGTGCCGAGACGGCCGAGTCGCACGAGCCTATGGGGACGTCCGTTCCCTTCCTCAGGTCGAGGGCGGACACTTTGTCGCCGGAACTCATGACGAGCAGCGCCGTTCCGTGATGGGCCACGCAGGCGGTGTGCTCGGGTTCGTACGGGGCGCGGTGCCTGGCCACCACCTGCCCGTCGGTGCAGTCCCGCAGGACGACCTGGTCGGGGTGAACGACGACCACGACCCGGCGGCCGTCGAGTTCCGTGGTGTGCACGGCGATCGGTTCACCGAGCTGTTCCGTTTCTCGACTCACTCGGGCACCTCGGGAAAGTCCCAGATCCGTACCGCGCCGGAACGTTGTCCGGCCGCTATCACCACATGGCCGTGGCGCAGTTCCATGACGCGCACCTGGCTCACGGCCGAGCGCGCGTCGTAGAAGTCCGAGACAGAGAGGCCCGGCCGCGTCAGCGAGAAGAGTTCAAGTGGCTGGTCGCAGTAGTCGTGTCCCGCGATCGCGAAGGTGTCGCCGCCTCTCGTCCACACATCGACGTCCCGGACGGACTCGGGGCTCGTGCGGAGCTGCCGCGGGGCACCATCCGGACGGACCCGGTAGACGGTGTGATTGTCCTTGCCGACCAGGAACTGCGGGGGATCCGTTCCGGGAATGACCTGAATGCCCCTGGCGTAGCCGCTACCTCCGGAGCAGTTCTCGCTGAGGCCGGTCTCCAGATCGATGAGCTGGACGCCGTTCCAGGCGCTCACGACAGCCCGAGGTCTTCCCCCGACCGGGGTGACGACGACGGTCGCGTTGCTTCTCATGAAATCGCATGCGCCGTTCATGGGAAGGGAGGGGAGTTGGGTCGCTCCCAGAACGTCGAAGCGGTGCAGGAGACCCTCGTCGGTCATGCAGAACAACCGCAGCTCACCCGCGACTTCGGCGAACGTCACCGCACTCGTCTCACTGTCCGAGGCCGGATGACCGACGGTCCAGCCGCCGAGTGCCCGGTCGCCCCCGAACACGTCCCAGAGCTGGACCCGCGTCGCGCTGCTCGTCGCCAGGTACACATGACCGTTCCCGACCACGGTGTCCAGGCCGGTGATGTGCTTTCCCCCGGCGATCGTGCCGCTGATGACCGGACGATCGGCGTCGACGTTCCACACCTCGATCTCCCCGGCGTCGGACACGACCGCGAGATACTGCTCTCCGCCGTACCGGAACGCCGACATGCGGGTGACCTCGCCGGAGAGCTTGGTGAGGGTGTAGCCGCTGCGCCGCGGGCGCATGTCGACCCAGCGGGCCTTCCAGGGCGAGGCTTCGGGCACAGGGGACATGCGGGCCTGGAGCGTGCGTGCGTCGTGGGTGCGGACCGCCAGGTCGAGCGCGGCCGGCCGCAGCTCCGGCGCCGTACGGCGGAAGTCCGCGGCGGCCTGCCGGTAGGCGTTGATCGCCGAACGCACCTCCGACACGTCCCGGTCCGCGGACAACCGGTGACCGTCCAGCGCCCCGAGGAGCCGGTACGGGATCGCGCCGAGCAGGTACGCCGGGTCCAGCATCAGCTCGTCCAGGACCTCGTGGCCGCCGGCCTTGGCGATGTGCGTGGCGAGGTAGGCATGGGTGTAGAAGCTGGCCCGTCGCCAGTCGCGGGTTCCGTCGGCGTGGACCGGGGTGTGGTCGACGAGGTAGTCGACGAAGCACCGGTGCACCGCCTGAGGATCCGACACCGCGCGCAGGTGCTCCGCGAGGGACAGATGGTGGGGCTGGTAGACGGTGTGCCCCTGGTCCGTCGACCTGACGGCGTAGCTTCCCACGTGCTCGCGCAGCCAGAGCACGTCGTCGTGGTCGTAGCGCCGGCCCGCCATCCGGCCGGCGAGGCCCGCCCAGATGTCCTCGTCCGGCAGGCCGTTGCCCTCCGCGAAGGCCAGCGGACGCAGCAGGTCCAGGGCCCGCTCGGCCTGCTCCCGGCCGAGCCGCTCGGCTTGGTCGCGGGCGAGTTGTTCGGCCTGTTCCTGGTCGAGTTGGTCGGCTTGTTCCTGGCGGATCCGCCGGTGATGTTCCCGGGTGAAACGCTCGGTCAGGTCCCGCTCCAGGATCTCTCCCGGTAGACGCGGCAGTTCGGCCTCCCAGTCCGGACGCAGGTCGGGGGGTTCCGTACGACCCGCGAGCATCTGGGCCAGCAGGCGGCCCACCAGGAAGGACGGCCCCGCCACGTGTGCGATGCCCTCGGCCACTTGGGACACCGTCTCCGCGGACACCCGCCGGAACGGGCTCGCCTCGGTCGTTTGCCGCAGTACGTGCTCGACGTGGCGGCGCATCCCCTCGGGATCGGCGAAGCCGCCGTCCAGGTCGACCTCGTCGCACAAGTCGGCCACCTGGGCGGCCGGTTCGGTACGCATTCCGAGCAGCAGGCGTGCCGAACCGTCCAGAAGCAGTGGCTTCAGCACCGAGTCGACCAGCAACTTCGGCTCGACGGCCTCGTCGACCGCGTCGATGAGGACGACCGGGGTGGACGTCCCCGCCCGGCGAGTGGCATGGGCGAGGGCGTCGCTGATCACTTCCGCGCTCAGCCCGGCCGCGTAGATCACCGTGTTGAAGCTGTCCGGGGGCGGTAGCGTCTCCGCGTCGACACCGACCCGCTCCTTCGGCACGTGCGAGTGGCGACTGGGGTCGGACAGGGACGCGATCAGGCCCAGGACAGCCGTCTTCCCGGAACCCGGGGCTCCCGACACGACGAGCCCCGGCCGGTTCCCCGCCGGGTCGGTCAGCCAGGTCACGATCCGGCGCAGTGCCTCCCGCCGTCCTGTGAAGTCCCAGGTGACGCCGTCCGTCCGGACCGAGGCCCTCGCCTTCGGCAGGAAGTGCCGTGCGAACGCCTCACGTTGCCGCTCGGCCGAGGCCCGCTCCCGCTCGATCCGCTCGTGACCGGCCCGGGCCCTGAGGTCCTGTGCCGTGATGTTCTCCCCGCCCGTCCCGATGTACACGGTGGCGTGGCCGATGTTGCCCCCGGCGACGATGGAGCCGGTGCCCTCGGCGATCAGCGAGTGCGGGCGGGACCGGCCCCACGGAAGGCCGCGGCCCCGACCAAGGCCCCACCGAAGCCGCTCACGCAAGCCGTGGCCCCTCATGGAGCCGTCGCTGTGTCCATGCCGGTTTCGTATACCCGTCCGAGGCGTCGTACAAAGCAAACCGCCCTGGCCTGGGGTGATTTATGGCTCTGTGATCACGTGAGTCCGAGATGTGGCGGTAACCGGACGCTTCTTTGTCCTGTGAGTGGAGAAAGTTGGCGTCAATCTGTGCTCGACTTCTTCCCAGCTGTGGTGACCACTGCTACGTTCCCTGCGAAAGCAAGCCACACCGAGGTGGCCGGAACCCAGCGCGACACAGGCCGGTTGAGGCGGGGAGGGGCTCGTGAGACGGATGACGGCTCGTCCCGCGAACGCGCATCAGGCACGGCTGCTGAAGCTGTTGCGGGACGGCGGACCCCACTCCCGCGCGCAGCTCGGCGACCGGGTCGATCTCTCCCGGTCGAAGCTGGCCGTCGAGGTGGACCGGCTGCTGGAGACGGGTCTGGTCGTGGCCGACGGACTCGCCGCCTCGCGCGGCGGCCGACGCTCGCACAACATCCGGCTCGCCCCCGGGCTCCGCTTCCTCGGCGTCGACATCGGCGCCACCTCCATCGATGTGGCCGTCACCAACGCCGAGTTGGAGATCCTCGGTCACATCAACCAGCCCATGGACGTCCGGGACGGCCCCGTCGCCGTCTTCGAGCAGGTCCTCTCCATGGCCGCCAAGCTGAGGGCCTCGGGGCTCGCGGAAGGGTTCGACGGCGCCGGCATCGGCGTCCCCGGACCGGTCCGCTTCCCCGAGGGCGTGCCGGTGGCCCCGCCGATCATGCCCGGCTGGGACGGGTTCCCGGTGCGCGAGGCGCTCAGCCAGGAACTCGGCTGCCCGGTGATGGTCGACAACGACGTGAACCTGATGGCGATGGGGGAGCAGCACGCGGGCGTGGCCCGTTCCGTGGGTGACTTCCTCTGCGTCAAGATCGGCACCGGCATCGGCTGCGGCATCGTCGCCGGCGGCGAGGTCCACCGCGGTACGACGGGCAGCGCCGGCGACATCGGCCACATCCTCGCCGTACCGGACGGCCGCCCCTGCGCCTGCGGCAACCGGGGCTGCCTGGAGGCCCACTTCAGCGGCGCCGCGCTCGCCCGCGACGCCAAGGAGGCCGCCCAGCAGGGCCTCTCGGTGGAGCTGGCCTCCCGGCTGGAGGCGGGCGGCACCCTGACCGCCGTCGACGTCGCCGCCGCGGCCGCCGCCGNNCGAGGGCGGCAACCGCACCGGCCAGGTCATCGCCGGACTCGTCAGCTTCTTCAACCCCGGCCTGGTGGTGATCGGCGGCGGGGTGACCGGCCTCGGCCACACCCTCCTCGCCGCCATCCGCACCCAGGTCTACCGCCAGTCCCTGCCCCTCGCGACCGGCAACCTGCCCATCGTGCTGGGGGAGTTGGGGCCCACCGCCGGAGTCATCGGCGCGGCCCGCCTGATCA
>NZ_LIQX01000138.1 GCF_001418475.1 Streptomyces ossamyceticus | reverse complement strand
GGGGCGGCGGGATTCCGGGGCGGTGCTCGACTCCCTCATCGAGGGGCACATCGACTTCGCCCTCGACGACCGTCCCCTCATCACCCTGCACGACCGTGAGCTGGACCGCCTCCGCGACAGCGACCGCAAGCTGGTGCGCCAGCTCCAGCGGCAGTACGTCGAACTGTGGGTCGAGGTGCTCCGCGAGGTCTACCCCGCCCTCGCCGAGCCCGCCGCCCGCTCCGCCGTCCACTCCGTCTTCGGCCTCCTGAACTCCACCCCCCACCTCGGCCGCCCGGGCTCCCTGCCGGGCCGCGCGGCCACGGCGGAACTCCTCCACCGGATGGCGCGGGGGGCCTTCGCGGCGGCGGCAGGGGAGTGAGGGGCCGTCCCGGCCCGGCTTCCGGTCATGCGGGGTGCGCGGCGTGACGAGCGTTACGCCCCTTCCTCTCTGGACGGCTGTTCGTACTCGCCGGTACGGTTGCTCTGAGCAAGCGCTTAGCCAACCGGAGTCGGGGTGTCGGCCCCGGACGACGACGGCTTGCAGCCATGTGGGTGAGAGCGGCGCCGGTTCGGGCGCAGAAAGGGGTCGGCCGTGCGCCGTACGGTGTTCAACGAGGATCACGAGGCGTTCCGGGAGACCCTGCGTGCCTTCATCGAGGCCGAGGTCGTCCCCGTCTACGACGAGTGGCTGGCCGCGGGCCAGGCGCCGCGCGACTTCTACTACAAGCTCGCCGAGCTGGGCGTCTTCGGCATCCGCGTGGACGAGGAGTACGGCGGCGCCGGCATCGACTCGTACAAGTTCGAGGCCGTCCTCTACGAGGAGACCGCCCGCGCCGGCATCACCTTCGGCGGCTCCGGCGTGCACGTGCTGCTCGGTCTGCCGTACATCAAGATGCTCGCCAACGACGAGCAGAAGAAGCGGTACCTGCCCAAGTTCGTCTCCGGCGAGGAGATGTGGGCGATCGCGATGACCGAGCCGGGCACCGGCTCCGACCTCGCGGGCATGCGCACCACCGCCAAGCTCAGCGAGGACGGCACGCACTACGTCCTCAACGGCGCCAAGACCTTCATCACCGGCGGTGTGCACGCCGACCGCATGATCGTGTGCGCCCGCACGGCCGCCCCGACCAAGGAGGACCGCCGCCACGGCATCTCCCTGTTCGTCGTGGACACCAAGGCCGAGGGCTACTCGGTCGGCCGCAAGCTCGACAAGCTCGGCCTGAAGACCTCCGACACCGCCGAGCTGGCCTTCGTCGACGTCAAGGTCCCCGTCGAGGACCTCCTCGGCGAGGAGCACAAGGGCTTCTACTACCTCGGCCACAACCTCGCCTCCGAGCGCTGGGGCATCGCCTACGGCGCCTACGCGCAGGCCAAGGCCGCGATCCGGTTCGCCAAGCAGTACGTGCAGGAGCGCGTCGTCTTCGGCCAGCCCGTCGCCGCCTTCCAGAACACCAAGTTCGAGCTGGCCGCCTGCCAGGCCGAGGTGGACGCCGCCGAGGCCGTCGTCGACCGCGCCACGGAGGCCCTCGACGCCGGTGAGCTGACCCCGGCCGAGGCCGCCAGCGCCAAGCTGTTCACCACCGAGGTCGCGCACCGCGTCATCGACCGCTGCCTCCAGCTGCACGGCGGCTACGGCTTCATGAACGAGTACCCGATCGCCCGCCTGTACGCGGACAACCGCGTCAACCGCATCTACGGCGGCACCAGCGAGATCATGAAGTCGATCATCGCCAAGGACATGGGTCTGTAAGGTCCGGGCCACTACCGTCCACTACAACTGACCCCATGAGTCAGGCACCACTTGTGGATCTCCTCGATCTCCTCGACCTGGAGCAGATCGAGGAGAACATCTTCCGTGGCCGGTCCAGGCCCGCCATCGTCCCGCGCGTCTTCGGCGGGCAGGTCGCGGCGCAGGCGCTCGTCGCCGCGGGGCGGACGGTCCCCGAGGACCGGCTGCCCCACTCCCTCCACGCGTACTTCCTGCGCATCGGCGACCCCGGCGCGCCCATCGTGTACACGGTCGACCGGATGAACGACGGCCGTTCCTTCACCGCGCGCCGCGTCGTCGCCGTCCAGCACGGGCAGCCGATCTTCGCGCTGTCGGCGTCGTTCCAGCGGTGGGAGGAGGGCATGGAGCACCAGGCCCCGATGCCGTCCGCGCCCGACCCGGAGAGCCTGCCCACCGCCGAGGAACTGCTCCCGACGTACGGCCTCGACCCGGCCGTCGTCCGGAAGGCGCTGGAGGCGCGGGCCGCCGTCGACCTGCGCTACGTCGACGATCCGCCCTACGGCCGCTACGGCGAGCCCCGCGAACCCCGTTCGCAGGTGTGGTTCCGCGCCAACGGCAAGCTCGACGACGACCCCCTGCTGCACGTCGTGCTCGCGACGTACGTCTCCGACATGACGCTGCTCGACTCGATCCTGCTCGCGCACGGGCGCGGCGGCTGGGCCGTCGGCGACGTCGTCGGGGCGTCGCTGGACCACGCGATGTGGTTCCACCGGCCGTTCCGCGCCGACGAGTGGCTGCTGTACGACCAGGAGTCGCCGTCCGCGTCCGGCGGGCGCGGCCTCGGCCAGGGCCGCATCTACACCCGCGACGGCCGGCTCGCGATCTCCGTGATCCAGGAGGGCGTCGTCCGCGTCCCGCGACCGAAGACCTGAGACCGCCGCCGGCAGGGCCTGGCCGACCGGAGGCGCCCTGAGGCCGCCGCCGGCGGGGCGAACGTTGCCTGCCGCGGCGCTAGCTCTCAGCCAGCCCCGCCTGTTCCAGCAGGTACGCCGTCATCGGGTCGTAGTAGCGCGGGCTGATCACGTGGTCGTCGAGGGGGACCGCGACCTGGAGGGTGCCCTCGGCCTCGCCCAGGAAGAGGGCGGGGTCGTTGGAGTCCGCGTAGCCGACGGAGTCGATGCCGAGCTGGGCCGCGCAGCCCGCCCAGCCGTGGTCGGCGACCACCAGGTCGGGCAGCGGCCGGCCCGCGCCCTCCAGACCGCGCAGGATCGCCCGCATCGGCTCGGGCGAGTGGGTGTGCCAGAGCGTGGCCCCGTGCTCCAGGACGGCCACGTTCGCGAACTGCATCACGTACCCCTCGTCCGTCTGGAGCCCGTCCGGGATCACGACGATCTCGCAGCCCGCCGCGCGCAGCGCCCGCGCCGTCTCGTGGTGCACATGCAGCAGACCGCCGGGGTGACCGGTGGCGAACAGGACGCGCTGCCCGCCCTCCGCCGCCTTGCGCAGCCGGGCCGCCATGCGCTCCAGCGCGTCGACCGTCAGATCCGGGTCGATGGTGTCCTGGCCGTAGCGGTACCCGGGGTCGTCGTTCACACCGACGCGCTCGGCCATCACGGCCAGGACGTCCTGCTCGTCGCTCCAGCGGTCGCCGAGCTCCAGCCCGAGCCAGTAGTGGCGGTTGCCGTTGGCCAGTTCGCGGTAGTGGGAGAGGTTGTTCTCGCGCGGCGTGGCGACGTCGCCCGCGATACGCGTCCGTACGAGGTGTTCGACGAGCTCGGCGCGGCTGGGGGTCCCGGGTATCGGCATGCGTCCATTGTGAGGCAGACAACTGCGTCAGTCGCGGGCGTACCGTCCGCTGCGACCTGCGTCACTCTCCGTCGGCCGGAGGTTCGCCCCGCCGGTTCACTCCTGGCGCAGCGCGAACCACAACTCCATGCGTACGTCCGGGTCGTCCAGGTCCGCCCCCAGCAACGCGGCGCAGCGGCCCACCCGTTGGCGGACCGTGTTGCGGTGCACGGCCAGCGCGACGGCCGTACGGTCCCAACTGCCGTGCAGCGACAGCCAGGTCCGCAGGGTCTCCACGAGCGCCGCGGAGCCGGCGAGCGGCGCCAGCAGGGTGCGCGCGTGGGCCGTGGCGTCCTCCTCCGGCACGAGATCGGCGAGCGCGGTACGGGATCCGTGCCGCACAAGTGCCGTCCGGGTGGCCCGCGCCCGGGCCAGCGCACGGGCGGCCTGCGCGTCCGCGGACGGCCACGCCTGCGGGCCCGCGGGCGCGCTCACCCCGCACGTCCAGCCCGGCTGGGCGGTGACCTCGCGGTCGGCGGGGACCAGGACGCGTACGACGTCGCCGTGCGTGTCCACCAGCGCGGAGCCGAGGGCCGCGCCGAGCGCGCCGGCCATGAGGGGGTCGGGTGAGGACGCGTCGTCGGTGGGGCGGGCGTGCACGACCAGCCACGCCTCGGCCCCGCAGGACGTCGAGCCCCTGCTGGCCGGGGCCGAGGCGTGGCTGG
>NZ_LIQX01000137.1 GCF_001418475.1 Streptomyces ossamyceticus | reverse complement strand
GCTCGGCGAACAGCCGGGCGGCCTCCTTGAGGATCTGCTCGCGGCGGGTGGGGGCGTCGGTTCTGGTGGCCATGAAACCAATTCTAGACAGGGAGGTTAGCGGTCGTTAACCTGGAGGAAATGCGTTAACGCTCATTAACAAAGGTGAGGGGACCGCACGATGGACCAGGCACCGGAGCTCACGACCGCGGTGGACCCCGCGGCGGAGTCGTTTCGGGCCAATGAGGCCGCGCACCGCGCCCTCGGCGAGGAGCTGCGCGCCAGGCTGGCCGCCGCCCGCCTCGGCGGCGGCGAGAAGGCGCGCGCCCGGCACACCGCCCGCGGCAAGCTGCTGCCGAGGGACCGCGTCGACACCCTCCTGGACCCGGGCTCGCCCTTCCTGGAGCTGGCCCCCCTCGCCGCCGACGGCATGTACGACGGGCAGGCGCCGGCGGCCGGGGTGATCGCCGGGATCGGCAGGGTCAGCGGCCGCGAGTGCGTGGTCGTGGCCAACGACGCCACCGTCAAGGGCGGCACGTACTACCCGATGACGGTGAAGAAGCACCTGAGGGCCCAGGAGGTGGCGCTGGAGAACCGCCTCCCCTGCCTCTATCTCGTCGACTCCGGCGGCGCCTTCCTGCCCATGCAGGACGAGGTCTTCCCCGACCGCGAGCACTTCGGCCGGATCTTCTACAACCAGGCCCGGATGTCGGGCGCGGGCATCCCGCAGATCGCGGCCGTCCTCGGCTCGTGCACGGCGGGCGGCGCGTACGTCCCGGCGATGAGCGACGAGGCCGTGATCGTCCGCAACCAGGGGACGATCTTCCTCGGCGGCCCCCCGCTGGTGAAGGCCGCCACCGGTGAGGTCGTCACCGCGGAGGAGCTGGGTGGCGGCGAGGTCCACTCCCGGGTCTCGGGAGTCACCGACCACCTCGCGGAGGACGACGCGCACGCCCTGCGGATCGTGCGGACCATCGTCTCCACCCTGCCCTCGCGGGGCCCGCTGCCCTGGTCGGTCGAGCCGGCCGTCGAGCCGAAGGTGGACCCGTACACGCTGTACGGGGCGGTGCCGGTCGACTCCCGCACCCCGTACGACGTACGGGAGGTCATCGCGCGCGTGGTGGACGGCTCGCGCTTCGCCGAGTTCAAGGCGGAGTTCGGGCAGACCCTCGTCACCGGCTTCGCCCGGATCCACGGCCACCCGGTGGGGATCGTCGCCAACAACGGCATCCTGTTCTCGGAGTCGGCCCAGAAGGGCGCCCACTTCATCGAGCTGTGCGACCAGCGCGGCATCCCGCTGGTGTTCCTGCAGAACATCTCCGGCTTCATGGTCGGCCGGGACTACGAGGCCGGGGGCATCGCCAAGCACGGCGCCAAGATGGTGACGGCGGTGGCCTGCACCCGCGTCCCCAAGCTGACGGTCGTGGTCGGCGGTTCGTACGGCGCGGGCAACTACTCGATGTGCGGCCGGGCGTATTCGCCGCGCTTTCTGTGGATGTGGCCCAACGCCAAGATCTCGGTGATGGGCGGCGAGCAGGCCGCGTCCGTGCTGGCCACCGTGAAGCGGGACCAGTTGGAGGCGCGCGGCGAGCAGTGGCCCCTGGAGGACGAGGAGTCCTTCAAGGACCCGATCCGCGCCCAGTACGAGCGCCAGGGGAACGCCTACTACGCCACCGCCCGCCTCTGGGACGACGGCGTGATCGACCCGCTGGACACCCGCCAGGTCCTGGGCCTCGCCCTGACCGCCTGCGCCAACGCGCCCCTGGGTGACCCCCAGTTCGGCGTCTTCCGGATGTGAGGGGGCTGTGAACGTGAGCATGTTCGACACGGTGCTGGTGGCCAACCGGGGCGAGATCGCCGTCCGCGTCATCCGCACCCTGCGCGCCCTCGGCGTCCGCTCGGTCGCGGTGTACTCCGACGCGGACGCCGACGCCCGGCACGTACGGGAGGCCGACACGGCGGTGCGGATCGGTCCGGCACCGGCGGCGGAGAGCTATCTGTCGGTCGAGCGCCTGCTGGAGGCGGCGGCCCGCACGGGCGCGCAGGCGGTGCACCCGGGGTACGGCTTCCTCGCGGAGAACGCCGGGTTCGCGCGGGCCTGCGCCCAGGCGGGGCTGGTCTTCATCGGGCCGCCCGCCGACGCCATCTCCCTCATGGGCGACAAGATCCGCGCCAAGGAGACGGTCCGGGCGGCCGGGGTGCCGGTGGTCCCCGGCTCCAGCGGCAGCGGTCTGACCGACGCCCAGCTCGCCGACGCGGCGCGGGAGATCGGGATGCCGGTGCTGCTGAAGCCCAGCGCGGGCGGCGGCGGCAAGGGCATGCGGCTGGTGCGGGACGAGGCGGCGCTCGCCGACGAGATCGCCGCCGCCCGCCGTGAGGCCCGCGCCTCCTTCGGTGACGACACCCTCCTCGTGGAGCGGTGGATCGACCGCCCCCGGCACATCGAGATCCAGGTCCTGGCCGACAACCACGGGCAGGTGATCCACCTCGGCGAGCGCGAGTGCTCCCTCCAGCGCCGCCACCAGAAGGTCATCGAGGAGGCGCCCAGCGTCCTGCTCGACGAGGCCACCCGAGCCGCGATGGGGGAGGCGGCGGTCCAGGCGGCCCGCTCCTGCGGCTACTCCGGCGCGGGCACGGTCGAGTTCATCGTCCCCGGCGGCGACCCGTCGTCGTACTACTTCATGGAGATGAACACCCGCCTCCAGGTGGAGCACCCTGTGACCGAGCTGGTCACGGGTGTCGACCTGGTGGAGTGGCAGCTGCGGGTCGCGGCGGGCGAGCGGCTGGCCCTCACGCAGGACGACATCCGGCTGACGGGCCACGCCGTCGAGGCCCGGATCTGCGCCGAGGACCCCTCGCGCGGCTTCCTGCCCTCCGGCGGCACGATCCTCAGGCTGCGCGAACCGCAGGGCGACGGCGTGCGCACCGACTCCGGCCTCACCGAGGGCACGGAGGTCGGCTCGCTGTACGACCCGATGCTCTCCAAGGTGATCGCGTACGGCCCCGACCGGCCCACCGCGCTGCGCCGCCTGCGGGCCGCCCTCGCCGGGACGGTCACCCTGGGCGTCCAGACGAACGCCGGGTTCCTGCGGCGGCTGCTGGCGCATCCGGCGGTCGTCGCGGGCGACCTGGACACGGGCCTGGTCGAGCGGGAGGTCGACGGGCTCGTCCCGGAGGGGGTGCCCGAGGCCGTGTACGAGGCGGCGGCCGCGGTGCGGCTCGACGGGCTGACGCCCCGTGGGGAGGGCTGGACGGACCCGTTCTCGGTGCCGAACGGCTGGCGCCTGGGCGGTGAGACCGTTCCGCCGGCCTTCGACCTGCGGGTACCGGGCCTCGAACCGGTCACCCATCGCCCGCTGGGCACCCACACCGTCACCGACGACCGGGTCTCCGTGACCCTGGACGGCGTCCGTCACACCTTCCACCGGGCAGCCGACTGGCTCGGCGGGGACGGCGACGCCTGGCACGTACGGGACCACGACCCGGTGGCCGCGGCCCTGACCGGCGCGGCCCACGGGGGCGCGGACTCGCTGACGGCGCCGATGCCCGGCACGGTCACCGTGGTGAAGGTGGCCGTCGGGGACGAGGTGAGCGCCGGTCAGAGTCTGCTGGTGGTGGAGGCGATGAAGATGGAGCACGTCATCGCCGCGCCGCACGCCGGGACCGTCACCGAACTGGACGTGGCGCCGGGCACCACCGTCGCCATGGACCAGGTGCTGGCGGTCGTCGCCCCGCACGAGCAGGACGAGGAGGCCGCGCGATGACCTCACCGGACAACACGGGGACGACCGCGGAGGGGGCCTCCCTCGGCCTGCCGATGACCGTGCCCGCACCGGCCGCCGACGGACTCCCGGCGCGGGTCCGCATCCACGAGGTGGGCGCCCGTGACGGCCTGCAGAACGAGAAGGCGACCGTCCCGACGGAGGTGAAGGCCGAGTTCGTCCGCCGTCTGGCCGACGCCGGGCTGACGACGATCGAGGCGACGAGCTTCGTGCACCCGAAGTGGGTGCCACAACTCGCCGACGCCGAGGCGCTGTTCCCGCGGGTCGCCGATCTGCCGGTGGACCTGCCGGTCCTCGTGCCCAACGAGCGCGGTCTCGACCGGGCCCTGGCGCTGGGCGCCCGCCGGGTCGCCGTCTTCGCCAGCGCCACCGAGTCCTTCGCCAAGGCCAACCTCAACCGCACGGTCGACGAGGCGCTGGCCATGTTCGACCCGGTGGTGACCCGGGCCAAGGCCGACGGGGTGCATGTGCGGGGCTATCTCTCCATGTGCTTCGGCGACCCCTGGGAGGGCCCGGTGCCGGTCCCGCAGGTCGTCCGGGTCTGCCGGGCCCTGCTCGACCTGGGCTGCGACGAGCTGAGCCTCGGCGACACCATCGGCGTCGCCACGCCGGGCCATGTGCAGGCGCTGCTCACCGCGCTGAACGAGGCGGGGGTACCGACGTCGGCCCTCGGTGTCCACTTCCACGACACCTACGGCCAGGCCCTCGCCAACACCCTCGCGGCGCTGCGGCACGGCGTCACCACCGTCGACGCCTCCGCCGGCGGGCTCGGCGGCTGCCCCTACGCGAAGAGCGCCACCGGCAACCTCGCCACGGAGGACCTCGTGTGGATGCTGCGGGGCCTCGGCATCGACACCGGCGTCGATCTCGGCCGTCTCGTCGCCACCAGCGCGTGGATGGCCGACCACCTGGGCCGACCCAGCCCGTCCCGCACCGTACGAGCCCTCTCCCACAAGGAGCAGTGAGTTTCATGGACCACCACCTCTCTCCCGAACTGGAAGAACTCCGCCGTACGGTCGAGGAGTTCGCGCACGAGGTCGTCGCACCGAAGATCGGCGACTTCTACGAGCGCCATGAGTTCCCGTACGAGATCGTGCGCGAGATGGGCCGTATGGGCCTGTTCGGGCTGCCGTTCCCGGAGGAGTACGGCGGTATGGGCGGCGACTACCTGGCGCTCGGTATCGCCCTGGAGGAACTGGCGCGGGTCGACTCGTCCGTGGCCATCACCCTGGAGGCGGGGGTCTCCCTGGGCGCCATGCCGATCCATCTGTTCGGCACGCCGGCCCAGAAGGAGGAGTGGCTGCCGCGGCTGTGCTCCGGGGAGATCCTGGGCGCGTTCGGTCTCACCGAGCCGGACGGCGGCTCGGACGCGGGCGCGACCCGTACGACGGCCCGGCTGGACGAGGACACCAACGAGTGGGTGATCAACGGCAGCAAGTGCTTCATCACCAACTCCGGCACCGACATCACGGGCCTCGTCACGGTCACGGCGGTGACCGGCCGCACCCCGGAGGGCAAGCCGCTGATCTCCTCGATCATCGTCCCGTCCGGCACTCCGGGCTTCACGGTGGCGGCGCCCTACTCCAAGGTCGGCTGGAACGCCTCCGACACCCGCGAGCTGTCCTTCTCCGACGTCCGGGTCCCCGCGGAGAACCTCCTCGGCGAACTGGGCCGCGGCTACGCTCAGTTCCTGCGCATCCTCGACGAGGGCCGGATCGCCATCTCGGCGCTCGCCACGGGGCTCGCCCAGGGCTGTGTCGACGAGTCGGTGAAGTACGCCAAGGAGCGCCATGCCTTCGGCCGGCCCATCGGCTCCAACCAGGCGATCCAGTTCAAGATCGCTGACATGGAGATGAAGGCCCACACGGCCCGCCTCGCCTGGCGGGACGCGGCCTCGCGGCTGGTCGCCGGGGAGCCGTTCAAGAAGGAGGCGGCGCTGGCGAAGCTGTACTCGTCCACGGTCGCCGTGGACAACGCCCGCGACGCCACGCAGATCCACGGCGGCTACGGCTTCATGAACGAGTACCCGGTGGCCCGTATGTGGCGCGACTCCAAGATCCTGGAGATCGGCGAGGGCACGAGCGAGGTCCAGCGGATGCTGATCGCCCGTGAGTTGGGGCTCGTGGGCTGATACCGCCGTACCGAGGAGGCCGGATCCGTTCTACGGATCCGGCCTCCTGGCGTGCGGGGCGGTCCTGCGGTCACGGGGACCGGTCGACCCGCTCGACAAGACCTTCACGAGGGGGACACCGAGGGCCTCTTCGCACCCCTTCAACACCTGGCAAACCCGCCGAACCTTCGATTCACAGGAAATGCAAAAGATTGACGTACCCCCGGACGCGGTACCCCCACAGCAGACTCCACCCCTGGACAAGTAGTGAGGTTAGGCTAACCTATCTTCGAACTCGCCCTCGGGCGGCACTCCGCCCCGTTCGAAAGTAGCCATACTCATGCCCAACGCCAGAGCCGCTCACCTCACCCGCCGTGGCGTCCTCGCCGCCGGTGGCGCACTCGGTCTCGGTGCCGTGCTCGCCGCCTGCGGAGACGACAGGGCGAGCAGCGGCGCCGGCTCCGGCAAGGAGACGGCTGCCGCCAAGTCGGGCCCCTGGACCTTCAAGGACGACCGCGACGAGACCGTCAAGCTCGACAAGGTCCCGGCGAACATCGTCGCGTTCGTGGGTGTCGCCGCGGCCCTGCACGACTACGGCATCGGCGTGAAGGGGGCCTTCGGCCCGACCAGGCTCCAGAACGGCAAGGCCGACGTCCAGGCGGGCGACCTCGACATCAGCAAGGTCACCGTCGTCGGCAACGTCTGGGACGAGTTCAGCGTCGAGAAGTACGCGGCCCTCTCCCCCGACGTCCTCATCACCACGATGTTCGACGACGCGGGCACCCTCTGGTACGTGCCCGAGACGTCCAAGGACCAGATCGCCAAGCTCGCCCCGAGCGTCGGCATCTCCGTGTACGACCGCCAGATGACCGAGCCGCTCCAGCGGCTCTACGAGCTCGCCGAGTCGCTGGGCGCGGACGTCACGTCGAAGAAGGTCACCGCGGCGAAGAAGCGGTTCGAGGACGCCGCCGCCCGGCTGCGCGCGGCCACCAAGGCCAAGCCCGGCATCAAGGTGCTGGCCGGTTCCGCCAGCCAGGACATCTTCTACGTGTCCGGCTCGAACCTCTCCATCGACCTGGAGTACTTCAAGGCCCTCGGCGTGAACTTCGTCGAGCCGAGCGCCGAGGCCCTCAAGGCCAGCGGCGGCTGGTTCGAGAACCTCAGCTGGGAGAACGTCGACAAGTACGACGCGGACGTGATCATCATGGACAACCGCACGTCGGCGATCCAGCCGGACGCGATCGAAGAGGCGACCTGGAAGAAGCTGCCCGCGGTCAAGGCCGGTCAGGTCATCGGGCGCAACCCCGAGCCGATCCTGTCCTACGACAAGTGCGCGCCGCTCCTGGAGGAGCTGGCCGAGGCGATCGAGAAGGCCAAGAAGGTCAGCTAGGCCCGTCCGGGCTGAGGCCGGGGGTCGACCGCAGTCCGGTGGGGGCTGGTCGCGCAGTTCCCCGCGCCCCTGAAAAAGCAGGGGCTGCGCCCCGTGCTTTTTCAACGGCCCGCAGGGGCCGTTGCCTTCAGGGGCGCGGGGAACTGCGCGAGAAGCCCCCACCGGACCCGCACC
>NZ_LIQX01000136.1 GCF_001418475.1 Streptomyces ossamyceticus | reverse complement strand
CCGCACCAGCCGCGCCGCCGCGGCCAGGCGGGTCGCCGCCTCCTCCGCGACCGCCCCGCCCACGGTGAACGGCAGCCGTACATACCCCTCGAACGCCCCGTCGACCCCGAACCGCGGCCCGGACGGCACCCGGACGCCGACCCGCTCCCCCACCTCCGCGAGTCGCGACCCGGACAGACCCCCGGTCCGGACCCACAGCGTCAGCCCGCCCCGCGGCTCGCTGAACTCCCAGTCCGGCAGCTCCCTGCGCACGGCGGTGACGAGCGCGTCCCGGTTCTCCCGCGCCTGCTCCCGCCGCATCCCGACGGCCTGCTCCCAGCCCCCGGAACCCATCAGCCAGTTCACGGCCAGCTGCTCCAGCACCGGCGTCCCCAGATCCGCGTACGCCCGCGCCGCCACAAGACTGCGGATCACCTCGGGCGCGGCTCGCACCCATCCGATCCGCATGCCCGCCCAGAACGCCTTGCTGGCCGACCCGACCGTGATCACCGTGGAGCCCGCCGGATCGAACGCGCAGACCGGCCGGGGCATCTCCACCCCCTCGTCGAGGTACAGCTCGGCCATGGTCTCGTCCACGACCAGCACCGTGCCGGCGGCCCGGGCCGCGTCGACCAGTCCCCGCCGCCGGTCCTCGTCGGCGAGCGCCCCCGTGGGGTTGTGGAAGTCGGCGACGACGTAGGCGAGCCGCGGCGCCGCCTCCCGCAGCACCTGCCGCCAGCGGTCCATGTCCCACCCGGCGAGCCCCTCGGCCATCGCGACCGGCACCAGCCGGGCCCCGGCCTCCCGCATCAGCTGAAGGATGTTGGCGTACGAGGGCGACTCCACGGCGATCCGCTCGCCGCGCCCCGCGAAGAGGTGGCAGATGGCGTCCATGGCGCCCATGGCCCCCGTGGTCACCATGATCTGCTCGGGCATCGTCGGGATGCCGCGCGCGGTGTACCGGTCGGCGAGCATCGAGCGGAGCGCGGGCAGCCCGGCCGGATAGTCGCCGTGCGTGTGCGCGTACGGCGGAAGCTCCTCCAGGGCGCCCTGCACGGCGCGGGTCAGCCAGGGTTCGGGCGCGGGCAGCGCCGCGCACCCCAGGTCGATCATCGAGCCGAGCGCCTCCGGGGGCAGCGGCTCCAGACCCCGCGCCGGCAGCGGCTTCCCGGCCGGTACGGCGGTCCAGCTGCCCGCCCCGCGACGGGACTCCAGGAACCCCTCCGTGCGCAGCGCCTCGTAGGCCGCGGCGACGGTCGTACGGGAGACGGAGAGCGCGAGCGCCAGCTCCCGCTCGGCGGGCAGCCGGGCCGCCACCGGCACGCGCCCTTCGAGGACCAGCAACCGGACGCCGTCGGCGAGGGCACGGTAGGCGGGCGGACGCTTGCTGCCTGGCCCACTGGGGCGGTCCTGCTGGGAGTTGAGCATGCGAGCGAGCTGCGCGGCCCCGACCGCGGAAGTCCACTGAGACACGTTTCCAGTCCACCTTCCCCGAATTGGCCATGGAGCACATCACTCCTCAAGCCACAGGGTGACATGCGACAGGCCACTACCACCAACAAGGGGGACATCTCGTGTCCGCACACGGGCATCTCACGCGGCGCCTGCTTCAGCTCTACGTCGGCCTCACCCTCTACGGCGTGAGCTCGGCGCTCCTTGTCCGGTCGGGTCTCGGGCTGGAGCCCTGGAACGTGCTCCACCAGGGGATCTCCGAGCGGACCGGCCTGTCGATGGGGGTCGTCCTCACGATCCTGGGCGCCGCGATCCTGCTGCTGTGGATCCCGCTGCGCCAGCGCCCCGGCCTCGGCACGGTCTCCAACGTCCTGGTGATCGGGGCCGCGATGGACGCGACGCTCGCCCTGACCCCGGACGCCCGCACCTGGGCGGCCCGCCTCGCCCTGATGGTCGTCGGGATCGTCCTGAACGGCGCCGCGACCGGCCTCTACATCGCCGCCCGCTTCGGCCCGGGCCCCCGCGACGGCCTGATGACCGGCCTGAACCGGGTGACCGGCCTGTCGATCCGTCTCGTCCGCACGGGCATCGAACTGACGGTGGTCGCGACCGGCTTCGTCCTCGGCGGCACGGTCGGCGTGGGTACCCTCCTGTACGCCCTCTCCATAGGCCCGCTCGCCCAGCTGTTCCTGCGCGTGTTCGCCGTCCCCTCGGCGTCCGGCAGCACGGTCGTTGCCACCGGTCCATCGGAGCGGGCCATACTTCCCGGGTGACCGCCCTGATACGCCACCCCTACCTCGACCATCCGGGCCCGATCGCCTTCGCCCACCGGGGCGGGGCGGCGGACGGCCTGGAGAACACCACGGCCCAGTTCCGGCACGCGGTGGAGTCGGGCTACCGGTACATCGAGACCGACGTGCACGCCACGCTCGACGGCAAGCTCGTCGCCTTCCACGACGCCACCCTGGACCGGGTCACCGACGGGTCGGGCCGGATAGCGGACCTGCCGTGGAAGGAGGTGGGGCACGCGCGCGTGGCGGGCGTCGAACCGGTCCCCCTCTTCGAGGAACTCCTGGAGACCTTCCCCGACGTCCGCTGGAACGTGGACGTCAAGGCGGAGTCGGCGCTCCACCCCTTGCTCAACCTGATCGCCCACACCGACACCTGGGACCGCGTCTGCGTCGGCTCCTTCTCCGAGCCGCGGGTGGCGCGGGCCCAGCGCCTGGCCGGCCCCCGTCTGGCCACCTCGTACGGCACCGGCGGCGTCCTCGGGCTGCGACTGCGCTCGTGGGGGTTCCCCGCCCCGCTGCGCCGCTCGGCGATCGCCGCGCAGGTGCCCGAGTCGCAGGCGGGGGTGCCGGTCGTCGACCACCGTTTCGTGCGGACCGCCCATGCCCGCGGCCTCCAGGTCCATGTGTGGACCGTGAACGAACCGCAACGTATGCACCGTCTCCTCGACCTCGGCGTCGATGGCATCATGACCGATCACATCGACACGCTGCGCAAGGTGCTCGAAGACCGGGGGACCTGGGTCTGAGGCCGTCGCGCGGCCCTTCCCGGGGAAGCGAGGGGGCACGGGTGGGCACCGACACCGTGCGGACGGACGAGGCCGACGAGGCCGCGGACCGGCGACGCGAACAGCGCGGCTGGTACTTCTACGACTGGGCCTGTTCCGTCTACTCGACCAGCGTCCTGACCGTGTTCCTCGGCCCCTATCTGACCGAGGTCGCCAAGTCCGCAGCCGACCCCGACGGTTACGTCCACCCGCTGGGCATCCCGGTCCGCGCCGGCTCGTTCTTCGCGTACTCGGTGTCCCTGTCGGTGATCGTCGCCGTGGTGATCATGCCGCTGGTGGGCGCCGCCGCCGACCGCACCGGCCGCAAGAAGCCCCTCCTCGGAGCGGCCGCCTATCTGGGCGCCGCCGCCACGGCCGGCATGTTCTTCCTGGACGGCGACCGCTACCTCCTCGGCGGCGTGCTCCTCGTCGTCGCGAACGCGGCGCAGTCCGTCGCGATGATGCTCTACAACTCCTACCTCCCCCAGATCGCGCCGCCCGAGGAACGCGACGCCGTCTCCTCCCGGGGCTGGGCCTTCGGCTACGCGTCGGGCTCCCTGGTCCTCGTGGCCAACCTGATCCTCTTCACCTCGCACGACAGCTTCGGCCTCTCGGAGGGCATGGCCGTCCGCATCTGTCTGGCCTCGGCGGGCCTGTGGTGGGGCGCCTTCGCCCTGATCCCGCTGCGCCGGCTGCGGGACCGCCGCAAGCCGTCGGCGGAGACCGGGGAGGCCACCGCGCCGGGGCTGCGCCAGCTGGCGGCGACCGTCCGGGACATGCGCCGCCACCCCCTCACACTCGCCTTCCTCCTGGCGTACCTGATCTACAACGACGGCATCCAGACGGTGATCTCGCAGGCGTCGGTCTACGGCTCCGAGGAACTCGGCCTCGGGCAGTCCACGCTGATCGTGGCGGTCCTGCTGGTGCAGGTGCTCGCGGTGTGCGGCGCCCTCGGCATGGGCCGGCTGGCCCGCCGCTTCGGTGCCAAGCGGACGATCCTCGGCTCCCTGGTCGCCTGGACGCTGATCCTGTCCGTCGGCTACTTCCTCCCGGCGGGGGCACCCGTCTGGTTCTTCGTGCTGGCCGGCGGCATCGGTCTGGTCCTCGGCGGCAGCCAGGCCCTGTCCCGCTCCCTCTTCTCCCACCTCGTCCCGCCCGGCAAGGAGGCCGAGTACTTCTCGGCGTACGAGATGAGCGACCGTGGGATGAGCTGGCTCGGTCCGCTGCTGTTCGGTCTCACCTACCAGCTGACCGGAAGTTATCGGGACGCGATCATCTCGCTGGTTCTCTTCTTCGTGCTCGGATTCGCCCTGCTCGCGAGGGTTCCGGTGCGCCGGGCGATCGGCGACGCGGGCAACCCCGTTCCCGAGAGGATTTAGCACCGGGAGCGAAAGGGCTGTAGTGTACGCGTTTGGCCTGCCAGGCGTACCGTTACTGCGCGTCAAAGATGCCGAAACGCTGGGTGACATCTGCTGTCAGATGTGACAAACCGGGCGCCGGTGGGTACAACAAGGGCGGCTACGACGGCGACGCATGACCCGGAACGGGACACGGAACGGGAATCTTTACCGCCGACCGGACGTTGACCGGATGACGACGACAGCGACACCTGTCCTGTGGGCGACAAGCCCGGGAGGCACGATTCATGAGTGAGCGAGCTCTTCGCGGCACGCGCCTCGTGGTGACCAGCTACGAGACGGACCGCGGCATCGACTTGGCTCCGCGCCAGGCCGTGGAGTACGCATGCGAGAAGGGGCACCGCTTCGAGATGCCCTTCTCGGTGGAGGCGGAGATCCCGCCGGAGTGGGAGTGCAAGGTCTGTGGGGCCCAGGCACTCCTCGTGGACGGCGACGGCCCCGAGGAGAAGAAGGCCAAGCCCGCGCGTACCCATTGGGACATGCTGATGGAGCGGCGCACCCGTGAGGAACTCGAAGAGGTCCTCGAGGAGCGCCTGGCCGTTCTCCGCTCCGGTGCGATGAACATCGCGGTTCATCCGCGAGACAGCCGCAAGTCCGCGTAGCCCCTGCGGGGGCTGGGCGGCAGACCCAGAGCGCACGAAGACCGCGGTCTTCGTGCGCTCCTGGCGCCCTCAGTACCCCAGCGGCGGCCGCGCGTCCCTCGGCTCGTCGGCGCTGCCCGGCGCCTCGTCCCTGATGACCTCGCCCGGGACGACCTTGCCGTCGGGGCGGTGGATCCGCGCCTGGGTGTACGCGTCCCCGAGCCCTCCGGCCCCCGCCTCCCGCAGCTTCCGCTCGAACGTGCGCTCCGTGTACCGCCCCAGCGCCTTCTGCACCGGCGGCACCAACAGCACCAGCCCGACCACGTCAGAGACGATGCCCGGCAGCATCAGCAGCAGCCCGCCCAGCATCAGGAAGCCGTTGCCCTCGTTCTTGCCGGCCTCGACCCCCGACGCCGCGCCGCCGCCGGCCTGCTGCTGTTGCAGCGTCTCGGTCAGCGACCGGAACGCCCGCCTCCCGGCCCGCTTGACCACCGCGGACCCGGCGAGGAACCCGGCCACCAGCAGCACGATCACCGCGAGCCCACCGGCCGCGCCCGCGACCACCGTGAGCAGCCAGATCTCCAGCACGAGCCACGCGGCGATCCCCAGGGGCAGGAACGTGCGCAGCCGGGAGCGCCGAGGCCGGGCGGGGTACGTCGTGGTCGAAGCGCCAGTCGTCATGCTCCCAGTGTGCCTGCCGCCGTCTCAGGACGGGATAAGGGAACGATCAGTTCTTCCCGTCCGGGTCCGCGCTCCTGCTGTCGCGGCCGAGGACCTTGCCGACCCGCTCGCCCACGCCCCAGGCGGTGACCCGCCACAGCGCCTCGACGAGGATGTCCCGGCTCATCTTGGAATCGCCCAGCTCGCGCTCGACGAAGGTGATGGGCACCTCGACGACGTGGTAGCCGGCCTTGATCGCCCGGCGGGCGAGGTCGACCTGGAAGCAGTAGCCCTGGGAGGCGACCTCCTCGAGGCCGAGCCCTTCGAGGGTCTCCCGACGGAACGCGCGGTAGCCGCCGGTCACGTCGCGGACGGGGACGTCGAGCAGGACCCGGGAGTAGAGGCTGCCGCCGCGGGAGATGAACTCGCGGGACTTGGGCCAGTTCACCACGCGCCCGCCCGGCACCCACCGGGACCCGAGGACGAGGTCGGCGCCCTTCAGCGCGGTCAGCAGCCGGGGCAACTCCTCGGGCTGGTGCGAACCGTCCGCGTCCATCTCGATCAGGACGCCGTAGCCGTGCTCCATGCCCCAGCGGAAACCCGCGAGGTACGCGGCGCCGAGTCCTTCCTTGCCCTTGCGGTGCAGCACCTGGACCTGGTCGTCCTCGGCGGCCAGTTCGTCGGCGAGCTTGCCGGTGCCGTCGGGGCTGTTGTCGTCGGCCACCAGGACGTGCGCCTCGGGAACAGCCTTGCGCACCCGGCCGACGATGGTCTTGATGTTCTCCGCCTCGTTGTAGGTCGGAATGATCACCAAGGCCGTGCCGAGCGGGCCGAAGCGCCTCTCCTGGCCTGCTGCCGCGAGGGTCCCGTCGCCGTCGTTCACTGCTGCCCCTTCAAGTCCGTACGCAGGGGTCCACCATAGTGGCCGCGGCCTGCGCCGGAGTGTCGCCTCCTGTCCAGAGGGGTGTCGATTCGACAGGGGGTGTGCGGGAGCACGCCCCGCGGGAGCGTGTGCGCCGGGCATGAACGCGGTGGCGACCGACGCGGAACGGACCAGGGCCGGTCTTCCGCCGGCCGCGTAGGCCACTGCCGCCCGCCGGCCCCGGAGCCGGGGTGGGCCACCCTCCGGTTGCGGAGCCGGGGGCCTTCCGCCGCGGCGGATGGGGGCCCGGCGCCCTTCGGGCCGACCTGGGACCCGCTGGCTGCGGGTCGACCGAAAGCCGTTGTCTACTGAGCTGCCGGGCCCCACCCGGGTCACACCTACCCGACCGGTCCGGAACGTTCCCTCGCCGAGCGCGAACCCTGGGCCTGGCTGCCAGCGGTGGTGCGCCGGTCGGGCGCACCACCCCTGACCCAGCGGCGCTTCGACGACCGCGCGAAAGCTCCTCGGTCGGACGTCCGGTGGTGGACCCGGCCGAACCTACCGGCCTCCCGCCGCCCGCTGTCAACTACCGCCTGACCTGCGGGTTTTCCGTATGAGGCCTGGTGAGCGCGGAGGATGCCCAGGTCGCACGGCGACGGGGCGGGCCCTCACTCCTCCCCCGCCCGCCGTGGAGATCACTCGCCCGGCCGTACGAAGACCGTGCGCCCGGCCACGACGGTCCGCAGACAGACCGGCAGGTCGGTGCCGGGGCTGAGATCGGGCAGGCCGGGGGTGCCGGAACGGGGGTCGGTGGACCAGCGGGCGACCCGGTCGTCGGGGGCCTGGACGACCAGCCCATCGGTGCGCCAGACCGCGTAGTCGGCGGGGGCGCCCGGGACGAGGACGCCCGCGTCGTCCCGCCCGACAGCCCGCCAGCCGCCCCGCGTGTGGGCCGTGAACGCCGCGCGCACGGACACACGGTGCTCCGGCGTGCGGTGGAAGGCCGCCGCGCGGACCGTGCCCCACGGGTCCAGGGGCGTGACCGGGCTGTCGGAGCCGAAGGCGAGCGGCACCCCGGCCCGCAGGAGGGCCGCGAACGGGTTGAGGGCACGGGCGCGCTCGACGCCGAGGCGCTGGGCGTACATGCCCTCCTCGCCGCCCCACAGCGCGTCGAAGGCGGGCTGCACGGAGACGGTGAGGCCGAGTTCGGCGAAGGCGGCGACCGTGTCCGGGGTGAGCATCTCCGCGTGTTCGACGCGGTGGCGGGCGGCCCGCACGCGGGGCAGGCCGACCTTCTCCGCGGCCGCCCGGACTCCGTCGACCACGGCGGTCACGGCGGCGTCCCCGATGGCGTGGAAGCCCGCTTGGAGGCCCGCCTCGGTGCACGCGACCACATGGGAGGCGACGGCGTCGGCGTCGAGGTACGCGGTGCCGGTGTGCGGGGCGTCGGCGTACGGCTCGTGCAGGCACGCCGTGTGCGAGCCGAGGGCGCCGTCGACGAAGAGGTCACCAGCGGCGCCGACGGCCCCGAGGGCCTGTGCCTTGGCGACGTCCCGCTCGGCCCAGTAGCCGACGACCCGAGGGCCCGGCTCCTCGGCCGCGAGCCGCAGCAGCCCCGTGAAGTCGTCCTCGGAGGAGATCTCCGGGCCCGCGCACTCGTGGACCGAGCCGATGCCGAGGGAGGCGGCGCGGGCGAGGGCCGCGCGCTGGGCCTCGGTGCGCTGGGCCGGCGTGATGGCGCCGAGGGCGGTGGCCCGTACGGCGTGGTGGGCGTCGCGGGTGAGCGGGCCGTCGTCGAAGCGGTCGGCGCCCGGGACGAGGCCGAGCAGGGCCGTGGTGGCGACCGCCGAGTGGACGTCGATACGGCTCAGGTACAGCGGGCGGCCGCCGGTGGCCTCGTCGAGTTCGGCACGGGTCGGGGGGCGGCCGCCCGGCCAGCGCGCGGCGTCCCAGCCGTGGCCCAGCAGGACGCGGTCGGCCGGACGCGCGGCGGCGAATTCCCGGACGAGAACGAGTGCGGCCTCCAGGGAGGGGGCGGCCGAGAGGTCGAGGCCGGTGAGCGCGAGACCGGTGGAGGTGGTGTGCACATGGGCGTCGTTGAACGCCGGGGTGACCAGGGCGCCTTCGAGATCGATCACCTCGTCGACACCCTCGGCGAAGGCGTCGGCGGCGCCCTCGGACCCGACCCAGGCGATCTGTCCGTGTTCGACGACCATCGCGGTGGCGAACGGGTCGGCGGGGCTGTGGACCTCTCCTCCGCGCAGCAACACGGTTTCCGACGAGGCGGTGCGTTCACTCATGGGGAACAGTCTCGCGCCTGCCGCCGGTACGGCCGCACCTGGGCCCGTACCGGCGGCTGCCGCCCGGGGGTCAGATCCGGGGCGGCCTGGCCTCGTACGGCGTGGACAGCACCACCGTCGTGCGGGTGGAGACGCCCGCGAGGGAGCGCAGCCGGGCCAGCAGCTCCTCCAGCTCGTGGGGGGTGGCGACGCGGACCTTCAGGATGTAGTTCTCGTCGCCCGCGACGCTGTGGCAGGCCTCGATCTCGGGCACGCCGGCGAGGCGTTCCGCGATGTCGTCGGGGGCACTGGGGTCGAACGGTTTCACGGAGATGAACGCGGTCATGGGCAGCCCGACGGCCTCCGGGTCCACGACCGCGGCATAGCCCCGGATGACACCGCGCTGCTCGAGTCGGCGCACGCGCTGATGCACGGCCGACGTGGACAGGCCCGTGGCCTTGCCCAGGTCGGTGTAGCTCATCCGCCCGTCCGCGACGAGCAGCTGCACGATCTGTCGGTCCAGCTCCTCCATGGCGCAAGAACCTACAGGGCGGTTGATCTCCTCGGATACCTCAGCGGCGCAGGTCATGACCGGTTCGTGATGTGACCGGGGGCCCGCCGCGGGCCGTCGGGGCGATCGGGCCGGTGGGCGGGGCATCTGCGAGCGGCATGTGACGAAGGCCACAGCGCCCGAACAGGCTTCGTGATGATCTCGTGATTACCGCCGACACGGGACGGGAAGTGCTTGCTGTGGTCGAGGCCGCAGTGCCCGAACGGCCCAGCCCGAGGGGGAGAATCCCATGCAGAGTCTTAAGCGCCCTGGTCGTACCGCGCCCAAGCGCCTCCAGTCGGTCATCGAGCCCGAGCCGGAGGGCGTCGAACCGGACGACGAGTTCGACGCGTACGACACCTTCGAGATGTACCGGGTCATCTGCCCGGACTGCGCTCAGCCCATCGCCCTGCTGTCCGACGAGGACGCCCTGCCGGAGCACGCGCAGGTCGTGTCGCCGTGGAACCCGTTCGGGCTCACGGTCTGCGCCGGTACGGGCCGTGCCGCCACCGACGCCCGGTCCGCGGACGAGTCGGTGGAACCGCAGGAGCAGGACACCGTCCTTCTGTTGACGCTCCCGCAGGGGCTCGACTGGCGGACGCAGCCCTTCTCCCACGTCGGCGGCCCGGGTTCGCGCCCGATGCGTGTGCCGATGACGCGCCGCCAGGCCGCCTGACCCACGGGCCGTTCGGCCCTCCGCGTCCACGGCCTCCCGCCGCCGTGACCGCCCCTGAGACCTTCTGTCGTGGTCGCCCGCGCCATGGCGTCCTTCGGGCCGCCCTGGTGCGGGTCCGGTGCGTCCGACGCACGGGGGCGCGTACGCCACACCGACCGGGGCGGTCGCGAACGCAGTCACGATTCACCTGAGCGGTGACCGCCGCGCCGGTCGTCGCGTTGACCCGGCATGACCCCTACGTACCCGGTGGCCGGACGTCGCCACCACATCTTCGTCCCGGCCCCGGCAGAATCGGTTCCCCAGGGGGCGACCTCCTCACAGGATCCACCCATCTACCGGGCCCTGATGCGGACGTGGGCCGACGGGGGCCGCACCCTGCCCGGGCGTCATGACCCGGAGTGGGTGCGGCTGGTGACGCCCCCGAGCAATCTCGGTCAGTTCGGTGCCACCAGGGACGCGTTCGCCACGAGCAGATCGTTCGGCAGCTCGGCGCTCGGCTTCCACGGGCCCTTCGACGGCACCCCCGCCGACTTCGTCAACTCCTTCAGCGTGACTCGGGACCCGCGAGATGGCGGGCGATGACCATGCGCTGGATCTGATTGGTGCCCTCGACGATCTGCAGCACCTTGGCCTCGCGCATGTAGCGCTCGGCCGGGAAGTCGGCCGTGTAGCCGTAGCCGCCGAGGATCTGCACGGCGTCCGTGGTCACCTGCATCGCGCTGTCGGTGCACAGCAGTTTCGCCATGGCCGCCTGCTTGGAGAACGGCCGGCCCGCGTCCCGCAGCCGGGCGGCGGAGAGATACAGTGCGCGGCCCGCCTCTATCCGGGTCGCCATGTCGGCGAGCATGAAGCGCAGCCCCTGGAAGTCCGCGATCGGGCGCCCGAACTGCCGACGGGACGTCGCGTAGGCGACCGCCTCGTCCAGTGCGGCCTGGGCCACGCCGATCGCGCACGCCGCGATGCCGAGCCGCCCGGAGTCCAGCGCGGACAGGGCGATCGCGAAGCCCTGGCCCTCCTCGCCGAGGCGCCGGCTGTCGGGGACGCGCACCTCGTCGAAGTGAACCTGCGCGGTGGGCGAGCCCTTCATGCCCATCTTCTTCTCGGGCGCCGCCGCGCTCAGCCCCTCGGCGTCGCCGGGCACCAGGAAAGCCGTGATGCCGCGTGAGCCCTCGCCGCCGGTACGGGCCATGACCGTGTAGAAGTCGGCGATCCCGCCGTGCGTGATCCAGGCCTTGGTGCCGGTGATCACCCAGTCGTCGCCGTCCCGCACCGCCCTGGTCCGCAAGGACGCGGCGTCCGAACCCGACGAGGGCTCGGAGAGGCAGTAGGCGCCGAGCAGGCCGCCGCCGAGCATCGCCGGGAGGTGCTCGACCTGCTGCTCCTTGGTGCCGTAGGTGGCGAGCGCGTGGCAGGCGAGGGAGTGGACGCTCACACCGAGACCGACGGTGAGACGGGCCGCGGCGAGCTCCTCCAGGACCTGCAGATAGACCTCGTACGGCTGGTCGCCACCGCCGTGCTCGGAGTCGTACGGCAGGCCGAGCAGTCCCGACTCCGAGAGCAGGCCGAAGAGTTCGCGCGGGAAGCGACCGGCGTCCTCCTCCTCGGCCGCGTACGGGGCGATCTCCCGCTGCGCGATCTCACGGACGAGCGAGATCAGATCCCGGGCCTCCTCCGTGGGCAGTTGACGGTCCACCGGCTGCGGGGCGCGGTCGGGCATGGCGACGCTCTCCTCCCTGTCGGGCACTGCGGCGGCGCACACCAGGGATGGGGTGGCTCCGCCGGGTCTTACGGGCCGCGGCCGATGCTGCCCCTCCGGATCTCGGAAGTGTGCTGGTCAGCGGCTGTGGCGCTTGGAGTATGCCCGATCGGCGGCATCGAGTCACCAGTTAACGACCGCTAATTAGTAGAAAGCCGCGGAGCGACTCGCCGAAGCTGATTGGTCCAAACCATTGACCGATTGGTCTAGTCCTTCTACTGTTCCGGCAACGCGCCATCGCGTCCGTGCCAAACGGCGGCCCCGCAGCCGCGTGAGGCGGCGCCCCGGCGCGCCACCAGCAGGTCGGCTTTCCTCCCCCGCTCACTCCCCGCTCCCTCACGAGGAGACCCCATGCTCCGACCGTCCCACCCCCGCACCCGATCCCGGGCGCTGCTCTCCACCGCGTGTTGCGCCGCCCTCGGCGCGGGACTCCTGGCCGGCGCGGGCCCCGCGTCCGCCGGCGAGACGGCGGCCGGTGCGGCCGCGCGGCAGGCGGCCCCCGGCTCCAAGGTCGTCGGCTACTTCATCGACTGGGGCATCTACGGCCGCCAGTACTACGTCAAGAACATCGAGACGTCCGGTTCGGCGGACCGGCTCACCCACATCAACTACGCCTTCGGCAACGTCGTCGACGGCAAGTGCGCGCTCGGCGACCCCTGGGCGGACACCGACAAGCCGTTCACCGCGGAGGAGTCCGTGGACGGCGTCGCCGACACCGCCGACCAGCCGTTGAGCGGCAGCTTCAACCAGCTCCGCAAGCTCAAGAAGCTGCACCCGAAGCTCAAGATCGTCTGGTCGTTCGGCGGCTGGACCTGGTCCGGCGGCTTCGGCGAGGCGGCGAAGAACCCCGAGGCCTTCGCGAACTCCTGCTACGACCTCGTCGAGAACTCCCGCTGGAAGGACGTCTTCGACGGCATCGACATCGACTGGGAGTACCCCAACGCCTGCGGCCTCACCTGCGACACCAGCGGCCGGGAGTCCTTCGAGGAGCTGATGGCGGCACTGCGCAAACGATTCGGCAAGAAGGAGCTGGTCACCGCCGCGATCACGGCCGACGCCTCCAAGGGCGGCAGGATCGACGCGGCCGACTACGCGGGCGCCGCGAAGTACGTCGACTGGTACAATCCGATGACGTACGACTACTTCGGCGCCTGGGACGCGACCACCGCCCCGCACTCGCCGCTGTATCCGTACCCCGGCATCGCGAACCCGGTCTTCAACACCGCGTCGACCATCGCGAAGCTCAAGAGCCTCGGCATCCCGTCCTCCAAGCTGCTGCTCGGCCTGGGCTTCTACGGGCGGGGCTGGACGGGGGTCACCGAGTCGGCGCCCGGCGGCACCGCCACCGGCCCCGCCCCGGGCACGTACGAGGCCGGCTACGAGGACTACAAGGTGCTCAAGGCCAGGTGCCCGGCGAACGGCAGGGTGGGCGGCACCGCCTACGCCAAGTGCGGAGACGAGTGGTGGAGCTACGACACCCCGGCGACGGTCAAGGGGAAGATGAAGTACAAGAAGGCGCAGGGCCTCGGCGGCACCTTCTTCTGGGAGCTCAGCGGTGACACCCCGGACGGCGAGCTGATCAGGGCGATCAACTGACCCCGGAGGCACGGTATGTGGGGCGGAGGGCCGACAGCGGGCCTCCGCCCCGTCCCCGTCGGGCCCGGCCCGTCAGCCGTCGCGGCGGGCGGGCGCCGGGGCGGCGTACGACGGGTCGATCTCCTCGATGGCGCGCAGCGCTCCGCCCAGCATCCTGACCAGCAGCTCGCGCATCGTGTCGCGGTCCAGCCCCGGGCGGTCGATCCAGTCGAGGGTGGCGCCCTCGACCCCGCAGACCCAGCCGAACAGGCCCATGCGGACCACCGGGGCTATGTCGCTCCTGCCGTAGGCGCCCTCGGCGATGGTGGCGACGATGGCCTCGCGGACGCCGTCCCGGATGGCGTGCACCTGGGTGTCGAAGCCGACGCCCCCGCTGACGATGGTGCGGTAGGCGGCCTGGTTGTCCTGGGCGTAGCGCAGATAGCAGTCGATGGTGCGCTGCACGCGCTCCACCGGGGGCAGTCGGAGGCCACTGGCCGCATGCGTGATGAGGTCGGCCACCGAGTCCTCGACGATGGCGAGGTAGTAGCCGCGCTTGGACTTGAAGTAGTAGTAGATCAGTCCCTTGGCCACATGCGCCTGCTTCGCGATGTCGTCCATCGACAGCGTGTCGTAGGACGTGTCGGCGAACAACCTGCGCCCGATGGAGATGAGTTCGGCGCGGCGCGCTAGGGATCGGTCGGTGCCCCGGGCCCGCGGACGTTCGATCCCACGCTGTTGACTGCTATTCAATTTCGGTCCTGGTCTCCAACTGCCAGCGGGACAACCCGCAGTATGGCAGACCCGCACCACCAGCTTGTTCGACTCTGATCGACAGGATCGGGCGGTGGATCAGGCCTCGGGATCGGCAGGGGTGCGGGTCACAGCAGACCCAGCTGAACCACCAGCATCGCGACGACCACGACGAGGGTCCAGCCCATGATGTGTTCGACGATCTCGGGGCCGTCGTCCTCGGGGCCGCCCGTGCGGGTGCGGACGTCGGCGGTGGCAGAGGTCGCGGTCATGGCAGCTCGCTGGTGTGATCGACGTGCGGTGGACTTCCCCCCTACCGTGCGTCCACCTTGCCACCGGTCGGGGCGGTCGCGGCCGAGACCTTGGTCACACACGCACCCCGACCGCCGTGAGCGCGGCGCGCTGGCGGGCGGTGGGCCGCGCCGGGAAGTAGAGGTAGCAGACACCGCCGGTGCCGGAGACGACCTTGCCGGAGGCGTTGTACCGTTTGGTCCGCAGCCAGATGTTCTCCCACTCGCGCCGCAGGTAGACGCGGCGCACCGCCTCGTTGGCCGGGGAGTTCGGGTCGTTGGCGATGACATCCCCGTCGGCGGTGAAGCCGATCACCGTCATCAGGTGGCCGGGCGTGCCGTAGCCCGCGCCCGTCAGCTCCGCGGCGAGGAACGACTGGGAAGTTATCACCGGGATGCCCGCCGCGATCAGCTTCTCCAGGTCGGTGAGCGAGTGCAGCCGGGTCACCACGCCCTGGAGGTCCCGGTAGGTGGCGGCGTAGGCGGCGTTGAAGGGCCAGTTGCCGCAGCCCTGGTACGCGTGGTCGTAGGTGAACCGGGCGGCGTGGCACACCTGGGGGTCCGCGAAGTCCGGGTTGACCCAGGCCAGGTCCTCGGTGCTGGGCTTCCGCCCCCAGTACTCGATGATCATCTGGGAGGAGGTGGGGCTGCACCAGGCCTCGCCGCCGTTGTCGTACTCCGGGTACTGGCCCTTGTGGGTCTCCTGGGAGTAGCGCGGGACGTCCAGCTCGCGTGCGAGGCCGGGCGTGGAGGCCGGGACGGTGAAGCGGTCGGGGACGTCGGAGCCCATCGCGCCGACCCGCCAGACCGTGGGGGTGAGGCGGGTGCCGGGGGTGCGGTGGAGCGTCAGCCGCAGCCGGTACGAGGAGAGACGCAGCCCCGTGGCCGGGTCGTCGATGGCGAAGGTGTCCGTCCAGACGCTGCTCCGGCCGTCCTTCTGCCCGTCGAGGGAGGTCCGCCGGATGTCCTTGTCGCCCGACGCCCAGCGGCCCATCACGTACCAGGGGGTGTCGGTGCCGTCGGAGTAGGTGCCCCGCAGTTCGATCTGGGCCCAGGTGCCGTCCGGGGTGCGGGCGTTCCAGGAGGGGATGACCTCGGTGGCGGGCACGGCGAGCCGGTGCACGGGCGACGTCCAGGTCGCGTACTCCCAGGGGGCCGTGCGGCCGGTGTGCGGGTCGGTGTAGTCGATGGTGCCGGCCGGGGAGCCGATCACCAGCCCCGGCCGCTTTCCGGCCTGCGCGCGGGTGCCCTCGGAGGTGCCACCGCACCAGTCGGTGTACGACGTCCAGCCGTGATGGTCGACGACGCGCTCCGGTGCGCGCGCCGGGCGGGCCGGGGCCTCGGTCCGGACCGGTGGCGCGGCGGCGGTGGCCGGGACGGCGGCCGCTCCGGCCGCCGCGGCGGCTGTGGCGACGGCTGCGGTCAGGACGGTCCTGCGGGACGGCTCAGAAAGTCTCGACATGGGCGGGTGACCCCCAGTGGTCCGGGAAGACAGTTCAGACGCACGACTGTTCGCCAACTATGGACGCCGGACACGGACTTCTGCCAGCACCTCGGGCCACGCCACGCCCTCCAATATTGGTCGAGACCACTGGCACGTTCCGGTGTCGCCCGTCCCGGTGTTCAATCGCCCCATGCGCATCTCCCCCGCCTCCGAGGACCCCGCCGTCAGTGATCTGGCCGAGCGGCTGCGGCTGCTGCCGCCCTCCTGCGGGCCGGTCAGGCTCATCGGGGTCGACGGGCACGCGGGTTCCGGGAAGACCACGTTCGCCGGACGGCTGGTCCACGCGCTCGGAGACGCCCCCGTGCTCCATCTGGACGACATCGCCACCCACGAGGCACTGTTCGCGTGGACCGAGCGGCTGCTGGTCCAGGTGGTCGAACCGCTGCGGCTCGGCGGGACCGCGCACTACGCCCCTTACGACTGGCGGGAGCGGATCTTCGGCCCTCCCGTCGCCCTGCCGCCGCAACCCGTGATCGTCGTCGAGGGGGTCGGCGCGGGACG
>NZ_LIQX01000135.1 GCF_001418475.1 Streptomyces ossamyceticus | reverse complement strand
GCCCCGCGCCGTCCCGACGCCCACCCCGCGCCGTCCCGCTGCCGACCCGTGCTGCCCTACGCCGCCCTCGTCATGATCCGCAGCACCTCCAGCGTGCGCGGCGGTGTGTCCGGGTCCTCGCCGTCGCTCACCGTCAGGCGCACATGGGCCTCGCGGGCCGCGCGGACCGCCTCGGGCCACGCGGGGTGGTCGAGGTACGCGGAGACGGGGGCGTCCGGCCCCACCTGGTGCATGATCCGCAGCACGCGCAGCACGGCGGTGTCGACGAGCGCCGCCTCCTGGGCGTCGCGGAAGATCGCGCCCACGTACTTCTCCGCGGACCAGTTGTCCAGCCAGGTGTCCTCGACCAGGCGGTACACGGCGTCGGTGACGTCACCGTAGCCGTCGACGCCGGCCAGCCAGACGTCCCGCTGGAACACCGGATCGGAGAGCATGTGCAGCGCGGAGCGCACATTGCTGCGCCAGCGCCACCAAGGCATGTCGTTCAGTGGCATGCCGCCCATGGTGAATGAGCGACGCCCACGACGGGAAGAGTTCTCCGAACCTTGGACGGTCATCGCTCCCGCGTTCCTCTCTGCACTCTCTCGAAAATACGATCGTAGCTTCCCGTAATTCACCTCCTGGTCACCTTCCGTTGACCGACCGTCACGCCCGGGTTGGTCATGTGACGGAATCGTGCGGAGCCATGACCGGCAGGCGACGCACCCCAGTAGACCGTCCCAGGCCCATCCGTCCCCGCGGCTTCCGCCGTACCGGGACGAAACGGGCCGGTACCGCGAGAGTCGTCGCACTGGCGTTGTGCGCGTCGCTCGCCGCCGGGTGCGGGGTCGTGTCCGGCGTCACGGGGGATTCCGGGGACGGCCCCATCACCGTCATGACCTGGGCGCCGGAGAAGACCGCCGCCACCAACAAGCCCGGCATGCCCGCCATGGCCAAGGCGTACGCCCGCTGGATCAACGCGGGCGGCGGGATCAACGGCCGTGAGCTGCGCATCCTCACCTGCAACGACCACAACGACACCGTGGGCGCCGCGCGGTGCGCCCGCCGCGCCGCGAAGGAGGACGCCGTCGCCGTCGTCGGCTCCTACAGCCAGCACGGCCGCTCCTTCCTCGCCCCGCTGGAGTCCGCCGGCATCCCCTACATCGGCGGCTACGGCGTGACCGACGACGAGTTCTCCAGCGCCCTGTCCTACCCGGTCAACGGCGGCCAGGCCGCGCTCATGGCCGGCCTCGGCGAGCAGCTCGCGCGCGCCTGCGGCCCCGTGGCCCTCGTCCGCCCCGACTCCATAGCGGGCGACCAGCTCCCGCTGCTGCTGAACTCGGGGCTGCGCTCCGGGGGCCACCGGGGGGCCGAGGACCAGCTGGCCGCCGACGACGCGACCGAGTACGCGGACCATGCCCGGCAGGCGCTGCGGCGGGCCTCCGGCGACCCGGTGAAGCGGGGGTGCGTGGTGCCCGCGCTCGGCGACCGCACCTCCACGTTCATGGACTCGTTCCGCCGGGACCGCAAGGACTATCCCGCCGTGCGCACCGCCTCCGTGCTCGGCAGCGTCGACCAGTCCCTCGTCGACGCGACCGGCGGCAGGTCGGGGCCCTACGAGGGGACGTACGTCACCGGCTGGTACCCGGTGGAGACCGACAAGCGCTGGGACCGGATGAAGAAGGTGATCCGCGAGCACGCCTTCGACGACAACCGGATCGACCCGGCGGACCCCGGGGTGCAGACCACCTGGATCGCGTACACCGTGGTGACGTCCGTCATCGAGAGGCTCGGCGACCGCGAGATCACCGCGCAGGCGATCCGCAACACCCTCGACAACGGCATGAGGGTCACCACCGGCGGGTTGACCCCGCCGCTGACCTGGCGCTTCGAGGACCTGATCGCCGCCGCCGGCTTCCCCCGCCTGATCAACCCGGAGGTCACCTTCCAGGTGGTCCACAAGGGCCGCCTGGTCGCCGCCCGCCAGGGCTTCGTCAACGTCGAGAAGACCCTCGTGGACGCGGAGCTGTGACCGGCCGGGGCCTGCCCTCCCGACGGCCACCGCGCGACCGCGGCTGTCCGTCAGGAGCGGTCCCGACGGGCAGGCCAGGAGGGGCCCGGCCGGGCGCGGCCTAGAGCTGGCCCGCCTGCCTCTGGGTCAGGCCGTACTTGCCGGCGATGCCGTTCCACAGCTGCGCGGCCTTCGTCTTCTCGGCGCTCGCCGTGCTGCTGGCCTGGTTGCCCGCCTGGGTCTCGGGGGTGGAGCGGGCCTGGCCCCGCTTGCAGAGCTTCCTCTTGCCTGCGACCTGGTCGGCCCATGCGGCGTAGTGGTTGTCGGCGGACGCGGAGGCCTGCCACGCCTTGGTGAGCGCGGTGGTCAGGGCGGCGTTGTCGGGCAGCTTGTCGACGGACAGCTCGCCGAGCTTGGTGACGAGGTCGTTGCGCTGCTTGGCCGCGTTGCGCAGATCGGTGGCGGCCTGGCCGAGGTTGGTGCAGGACCGGATGTTCCCGACCGCCTTGATCACGCTGTTGCGGCTGTTGCCGCTGTCCGCGAGCAGCTTGTCCAGCGCGACCGCCTGCTCCTTCGCCGGGTCGGCCGCCTCGGCCGACGACTCCCCGGCCGACGGCTCGGACGCCGTCACGGTCTTGTCGTCGCCCTGCCCCTGGTCGTCCTTGCCGCCGCTCGCCATCAGGGCGCCCGCCCCGATGCCGAGGACGGCGATCCCGATGCCCACGGCGGCGATCACCGGCACCTTGGAGCGTGTACGGCCGCCCCCCGCGCCCCCGCCGTCATGTCTCGCGGTGGCCCGCGCGGCCGGCCCCCGGCCACCGGGACCGCCGGGACCCTGCGGCGGCTGCGCGCCGTAGGGCTGCTCGATCCTCGGCATCTGCTGCGTGGCCCCGGCAGGTCCGGCGCCCGCGGGCTCGCTGCGGAAGAGGCTGTCGAACACGTCCGGCTGTTGCTGCGGCGCCCCGTACGCCTGGGGCCGGTCCGGTGCCGGGGCCTGCGGCCCGGCGGCCACCGGCGGTATGTACTGGGTGGGCTCGGCGTCCGGGTTCGCGGTGGGCGGCAGGGGCCCGGCACCGTGGTCGGGGACCCGCCCGAGGTACGCCGTCGCGTCGGCCGACGCCTCCGGCGGCAGTGCGCCCGGCCCCACCGGCGGCAGGAACTGGGTGGCCGCCTCCGGCGCCGCAGGCACCGGCGGTATGTACTGCGTCGCCGCCTCGTCCCCGGGCAGCGGACCTGTGGACGGCACCGGCGGAAGGTACTGGGTGGCCCCCTCGTCCACCGGCGCCGCCGACGGCATGGGCGCCCCGCCCGACGCGAGCGACACCTCTCCCGCGACCGGCGGCAGAGGCATCCCGGAACCACCCCCGGCATAGCCGTCGCCCGCGTAGGGGCCCTGCGGCGCCCCCGGCGCGCCGTACGCGCCCTGCGACCCGTAGGCGGCTTGCGAAGGCCCTTCGGCCCCGTACCCGGCCTGGGACGCCCCCTGCGCTCCGTACCCGGCCTGGGACCCGTCGCCTGCGTACGCGCCCTGCGACGACCCGTCGCCTCCGTACCCGACCTGAGGCCCTTCGGCCCCGTACCCGCCCTGAGACGGCCCGCTCGTCCCGTACCCGGCCTGAGCCCCCTCGGACCCGTACCCGCCCG
>NZ_LIQX01000134.1 GCF_001418475.1 Streptomyces ossamyceticus | reverse complement strand
CGACCGCGTCGAGGTGCAGGGAGCGGAAGACGCGGTCGTCCGGCCCAAGAGCATCTCGGCCGCGACCGAGCGGGTGGTGCTCGACGCGCTGGCCGCCGCAGGACGGGATCTGTCGGCCCACGAGACCGCCGAGGCCGTCGGCATCAGCAGGGCCACGGCCAGGCGGTACCTGGAATATCTGGCCGACCGGGGAGACGTCGTGACGAGCTTGCGCTACGGGTCGTCGGGGCGGCCGCAGCACCGCTACCGCTTCTGCGATTCATGACCTCCCGCCGCGCGGTACTGGCCGCGCTGAGCTGTCTGGTGCTCGGCGGCTGCGGTCTGCCCGGTCAGGACACCGGATCACGCTTCCCCGGGGGGTCGGCCATGGCCCGCGTCGAGGACCGGGGCACGTTCACCGTCGGCATCAAGTTCGATCATCCGCTCTTCGGTTACAAGGACCCCTCCACCGGCCGGATCACCGGATTCGACGCGGAGATCGCCCGCATGGTGGCGAAGGACCTCACCGGCAGCGAGCGCAACATCCGGTTCATCGAGACCATGCCCCGCAACCGCGAGGACTTCCTGCGCCGCGGGGTCGTCGACATCGTGGTGGCGACGTACTCGATCAGCGAAGAGCGCCGCAAACTCGTGGACTTCACCGACCCGTACTACTACTCCAGCCAGGACGTGCTGGTCCGCCGCGACGAACGGGGCATCCACGACCTCGCCGACCTCGCCGGCCGGGACGTGTGCACGGCGGCGGGCTCCACGTCCGCGCAACGGCTGCGGGGCGAGGTCCCGCGCGCCCGACTGGTCCTCGTCGACACCTACAGCGAGTGCATGTCGGCGTTGGTCGACGGGCGGATCGACGCGATCAGCACGGACGAGTCCATCCTGCTGGGCATGATGAGCCAGTATCCCGACACGGTCCGCCTCGTCGGCAAGCCGTTCGGACGGGAGCCCTACGCCATCGGCGTGCGCCGGGGCGACACCGACTTCCGCGACTATCTGAGCGGGCTGATCCAGCAGTACGTGCGCGACGGCCGCTGGGACAAGGCATTCAGGGACACCATCGGCGTGATGAACGTGCCCGCGAAGGCGGCCAAGCCGTCCCTTTCCCCTTCTTCACCCTCCCTTTCCCGCTCCTCGCTCTCCTTTTCTCCGCCCTCCCGCTGAGCAGAAAGCGCACAAGCCCATTGCGGGAGTGCGCTTTTCCTACGGTGACGCCATCGCCGCCGAGAACGGCATCGCGGTCGGCGAATCCGAGGAAGGGAGGGATGTTTCCCATGACCAAGGTTATGTCCGCGACGCATCAGCGGGCGGTGCCGAGCACCGACTTGGTGGTGCTCGACAAGGTCAACAAGCACTACGGGCCCCTGCATGTGCTGAAGGACATCGACCTGGCCGTGCGCCGCGGTGAGGTCGTGGTGCTGATCGGTCCCTCGGGATCCGGCAAGTCCACGCTCTGCCGCGCCATCAACCGGCTGGAGACGATCGACTCCGGCTCCATCAGCGTCGACGGCACGGCGTTGCCCACCGAAGGCAGGCAGCTCGCACGACTGCGCGCCGAAGTAGGCATGGTCTTCCAGGGCTTCAACCTCTTCGCCCACAAGACCGTGCTGGACAACGTCACTCTCGCCCCGGTCAAGGTGCTGAAGCAGAACCGGAGGGCCGCCGAGCAGCGCGCCCACGAACTCCTCGACCGCGTCGGCATCGGCAGCCAGGCGCACAAGTACCCGGCCCAACTGTCCGGAGGACAGCAGCAGCGGGTGGCCATCGCCCGGGCGCTGGCCATGGATCCGAAGGTGATCCTCTTCGACGAGCCGACCTCCGCCCTCGACCCCGAGATGGTCAACGAGGTGCTGGACGTGATGACGGCCCTCGCCCGCGACGGCATGACGATGGTCGTGGTGACGCACGAGATGGGCTTCGCCCGCCGGGCCGCCGATCGCGTCGTGTTCATGGCCGACGGCCAGATCGTCGAGGAGAACACCCCCCACGAGTTCTTCGACAACCCGCGCAGCGAACGCGCCCAGGCGTTCCTCGCCAAGATCCTCACCCACTGACACCTGGACCGCCGGCCGTCCCGAGGCCGGGCGCACCCGCGCATCCACACCCTCTCCCCGTACGCCATCGGAGGATTCAGCATGTCCAAGAGACTGATCAGCGTCGCTCTCACCACGGCGATCGTCGCTCTGAGTGTGAGCGCCTGCGGCAACGGCGACGACACCGGATCGTCCGTCGTCGACCGTGCCGCGAAGGACAAGAAGCTCGTCATCGGCGTGAAGGCCGACCAGCCCGGGCTCGGCCTGCGCACCCCTGACGGCTCCTTCTCCGGCTTCGACATCGACGTCGCCAAGTACGTCGCCAAGGAGCTGGGAGTCGACCAGAAGGACATCACCTTCAAGGAGGCCGTGTCGGCCAACCGGGAGGCGTTCCTCCAGCAGGGCCAGGTCGACATGGTCGTCGCCACCTACTCCATCAACGACGCCCGCAAGCAGAAGGTCTCCTTCGCCGGCCCCTACCTGGTCGCCGGTCAGGACCTGCTGGTGCGCGAGGACAACAAGGCCATCAAGGGGCCGAAGTCGCTCAACGGCAAGAAGCTGTGTTCGGTCGCGGGCTCGACCTCCGCGCAACTGATCAAGGACAAGTACGCCAAGGACGTGCAGCTCCAGGAGGAACGGACCTACTCCGCCTGCGTGGACCGGGTGCTCACCGGCCAGTTGGACGCGGTCACCACCGACAACTCCATCCTCTACGGCTACGCGGCCCAGCACCCCGGCAAGCTGAAGGTGCTCAACTCGCCCTTCAGCGAGGAGAAGTACGGCATCGGGCTGAAGAAGGACGACAAGAAGGGCCGGGACGCGGTCAACGACGCGCTGGCCAAGATGGTGTCCGACGGCTCCTGGGCCATAGCGCTCAAGTCCAACCTCTCCGAATCCGGATTCCGCGTCCCGCGCCTCGAGCGGTACTGACGAAGACGCCGAACGGCGGGCCACCGGGCGACACGTGCGACCGCACAGCCCGGCCCCGCCCCGATTGAAGGTACTGATGGACGCACTGTTCACCGAGCGAGCAACGATCCTCGCCGCGTTCTGGATGACCCTACGGCTCACCGCTGTCAGCGCCCTCGGCTCGCTCGTGCTGGGCACCGTGCTGAGCGGGATGCGGGTCTCCCCCCTCCCGGTGCTGCGCACCGCCTCGCAGGTCTATGTGACGGTGGCGCGCAACACCCCGCTCACCCTGGTCCTGCTGTTCACCAGCCTGGGCGTGGGCGCCAACCTGGGAGTGGAGTTCTCCGCGCAGATCAGCGTCAACAACTACTGGCTCGCCGTCCTCGGCCTGACCGCGTACACCTCGGCGTTCGTGTGCGAGGCCCTGAGGGCCGGCATCAACACCGTCCCCGTCGGGCAGGCGGAGGCGGCCCGCGCCGTGGGGCTCGGGTTCGGCCAGACCCTTGGCTTCGTCGTTCTGCCCCAGGCGTTCCGGGCGGTGATTCCCCCACTCGGAAGCATTCTGATCGCGCTGACCAAGAACACCACCGTCGCCCTGGTGGCAGGGGTCGCGGAAGCCTCCGTCCGGATGCGGGAGATGATCGAGATCTACGGCGACCAAGTGATTCAGATCTTCCTCGGCTTCGCGGCGGGCTTCCTGGTGCTGTGCCTGCCGACCGGCCTGCTGTTCGGCTGGCTCTCGCGTCGCCTGGCGGTGGCCCGATGAGCGGTCACTCGAATCTGTACGAGATCCCCGGCCGCCGGGGCGTCATCCGCAACCGGGTCCTGGCGGCCGTGATCACCGCCGCCTTCGCCTGGCTCGGATACGTGGTGTACGCGCGGTTCGACGAGCGTGATCAGTGGGCGGCCGAGAAATGGCAGCCCCTGCTGCGCGCGGACGTCTGGACCACGTTCATCCTGCCGGGCCTGGAGGGCACGCTCAAGGCCGCGGGGCTGGGGATCGTGCTCGCGGGCGCCTTCGGGCTGGTCTTCGCGACCGCCCGGATGTCCGACCACGCCTGGATCCGTGTACCCGCAGCAGCGGTCGTGGAGTTCTTCCGGGCCGTTCCCCTCCTGCTGCTCATCTTCTGCGCGTTCTTCGGCTCCTTCGCACTCACCGGGACGACCATGTCCCCGTTCGCCGCCGTGGTCCTCGGCCTCACCCTCTACAACGGGTCGGTGATCGCGGAGACGCTCCGCGCCGGAGTGAACAGCCTTCCCAAGGGACAGGCGGAGGCCGCACGGGCGCTCGGCATGCCCAAGGGCCAGATGATGGTGCTCGTCCTGATGCCCCAGGCGATCGTCGCCATGATGCCGGCCATCATCAGCCAGTTCATCGTCCTGCTGAAGGACTCCGCCCTGGGCTTCATCGTCGGTTACGACGAACTCGTCGACCGGGGCCTGAACGGCATCGCCGCCAACTTCTCCAACGTGATCCCGGCCGCACTGCTCGTGGCGGCGATCTTCATCGCGATCAACACGGCCCTCGACGCGCTGGCGCACTGGCTGCAGCAGCGGATCAGCAAGGGCAGAAAGGTGACGCGCGAGCCCGGCAGGGACACGGCCACACCGCAGCCCGCCGCCATGGACGACGCCCTCGCCAAACCGCTCTGACACCGCCGCGGGCGACGAACTCCGGGACTGGCCGCAGCCCTACCGCCCGCGCGGGTCTGCGGCCCACCGGAACAGGTGGACCGCGGCTCACCGGAACAGGTGGACCGCGGCTCACCGGAACAGGTGGACGTGGCCCACCCGAACGCCGGGACGTGCCCCCGACTCAGCCACCGGGCCGCAGAACTGACTCGAATCCGGCCTGACCCCAACCCGGCCGCAACCTCACGGTGACAGCGCCCAGATCAGGAGTAGAACCCCTCATGGACGACGAGTTCCGCTACGAACACGACCTCCTCGGCGACCTGCCGGTGCCCCGGTACGCCTACTTCGGCATCCACACCCTCCGGGCCGTGCACAACTTCCCCATCACCGGCACCCGTATCTCCGCCCACCGTGACCTGGTCAACGGGCTGGCCGCCGTCAAGCAGGCCGCGGCGCTGGCCAACCGCGACCTGGGACTCCTGGAGGCCGACAAGGCCGAGGCCATCGTCACCGCCTGCGAGGAGATCCGCTCCGGCAAGCTCCACGACCAGTTCGTCGTGGACGTCATGCAGGGCGGCGCGGGCACGTCCACCAACATGAACGCGAACGAGGTCATAGCCAACCGGGCACTCGAACTCCTCGGTCACCACCGCGGCGACTACCACCACCTGCACCCCCTCGACGACGTCAACGCCGGGCAGAGCACGAACGACGCCTACCCGACGGCGGTCAAGGTGGCCCTCCAGGCAAGCACGCACCGTCTACAACAGGCCATGGCCACCCTGCGGCTGGCCTTCCGGGCGAAGGCCGACGAGTTCGCCGACGTCGTCAAGACCGGCCGCACCCAACTGCAGGACGCGGTACCCATGACGCTCGGTCAGGAGTTCGGCGCGTACGCGGTGATGCTGGCCGAGGACGAACAGCGACTGGCGGAGGCGAGCGCCCTCATCCGGGAGATCAACCTCGGAGGTACGGCCATCGGGACCGGCCTCAACTCCCACCCCCGCTACGCGGCACTGGTCTGCGCCCACCTCAGTGCCATCACCGGTGAGCCCCTGTCCACCGCCGCCGACCTCGTGGAGGCGACCCAGGACGCGGGAGCGTTCGTCCAGCTCTCCGGGGTGCTCAAGCGCATCGCCGTCAAGCTCTCCAAGACCTGCAACGACCTGCGTCTGCTGTCCTCGGGGCCCCGCGCCGGCCTCGGCGAGATCAACCTCCCCGCCGTACAGGCCGGCTCCAGCATCATGCCCGGCAAGGTCAACCCGGTGATCCCCGAGGTCGTCAACCAGATCGCGTTCAAAGCCATCGGCAACGACATCACCATCACCATGGCCGCCGAAGCGGGTCAGCTCCAGCTCAACGCCTTCGAACCGGTCATCGCCCACTGCCTGTTCGAAAGCATCGGTCAGCTGGAGGCGGGATGCCTGACGCTGGCCGACCGCTGCGTGAACGGCATCACCGCCAACCGCGAGCACCTGCGCGCGGTCGTCCACAACACCATCGGGATCGTCACCGCCCTCACCCCCGTCATCGGCTACGCGAAGGCCAGCGCCGCCGCACAGGAGGCTCTGGACAGAAGCCTGCCCGTGGCCGACGTGGTCCTGGCCCATGACCTCCTCACCGCCGACGAACTCCAGCGCGTCCTGCGCCCCGAGACGCTCGCCAGAATCAACGACCTGGAGACACCCGCACACGCGACGGACTGACCCGGCCGCCCTCGGCCCGCACCATCGTCACCAAGTGTGTCTCCGTGGCTACGCGGCGGCGTTATAGTGCGCCCCAGGGGGCGGGGGCGCCGCTTCGGGCCGTGAGCATGGAGGCGGGGGACATGGGCGATTCGGTACATCTGGCGGCCGAGGCATATTCGCTGGTCGGTGACGTCCTGACGAGTGGCGACACACTGCGGCTCGCGGCGGCGGTGCTGCTGCTTCGCCTGGTCACCTGGTCGCAGCTACGCCGCGCACAGTCGAGCATCCGCAGCTGGGCCCTTCCCGTTTCGGAGGGAGGCTCGGTGAAGCACAGCTTCGCGTGGTACTCGGACCTCGCGCTCCGGGCGGCCGTGCTGCTTCTGCTGACAGTGCATCCGTACAGGCTGGAGGAATGGGGCCTGCCGTCCTACGAAGCGGGCAGGATCTTCGTCATCGGGGGCTCGCCGTTCTTCGCGAGGCGCGAGCAATACGCGTGGGAGGGGACGGCCGACCTCGCCTACACCGTCCCGTTGTGGGTGGCCTGCCTCGCGGCGTGGTACGTCACTCAGCGCAACCTGTACACCATCGGTATGCCGTCGGCCGTCTGGAACGACCGACGCCTCCGCACCCAGGTCGGGCACGCCCTCGTCGTCGGGGTGCTCGCAGCGTTCCTGGCGTCGGTCGCGACGGCGGTGGCGTTGCTCGTCTTCAACCTCGTCGCCCTGCTCCTCAGCTTCCGTCCCGCGGACATCACCACCGTGACCGAGGCCGCCCCCTCGACGGCCGCGCCCGGCACGGTCGATGGGGCCGCACCGACCTCTTCCGCGCCTCACGCCACACCATCGGTCCCCGCCGGCAGCCCGCGAGTCCCCGCAGGCGGCCCGCGAGTCCCCGTCGGCACGCCCCCCGTCCCCGCGACCGCGCCGCCCGCGTCCGTCGCGAAACCGTCCGTTCCGGTCGCCGCCACACCCGCGCCTGCCGCCGTGCCGGTGCCCGTGCCCTACGTGCCGACCCAGATCGACCACGACCACGACGTCGACGGCTCCGGTATCCCGGCGCATCAGCCACTGCGGCCCAACGAGGCCCGTGCTCTCGGCACCTACCAACTCCTCGGCCGCATCGGCTCCGGCGGCATGGGGACCGTCTACCTCGCCCGACGTCAGGGATCCGCCACGCAGGTCGCGCTCAAGACCATCAACCCGAGTCTCGTGGACGATCCCGAACTGCTCCGCCGCTTCGAACGCGAGACCGAAGTGCTCGCCATGGTCCCCAGCGCCTACACCGCCCAGGTTCTCGACACCGGTGTGGCGGACGGCCGCCCGTATCTGGCCATGGAACTCCTCGACGGCCAGACCCTCAACGCCCACCTGAACAAGCGGGGGCCCTTCCGCTCGGCCGAAGCCCTGCGCTCACTCGCGCTGGCCATGGCAACCGCACTCGCCGACATCCACCGCCTCGGCCTGGTCCACCGCGACCTCAAACCCGCCAACGTCATGCTCACCACCGCCGGACCCCGCTTGCTCGACTTCGGCATCGCCACCCTCATGGACTCCACCCGCATCACCCGCACCGGCATGGGCATCGGCACGCTCACCTACATGGCACCCGAGCAGTTCGGCGACACCGACATCGGCCCCGCCGCCGACATCTGGGCATGGGCCTGCTGCATCATCTGCGCGGCCCACGGCTCCAGCCCCTTCACCGCGGCCGGCACCGGAGCCATCATCCGCCGTATCGTCGACACCGGCCCGGACACCACCGCTGTCGATGCCCTCCACCAACTCGACCCCACCCTCGCCGACGCCACCCGTCGAGCACTCACCGTCGACGTCGCCGACCGTCCCGCCAACGGCACCGAACTCCTCAAGCTGCTCACGAACGACGAACCGCCCGCCGTCGCCGAGGAGATCGCCACCGGCTGGCACACGCTCATGCTGTGATGTGCGCTCTGCCTCCGGTGCTGCCGCTACGAACGTGACCGCGAAGCGCAGCGTGACACGGCAGCCCAAGTCCTCTGGACACGGACATGCCTCGCACCAGGCAGAATGATCGGCATGGTCAACGAGGGGAACGACGGCTTCACGCTGCCGCGGGGGGCGACGGGTTTCCACCGGCCGAAGGACGGCCCGCTTCCCGAGACCGAACTCAAGGCGTTCCGCGCCGCTCTGCACGCCGCTGCCCGCGCCGCTGGGGGCGTAGTAGGTGAGGTGGAGGAGCGGGCGTACCCGAGGACCTTCCACACCGCGACGGTCGTCGGTCGCGAAGGCGAGAGCGTTGTCCTATGCCACGCACATCACCCTTGGGTCGCCTTCGCCCAGGCACGGCGGGACTGGTTTGGAGACGACTTCCTCGCGCCGCCACCGTGGGCTCACGCCTTCGCCGACGCGGGCTTCACGGTCCTGAGCAGCGAACGACTCGCCACACCGCTCTCCGATGTCGACACCTCAGTGCTCACGCGGGGCGAGTGGCGTGAGGTCCGCCTCTACGGCGTCACCACGTTGGGCGGAGTCCTCTTCAACGCGTGGGACTGACATGGCGGCAGGGGCGTCGCCGATCCCGTCCCCGCCCTGTCGACCCTCAACACCGTCCTCCACGAGCGGTACACCGGCAGCGGTGACCCCCGGTACTGCACCGTGGTCCTCGGCATCCTCGAACCCGCCCCTCTCACCGGACGGATCGCCGTCCGCCTTGCCTCGGGCGGCCACCCGCCGGCCCTGGTCCTGCGCGCCGACGGTACAGCCGGCTACCTGCCCACCCCCGGCGGCCTCCTCGTCGGCGCCCTGCCCGACGCCCGTTTCACGGCGGCCGACACCGTCCTGGACCCGGGCGACACTCTTCTGCTGTACACCGACGGCCTCACCGAAGCACGCACCGGCGAGGCCCGGGACAGCCTGTACGGAGACGATGCCCTGCTCGCCTTCGCCACCGCTCACTCAGGCGCGGCCCCGCACGCCGTCATCCAGGCTTGACCCATCTGCTCGCCGGCTCCGGCCCGGCCAGCGCCTCGTCCTGGACCTCGCCGGCCTGACCTTCTGCGACTCCAGCGGCATCACCGCACTGATCGCCGCCCGCAGCCACGCCCACGCCGCCGAGGTGGACATCGCGCTCGCCGCCGTTCCCGCCCACACCCTGCGCATCCTGCGCCTCGTCGACCTCGACCAGATCTTCGTTCTCGACCCCTGACACCCGGGCGATCCGGTCCTGACCCGTGCCGTTTCACGGCACGGAGGGCTGCGCGTGGGCCTTCCGTCCATTTTCCTGGTGCTGGCCGAGAACGCGCGCGCCCTGGCCTCGGACGGTCAGGAGATCCGACCGCGGTCTTCGAAGGCGCCCGTCGGCTCTGGTGGCACTCCGCTGCTTGCGGTGGTCCGTCGAGCGAAGGGAATCCCATATGCCGCAGCGAGACCCGTCCTTGAGGGGCCGTGACAGGGAGTTGGCGCACTTCAGGCAGCTCGTGGCCGGTGTCGCGTCGGGCCGGAGCGCGGTGGTGGTGATCGAGGGGCCGCCGGGGGTCGGCCGGAGCAGGCTTCTGACCGAGTTCGTGCGGGTGGCGACGGAGCGGGGCTTCAGCCTCGGGGGCGACCAGTTCTGCTCCCGCGATGCCGGGCCACAGCTAGTTCCGCACGGGGAGCCGGCGGGACCGGTGTGTTGCCGGAGGGCTGATCCGGAGGCGAGGGGCCGGGACGGAGGCGACGGCGAAAGCCGACTTCCGGTACTCATCCCGCAGGATGATGTGAAACATGGCGACGAAGCGCGGCTGCTCTCATTCTGGGCGCCGTTTCTTCCCCGCCGGTATCCGGTGCTCTGGATCCTCGCCCGCGACACCGAACTGGCGGTCAGACCGGCCCGTATCTGTTCTCTTCCGCCTGGTTGGGGACTGGTACGGATGGAGCTGGATTCCCTGGACGAGGACGCTGTCGTGGAACTCTTGGCCGACCTCCTTGAGGCCCGGCCGAGTTCCGATCTCGTGGCGATGGCCGCGGGCGCGTGCGGAAACCCGCTGCTTCTTGTCGAGCTGATCGGTGGACTGCGGGAGGAAGGTCTGATCGCGGTGAAGGAGGACGGGCAGGCGGTCCTGGTGGCGGCCAGGATTCCCGCGCGCGTCAGGAGGGTGTGCGAGGAGTGGGTGAGAAGAGCGGACCTCGCCACCCGCTCGCTGATCTATTCGGCCGCCACCTGTCACCCCTTCTTCACCGTCGATGAGGTCGCCGATCTCCTCGGAACAACAGTGGTCCGTGCCCTTCCCCTCTTCGAAGAGGCGGCGGACAAGGGCATCCTCGTTCTCCATGACGACGGGACCTGGTCGTTCCGCGTCAGCCTTCTGCGGCACGTACTGAGAGAAGCGGTGCCAGCTGTGTCGCGCAGCGCCCGCGAAGTGGAAGAAGGCAGCGCCGAAGCAGTCCCTCCCGTATGGGAGTTACTGAACGAGCGGCAGCGGGCGATCGCCTCCCTGGTGCGGCAGGGGCTGACGAACCAGCAGGTGGCCAGTCGGATGGGCATTTCACTGCACACCGTCAGCTACCACCTACGGAACATTTTCTTCCTGCTGCGCATCAGTTCGCGCACACAGCTTTCCCATGTACTCGGGGCGGAATCATCGAGCCGGAGGACCGGAACCATGCAGAGTTCCGGAGTCCGGCAAGGGAACACCCCTGTTCGTTCCGGTCGCAGGCCCTGACCGTGACCGGCCCCACACCTATATTCGGAGCTCCGAGGGCGACAAGAACGGAGGTGTGATCATGCGTTACCTTCACTGATCGAGGCGCGACAGAGGTGGAGGTCGGCCCGGACACGGGCCGACTTCGTTTCGACCTCGCCATCCCGAAACGCCGCGCGGATCATGTCCGTTCTCACATGTCGGGCAGCGGCCGACGCGGCCACTCAAGTATCCGCGCGCCCCGCAGCGCCGTCTCCAGGGCGAACCTCTGCTCCGGCACGTTGACGTCATGGTTCGTGAGGTCCTTGACCCGGACCAGCCGGTAGGTCACGGCGCGCACGCTGAGGTGAAGTGCCCGTGCCGCCTGGGTCGTCATACAGCCCGCCGCGAAGTAGGCCTCCAGGGTGTCCAGCAACGGCCCCGGGCCGTGGTGCGCACTGGTGAGCGGGAGGAGTACGGCACGGATGAGTTCCTCCATCGCCGCCCGGTCACGGCCGAGCACCCGGCGAAGGAGCAGTTCGGAGTCGTCGGGACCGAGGCATTCGACATCGGTGCGCCGCGCGATCTCGAGTGCTTCGCACGCCTCCTCGTAGGAGGCCCGGATGCCGTGTACGCCGGGCCTCGGGCGGCCGATCCCGACCCGCCAGGACGTCTGCCGCGAGGGTCGTGCCTTCACCGCCTCGGTGACCGCGTCGCGAAGGGCCTTCGTGCTGGTCGCCGGCTCCGCCGGGGCCACCGTCACCAGTGCCACGAGGTTGTCCGCGTACCGTCCCGTGAGGACGCCGCCGGTGGTGAACCGTGTGCGCAGCGAGTGCTCCAGCGAGGGGAGGTCGGGCCACGCCGTACGTAACGGCTTGTCGGGGGAGAGGGCGATCACCGCGTGGCAGGCTCCGAGTTGAAGGCCCAGGCGTTCGCCGTGTTCCAGCAGGTCGGGGAAGGCGGCCCGGCCGGAGAGCAGTGCGTCGAGGAATCGATCGCCTCGCCGGAGGTCCTGTTCCGTCGCTCTCCGTGCGGCTGCCGCGTGCCCGGACACAATCGACGAGAGCGCTACCTCGGAGGCAGCTCTCATCACGTCACGGGGTGGTGCGGCGCCCCCTTTCCTGGACGACAGGGCGCGGACGTCGAGCTGCCGTTCGAGCTCGGGGAGTCTTTCCCAGAGACGGTAAGTTTCCGCACTGCACTGGATGAAGATCGTTTGCAGGGGCACGGCATGGTCGGCGGCCTTCATCGCCAAGGAACGGCAGGTTTCCAACTCGTGCCGGGACGGCACCTCACGCCTGGTCGCCGCCTTCGACAGGACGGTGGCGTAGTGCACGACCAGTCGCTTCAGAACGGCCTCTGAGGCGAGGGGCGGATCAAGCGCCGGTGGTGGGTTCCTCGGGCCGCCGGCCGACGGTTGGACCACCGATGTCTTGGATTTCTGCTGAAGGTGGCTCACAGGGTGCTCCTCGGAGTACATGTTCTGTACGAAAGAAGCTAACCGAGGGGCTCTTGACATAAGACTGCAGGAACAGGTGGTTTGAGCTACAAGGATCGACTGTTCGTGGGGCGGCGCCATTTTCGCCCGTTGGCTGCCTGATTGAATGAGACGGAATCGCGGCCGACATGGTGAGTGATGTTTGGAGGTCACATCGTGAGCGCCCTCGGAGTCAACCGGCATGTGCGGGATTCGACGTCCTGGTCGATGGCCGACCCGCCCGGGATCGACCGGTCCAGCTGCTTGAGACTGGACCGCAACGAAAGTACTCGGCCGGTCTCCGGGACGGTCGCCGCTGCTCTTTCCGCGCATCTTTCGGGAGCGGGTTTCCGCTGGTACCCGTCGGACGAGCGCCTCACGGCGGGGATCGCCGAGCACTGCGGGGTGCCGGCCGAGTCCGTGTTTGTGACGAACGGCTCCGACCAGGCCATCGACATCACACTTCGTACGTTCTTGCAGTCGGGCAGCAGAATGCTCGTGGCGACGCCCGAGTTCATTCCTTTCCGACGGGTCGCCGGACTGCTGGGCGCGCAGGTCGAGGGAGTTCCGTACGAGCCGGACTTCACCTTTCCTTACAGGGGATTCCGATCAGCCGCCCAGCGGAAACCCGCACTGATCGTGTTCATCAACCCGAACAACCCGACCGGAACACTGGTGGACCCGGAGTTCATTCGGGAGACTCTCGTCGAATATCCGGACACCCCGGTGATCGTCGACGAGGCCTATTACGAGTTCACTGGGGTGACCGTGGCGCCATGGGTGGCGCGGTATCGCAACCTGATCGTTTTCCGGACCTTCTCCAAGGCCTTCGCGATGGCGGGCCTTCGGCTCGGGTACGCCATCGCCGACCCTGCGGTTCTCGAGCAGATCCGCAAGCTGCGCAACCCGTTCGACGTCAATGAGTTGGCGATCGTCGCCGGTGAGGCTCAGTTGGCCGCCGCGGACGAGGTCGACGGTCATACCGGGGAGATCATGTCGAAGGTGAAGCCGATGGTTCTGGAATTCCTCCGCGACCTCGGCGTCCCGGTCGTCCCCGGAGCCGCCAACTTCCTGCTGGTGCGGCCCGAGGACGGCGCGGGCACCGTCCGGCTGCTGCGGGAGTCCCGGGTACTGGTCCAGCCGCTGCACGGCCCGTTGGTCGACGGCATGTTCCGACTGACGGTGGGGCAGCGGCAGGAGATGGAGGAGTTCGCCCGCGTCTTCGCGCGTGTCCACCGGGAGACCGGTGGTCGGACGCGGCCGCGCACCCCGTCCGACCTCGTCACCGGCGCGGAACCAGATGGAACATAAAGCTGTTCGCCGGTGTCCCGATGAGATGCCGGTCGAGGCAGTGCCAGCCCGACTCCTCGAAAACTGCGTCCCATTCGTCCAGAGTGGGCAGGTAGACACCCATCACCGCATGGGCCGTCTCGAAGCCGAGGCTGAAGATCGGCATGTCCCGGTCGGAGACCGCTGTCGTACGCGCGGTGTCCGCGAGCAGGAAGTGCCGGACGTCGGGGAAGACCTCGCGGATACGCCGGAACGAGGCGACACACGCGTCCCTCGGCCAGAAGTCATGGGCCATCATGAACGAGGTGACCAGATCGACCCCGGCGAACTCGGGTCGCTCCTCCAACGCGGTCACGTCTGACCTGGCCAGGGTGATCCTGTCCGCCACCCCGGCCATGTCCACCTCGTTCCGGGCGAGTCGCAGGACGTCAGCCGATACGTCGATGCCGACGCCGCGGACACCGGGCCGTGCCCGGGTGATGTCGATCAGACGCTCACCGCTCCCACATCCGAGGTCCGCGATCGCGGAGAACTCCAGCGACGCGATCACCGGTTGGAACGCCGGATCGAAGAAGACCTTGTTGTTCTGCCGGCAGGCGACGCCGATGGCGGCCCCGTCACGCCGGTAGAAGTCCCCTGAACGGTTCTCCGCACGGAGCAGACGGGGCAACTGCCCGAAGAGCTCGCCGTATCCGCCGGTGAGCCAGTAGAAGAACCCCTTGGTGCGGTCGGCCTCGGTGAAGTTGGGGCCGGGCGTCACCCGGTCGCCCTCGCGGCGCACCACATCGGCGGCGGACAGCGCGGTGAGAACCGCCATGGTGGCGTCGGCGTCGAGGCTGTGCCGTGAGGCGAAGTCGGCGGCGTCCAACCGCTCGGCCTCCCGTAGTTCGTCGAACACGCCCACGTCCCAGGCGGCACTGATGGCCGCCGCGGCGATCGCGGAGTTGAAGATCTGGGCACACGCCCGCTCGGGGTCGTGAGGCGCCGGGGCTGCCGTCATGTCGTGGGCCTCTCCTCGTTCGGATGGTGAAGGACGTGTCGGATGGTGAAGGACGTGATGGATGCCGCGGTGAATGGTCGGTTCACGTCCACCGACGGTCAGTTCACGGCCACCGGAAGGCTGCGAAGGCCGCGTAGCGTGGCATTGGGGCGAGGCACAGCGGGACCGCTGCGGCGCAGCGACGGCAGGTGACGGACCACCGCCGACATCACCGCGGAGGCCTCGGCCCGGCCGATCACGGACCCCAGACAGGAATGCGACCCACGGCCGAAACCCAGGTGCGGATGGGCGTCCCGGTCGACGCGGATCGTGTCCGGGTCGGGGAACTGTCCGGGATCACGGTTCGCCGCGCCGATGACCGCCACGACGATCTCACCGCGGCGTACGGTCTTCCCCCCTATCGAGGTGTCCTCGGTGCAGGCCCGGCTCAGGGCCTGCACCGGACCGCTGAAGCGGATCAGTTCCTCGATCGCCGGTCCCATCGGGGCGCCCTCCCGCAACGCGGCGAACGCGTCGGGGTGGTCCAGGAGCGCGGCGACCGCGTTGGACAGGAACCGGCTGGGTACCTCGAAGCCGGCGTGGAAGAAGGCCCGGACCGAGTTCACCAGCACATCCCGGGAGACCCCTCCTTCCGCTTCGTGCTCGACCAGATGGGCGATGACACCTTGCTTCGGCGGGTGTTCGAGCCACGACTCCACCAGCGCGTTGAACCGTTCGCGCGCCCGGATGCCCGCGGCTTCCGCGTCGGGGTCGAAACCGGAGTCCATGCTGCGGTCCAGGTCAGCGTTGAGCCGATGGAACGTGTCGTCCTCCGCGGGTCCGGGAACCCCGAGCAACGAGGTCATGGCCGTCAGGGTGAACGAGTCGGCGAAGTCCCGGACGAAGTCGAACTCGCCCCGTCCGGCCAGCGCGGACAGGTCGGCCTCCGCCCGTGCCAGGAGCTCGGCCGTGAGCGCGTCGATGTCCAGGGAACGCAGGGCGCCGAGGCCGAGGTGGCGCAGCGGCGTGTGCGTCGGCGGGTCGAGGGTCTGCAGGCTGAGCAGGGTCTCGGGGGTGGGTATCCCGACCCGGCGGAAGTCCGCCGCGAACCGTTCGGAGTCGCGCAGCACCGCCTGGCAGTCCGTGAACCGGGTCAGCAGCCAGGCCTCCAGCTGCTGGTGCCAGTACACCGGAGCGTGCTCGCGGAGCCGGCGGTACGCGGGGTACGGGTCGGCGATCATCTCGGCGGAGAGCGGATTGAAGAAGTCGTCCTCCAGAGACTGCCCGGAGGCTGCCAGAACAGAGGCGTCGGCCATGAAGGGTCCTTTCCGGGGAACGTAGTGGCGGGAGACCGACCCGTGCCCTGGCACAACGCCGGTGGAACGGCACGCGGAGCGGCACGGGGAGTGGCGGCAACAGAACGGGGCGGGCCGCCACGGCCCCATGAACAGGCTAGGGAACGTGGCGACACGTGGGCAGTTGCCGCTGCTGGACGAACGGCGGCTCCGGGATTGCCGCTCACCGGCAGACTCACCCACCGCGGCAGACGCGCGCCGCGCAGACGTGCACCCCGGCATAGGCGCACCGCGGCAGACGTGCATCCCGGCATAGGCGCACCGCGGCAGACCCGCACGCCGTCAGTCACGCACGCCGGCAGACACACACCCCGGCACAGCCCGGCCGGACGAGCCGGTGGCGCCCGCCGGCGCGCGCCGTCAGCGTCGGCCGGTCGTACCCCCGGCCGACGCCAGATCGAGCGCGATGTCCACGATCATGTCCTCCTGGCCGCCGACGAGGCCCCGGCGGCCGACCTCCAGTAGGAGCGTGCGGGCGTCGACGCCGTAACGGGTGGCGGCGACCTCCGCGTGCCGCAGGAACGACGAGTACACCCCCGCGTAGCCGAGGGTCAGCGTCTCCCGGTCGACCGTCACGGGGCGGTCGCGCAACGGCCGGACCAGGTCGTCCGCCGCGTCCTGCAGGGCGAACAGGTCGCAGCCGTGCTTCCAGCCCTGCAGGTTCGCCACGGCGACGAACGCCTCGATCGGGCAGTTTCCCGCCCCCGCGCCCTGACCGGCGAGGGAGGCGTCCACCCGGGTGACGCCCTCCTCCACGGCGACGACGCTGTTGGCGACCGACAGGGACAGGTTCTCGTGCGCGTGCACGCCGATCTCGGTGGCCGCGTCCAGTACGTCGCGGTAGGCGCGGACGCGCTCGCGCATCCCGTCCAGAGTGAGCCGGCCACCCGAGTCCGTGACATACACGCACGTGGCGCCGTAGGACTCCATCAGCCGGGCCTGCGCGGCCAGTTCGCCGGCCGGGGCCATATGGCTCATCATCAGGAATCCGGCGACGTCCATGCCCAGCTCGCGGGCCTTGGCGATGTGCTGGGCGGCGATGTCGGCCTCGGTGCAGTGGGTCGCCACGCGCACCGAGCGGACACCCAGCGCGTACGCGCGCTCCAGTTCCGCGATGGTGCCGATGCCGGGCAGGAGGAGCGTGGTGAGGACCGCGGTACGGATGTTGTCGGCCGCGGCCTCGATCCACTCCCAGTCGGTGTGGCTGCCGGGGCCGTAGTTCAGCGAGCCGCCCGCCAGGCCGTCGCCATGGGCGACCTCGATGGCGTCGACCCCGGCCGCGTCGAGCGCGGCCGTGATACGGCCCACGTCGGCAGGGTCGATGCGGTGCCGGATGGCGTGCATGCCGTCCCGCAGCGTCACGTCCTGGATGTACAGCGTCCGGTCCACGAGGGGCGTCGCGTCCTCGGCGGTCGGCATTCCGCCGGCCGGCGTTCCGCTGATCGTCGCTTCGCTCGTCATCGGGTTGCCTCCGTGAGGGCCGTGGTGCGCTCGGCGATCGACTCGGCGACCCGCAGAGCGGCCGACGTCATGATGTCCAGGTTCCCGGCGTACGCGGGCAGATAGTGGGCGGCGCCCTCCACTTCGAGGAACACGGACACCTTGGTGGTGACCGGGCCCGCCCCGTCCGGCACCAGGGTGTGCACGGGTTCACCGGCGGGGACCGGGGTGAACTGCACCTCCTGCTTGAGACGGTAGCCGGGCACGTACCGCGCGACCCGCTCGACCATGGCCGCCACCGAGGCGTGTACGGCGTCGTGGTCGACGTCGCCGGTCAGGCAGAACACGGTGTCCCGCATGATCAGCGGCGGCTCCGCCGGGTTCAGGACGATGACCGCCTTGCCGCGGGCCGCGCCGCCGACGGACTCGATGGCCTGGGAGGTCGTCTCGGTGAACTCGTCGATGTTGGCGCGGGTGCCCGGCCCCGCCGACTTGGAGGCGATGGAGGCCACGATCTCCGCGTAGTGGACGGGGGTCACCGCGGAGACGGCCGCGACCATGGGAATCGTGGCCTGACCGCCGCAGGTGACCATGTTGAGGTTGTCGGCCCCCAGGTCCAGGTGGGCGTCCAGGTTGACCGGCGGGACCACGAACGGGCCGATCGCCGCGGGTGTGAGGTCGATGAGCCGCTTCCCGTACGGGGCGAGCTTCGCGGCGTTCGCGAGGTGGGCCTTGGCGGAGGTCGCGTCGAAGACGACGCCGATCTCGTCGAAGTGAGGGAGTGCGATCAGACCGTCGACGCCCTCGTGCGTGGTCGGGATGCCGAGCCGCGCGGCGCGGGCGAGACCGTCGGAGGCGGGGTCGATGCCGACCATGGCACCCATTTCCAGCGTCTCCGACAGGCGCAGTACCTTGATCATCAGGTCGGTGCCGATGTTGCCCGACCCGATGATGGCGACCTTCGTCTTCGTCATGCGTCTCTCTTCTCGGAGAATACGGCGGTGACCTCGCCCAGCGAGCTGATCTCGGCCCGGATCCGGGTGCCGGGCGGGGCCGGGACCATGGGACCCAGCGCGCCCGACAGGACGACCTGGCCGGCGCGCAGGGGATCCCCGAACTCCAGCGCCGTACGGGCCAGCCAGGCAAGGGCGTTGAGCGGGTCGCCCAGGCAGGCGGCGCCGCTCCCCTCGGAGACCTGCACATCGTCCGCGTACAGCCGCATGGTGGTGTCGCGCGGCTCGAACTCGTCGAGGCCGAGCCGGCGGTCCGCGAGGACGAACAGTCCGCTGGAGGCGTTGTCCGCGACCGTGTCGGTGAGGCGGATGTCCCAGGAGGCGATACGGCTGTCCACGATCTCCAGCGCGGCGACCGCGTGGTCGACCGCGGACCGCACACGGGCCGCGTCCAGGTCCCCGCCGGTCAGGTCCTCCTTGAGCACGAAGGCGATCTCGGCCTCGGCCTTGGGCTGGAGCAGTCGCCCGGAGGGCACCTCGGCCTCGGCCGACACGTCCATGTCGGCGAACAGCACCCCGAAGTCGGGCTGGTCGACGCCCAGTTGCCGCTGGACGGCGGGCGAGGTCAGCCCGATCTTCCGGCCCACCACGACCGCCCCGCCGTCCAGTCGCCGACGGGTCAGCTCCCGCTGCACGGCGTAGGCGGCGGCCAGGTCGTGCTCGCCGATCAGATCCCGGACGGGTGCGACGGGACGGCCCTCGTCGAGGGCGGCGGTGAGCCGGGCGACGGCCTGTGCCACGGCGTCCGTTCCGGCCTGCGCGTGTGCCATGTCGGTCACCGCCCCTGTGCCGTCGCGACGGCGAACCCGGCGATCCACGCGGGGATCGCCTCGTAGAAACGGGACGTCATGTCGTACGGGCCGGTCGCCGACAGAGAGGCGAAGGCCGCGATCCAGGCGCGGACCTCGTGCGCCGAGCCGCCGCCCTCCTTGGCCATCCACTCCACCGTCCACGAGTCGAACTCGGTGAGCTCGCCGCGCTCCAGGTGGTCGAGGAGGCGGTTGTCCCACGCGGGGTTGATCGGCACCATCGCGGTCGACCCGGCGGCGTACTCGCGTCCGGCCTCGACCACGCGCTGTTCGCCCCTGGCGCGCTGCTCGGGGGTCGGCGGACGGCCCTCGATGAGCGCGTCGGCGACCCGCGGCGGTGCGCCCTCCAGGACCGGAACGGGCGGGTCGTGCGAGAGACCGCCCGAGGCGAGGAACAGCACCCGCCGGTCGAGTGCCGCGGCGGCTTCGCCCACCGCCGTCCCCAGGGCCCTGATGCGGGTCACGGGACACAGCGGGGTGGCCACCCCGTTGACGAAGACCGGCACCACGGGCACGCGGTCGATGCCGCCGAAGAGCACCTCCAGCGGCTGCGCGAACCCGTGGTCGACGGTCATCCGGGCGGACACGGTGAGGTCGATGCCCCGGTCGAGGACACCCTGGGCCAGGGCCTTGGCCGCGCCCGTGTCGACCGACAACGGGCCCGCCTGAGAACCGAAGTCGCCCACCGCGTGGGCCTCGGTCGCCAGGCAGAACGGCGGCATCTCCTTGTAGAAGAACCCGTTGTAGTGGTCGGGCGCGTACAGCACCACGAGGTCCGGGTCGAAGGCGCGGACGAACTCCCGCGCGCCCGCAACGGCCCGGTCGACACGGGCCAGGACATCGGCATCCGGGTCGTTCCTGCCGATGAGGGGTGAGTGGGACAGCCCCACGGCTGCTGCGGTCATGGTCGGTCGTTCCTTACTGGCGGAGAGCCGGCGGGTGGATGACGAGCTTCCCGGTCAGCCCGCCGTCGATCATGAGCTGGAAGCCCTTGTGGATGTCGGACAGCGGCAGAGCCCGGTCGATCACCGGACGGGCGCCGGTGGCGTCGAGCATCCGCAGCATCGACACCAGCTCGGCGCGGGTGCAGCCGGTGGAGCCGATGACGCGCTGCTGGAGGTAGAAGATCCGGCCCAGGTCCGCGGGCGGGTTGGTACCGCTGGTCGCGCCGGCGATGACGACCGTGCCGCCGGGGCGTAGCGACTTCAGGGAGTGCGACCAGGTCGCCTCCCCGACGGTCTCGATGACGACGTCGACCCGCTCGGGCAGTCGCTCACCGCTGGGCACGACGGCACGAGCGCCCCACGACAGGGCCTCGGCGCGCTTGGTCTCGCTGCGGCTGGTGGCGTAGACGACGGCCCCGGCGGCCACCGCCAGCTTGATCGCGGCGGAGGCCACGCCGCCGCCCGCGCCCTGGACGAGCACCCGGTCGCCCGCGGTGATGCGCGCCTGGGTGAACAGCATGCGGTAGGCCGTGGTCCAGGCGACGGGCAGGCAGGCGGCCTCGTCGAAGGACAGCCAGGCCGGCTTCGGCACCAGATTCCGGGTCGGGACGACGAGATACTCCGCGAAGGCGCCGTTGTGCCGCTCGGACAGCAGAGCCCGATTCGGGTCGAGGGTCTCGTCGCCGCGTCCGGCGTCCGGGTCGCCGATCACCGGGTGGACGATGACCTCGTTGCCGTCCTCGTCGTAGCCGGCGGCGTCGCAGCCGAGGACGATCGGGAGGCGGTCGGGGGGATGGCCCACGCCTCGCAGCGTCCACAGGTCGTGCATGTTCAGTGACGAGGCCACGACGCGGACGCGGGACCAGCCGGGCTCGGGCTCGGGCTCCGATACGTCGCGCAGGCACAGCCCCGACAGCGGGTCGGTGGCACTCTGGGAGATGGCGGTTGCAGCTAGCACGCATTCACGTTCGCCCCGACCAGGCACGGATCCATAGCTGGTGTGCCGCTGTGCAGCACACGCCCTGGGCGGACACGCACGGTGCCCGCGCTTCCGATCGGGATCCGCACGTCCCGGCGGTGCCGGAGGTGCGGACAGCCCGCCGACCCGGCCGGCCGGAAGGCGGGTCGGGTCAACGGGCGGCGAGGGGCGGTCAGTGGGGCATGTCGTCCAGAGCCGTGGACAGCCCGGCGACAGCGGGTGGCTCCACGGCGAACAGCACCACGGTGCCACCGGGCAGATCGGCCTCCCCGATCCGCAGGAACCCGCCCGCCTCCAGGGCGAGTTGGGTGGCCGTGTCGTCCTCGTCCGGCGCGGCCACCACCCGGCGGCACCGCGGGGACAGGGCGAACAGGGCGGGAACGAGGTCGCGCAGCAGACGGGCGGCCAGACCGGGGCCGTTCTCGGCCGGATCCGGTCCCGGCAGCACCAGGCCGACCACGACATCGTGCGCGCCGAACGGGTAGCAGGCGCGCACCGGATGGTCCGGCACGCGGTGCAGGTCCACGAGCAGTTCCGGGCCGCCCTCGGCGGAGCGCACGACGTACGTACGACCGGGACGCCGGGAGCGCTTTGACGGGGGATCGGCGACGGAGCGCAACGCCCACCGCGCCCCGAGCCGGAGGCCGTCCGGCGGCGCCACGGCGTCCAGAGCGGTGGCCATGCGGGGGCTCACACGGTCTCGGCGGTCTGGTGCGCCTCGACCCAGCGCCGCAGCTCGACCTTGACCAGTTTGCCACTGGCGTTGCGGGGCAGCTGCTCGGCCACCACGACCCGCGTGGGCAGCTTGTAGCGGGCCAGATGGTCGCCGGCGAACGCGCGGACCTCCTCCACGGTGGGCACCGTGCCGGCGTCGCAGGTGAGGACCGCGAGCACGGTCTCGCCCCACGTCGCGTCCGACACCCCTATGACGGCGGCCTCACGGACACCGGGGTAGGCGGCGAGGACACGCTCCACCTCGGCGGGGTACACGTTCTCCCCGCCACTGATGATCATGTCCTGGAGGCGGTCGACGATGTAGTAGAACCCGTCCTCGTCCCGGTGCGCGATGTCGCCGCTGTGGAACCAGCCGGCGTCGTCGATGGCCGCCCGGGTGGCGTCCGGGTTGTTCCAGTAGCCGACGGTGACGTTCGGGCCGCGTACGCAGATCTCGCCGCTCGTGTCCGCCTCATGGATGCGCACTCCGGTGACCGGGTCGACGAGGCAGATCTCGGTGTACGGCATGGGGGCGCCCGCCGATCCCGTCTTGCGCAGCGTCAGCTCGGCGGGCAGATAGGTCGCGAACGGTGCCGTCTCGGTCAGCCCCCAGGCCTGCTGGAGCAGCACGTCCCGCTCGGCGTAGTCCCTGATCAGCTGAGGCGGTACGGGAGCCCCGGCGACGATCGCGGAGCGCAGGGCGCTCAGGTCGGCCTCGGCGAAGCCGGGCACGCGGGCGAGCGCCGCGAACATGGCGGGCACCGCGAAGAAGGTGGAGACACCGTGCCGCACCAGATCGTCGAGGCACTGGGCCGGGTCGAAGCCGCGCCGAAGGATCACGGTGCCGCCCCGCAGGAGGGTGCGCAGGGTGAGGGCGTTGAGCCCGCCGATGTGGAACAGCGGGGCCATCGCCAGGTTGACGTCGTCGGCGCGGGTGTCGACGACACTGTCGACGTTGACCGCGTTCCACCAGATGTTGCCGTGGGTGAGCATGACGCCCTTGGGCCGGCCCGTGGTGCCGGAGGTGTACATGAGCATGGCGAGGTCGTCGTCGTGCAGCGCCACGGGCTCCCGGGGGGCCCGGTCGGGGGCCAACAAGGACGACAGAGGGCTCCACAGCGCGGCGGGGGAGTCGGTCGCCGGGCAGGCGGGGTCGGTGTCGACCAGGAGGTGCCGGCGTGCGGGCACCTCCTCCGCGATCGACTCGACGAGTTCGCGGTGGCCCTCCTCGACGACGAGGGTGTGGGCACCGCAGTCGCTCAGGAGGTGACGCACCTCGTCGGCGGCGAGCCGGAAGTTGACCGGGACGAACACCGCCCCGAGGTACGCGGCCGCGATCATCGTCTCGAAGAACGTCACGCTGTTGAAGCCGAGGTAGGCGATCCGGTCGCCCCGGCGCAGGCCGGTCTCGGCCAGGCCGGCGGCGAACGCGTCCACCGTGGCGGAGAGTCGGCCGGCGGAGATCTCACGGCCCTCGTACAGGACGGCGGTACGGGTGGGGGACTGGGCTCTGCGGCGCAGTGCGGCGGCGGGGCTGATGTCGACGGCGGCCATGGCGTCGGCTCCTTCGATGGCTCTCGGACGGGAAGCGGGCGGATCTCAGAGGCCGGCGCCGCCGGCGGGGGAGCGGAAGCCGCGGACGGCGATGCCGCCGTCCGCGGGGATGACCGCACCGGTGACGGTGCCGCTGTCGGTGCGGGAGGCGAGCAGGACGTAGGGGCCGGTGAAGTCCGCCGGCTCGACGCTGGAGTCGTACAGCGGGATCAGCGGGGGCTGTTCGACTCCGGAGGCCTCGTTCCTGGCGAAGGACGCGGCCAGCGTGCGGTCCTGCAGGCCGAGGCTCTGTGGGCCGCGCAGCTGGGTGCGCATGCCGCCGACGGCGACGCCGTTGACCCGGACGCTGGGGGCCAGTTCGTAGGCGAACTGGCGGAGCAGGCCGAGGCAGGCGTGCTTGCTGGCGGTGTAGAGGACACCGCCGCCGTCGGTGTGGAAGGAGGCGTTGGACAGGGTCATCACGATGCTGCCACGAGTGGCGACCAGCTCCCGCCAGGCGGCCTCCACCGCCAGCAGGTAGCCCTTGACGTTGATGGCGAATATCTCGTCGAAGGCCTCGGAGAACTCCTTGCCGGTCAGCCGGGTGAGGCTGCGGTGGTAGTCCCAGATCCCGGCGTTGGGGACGAGGATGTCCAGCTTGCCGAACCGTCCGACGGTGGCCTCGACCGCGCGGTGCATGTCGTCCGGGGAGCGTACGTCTCCCGGCACGGTCAGCACCCGGCCCCCCAGCTCGCCCGCGGCACGCACCACGTCCTGGAGCTGCTCGGCGCTGCGGCCGACGATGGCGACGTCGGCGCCCTCGGCGAGGTAGCGCAGCGCGACGGCGCGGCCGATGCCGGAGCCGCCGCCGGTGATGAGGGCGACCTCGCCCGCCAGCCATCCCATGGGTCAGTGCTCCCTGAGGAAGTCGGTGACCAGGCGCTCGAACTCGGCCTGGCGCTCCAGCTGCACCCAGTGGCCGCAGCCGCCGAAGACGTGCAGCTGGACATCGCGGAT
>NZ_LIQX01000133.1 GCF_001418475.1 Streptomyces ossamyceticus | reverse complement strand
CGCCGTGATCGTGTTCGCCGCGGCACCGCTGGTGTCGAAGATCCCGCTCGCCGCCCTCGCCGGAGTGCTGCTGGCCACCGCGGTCCGCATGGTCGAGGTCGGCTCGCTCCGGGCAATGGCCAGGGCCACCCGCTCGGACGCCCTGATCCTCGTCCTCACCGCGGTCGCGACCCTCGCCCTGGACCTCGTGTACGCGGTGATCATCGGCCTCGCCGTCGCGGGCGTCCTCGCCCTGCGCGCCGTGGCCCAGCAGGCCCGTTTCGACCAGGTGCCGCTCGACCGGGGCGACCACAGCGCCGAGGAGCACGCCCTGCTCGCCGAGCACATCGTCGCGTACCGCATCGACGGGCCGCTGTTCTTCGCCGCCGCGCACCGCTTCCTGCTGGAGCTGACCGAGGTGGCCGACGTACGGGTCGTCATCCTGCGCATGTCCCGCGTGTCGACCATGGACGCCACCGGCGCGCTGGTCCTCAAGGACGCCGTGGAGAAGCTGACGCGACGCGGCATCCTCGTGCTGGCCTCCGGGATACGCCCCGGCCAGCGCCAGGTCCTGGAATCCGTCGGTGCGCTGGAACTGCTGCGGCACGACGGCCGTGACTTCTCCACCACACCCGAGGCGATCCGGGCCGCTCGCGAGCATCTGGAGTCGGCCGGCGTCCTCCCCGCGGGTGCCGCACGGCAGCAACAGGAGCCGGCCCCGGACCGTGCGACGTCCGTCGAAGCGCTTGAGGAGCACGCCGAAGCGCTTGAGGAGCACGCGCGATGAGCCTTCCCCCCGCGGCCCTGCGCATGGCCGAGGTCTCCGGCGCGGAGGCGCTGTGGCTGGTGGAGGGCAGCAGCTTCGGGCGGCTGGTGTACCCGCAGCGGGGGCAGACCCTCGTCCGGCCTGCCCGGCACGTCTGGGAGTACGGGCGTCTGATCGTCCGGGCCCCCGTCCAGGGGGCTGTCGTACCAGAGGTGGTGACGTACCAGGTGGACGAGATCAGGGTCGTGGCCGGCACCGGCTGGACGGTCACGCTGTCCGGCCCCACCGAGGTGATCACCGATGCCGACAAGGCGGCCCATCACCAGCGCACCCTGGCCGGCTGGACCCACGGCCCGCACGACACCGTGTTGCGGATGCTCCCCCAGACGGTCAGCGGCTTCCGCCTGAGCCGCGTGGAGACGTGATGTCCTCGCTCCTGCAAGCCCTTCCCCATCGGCACGTGCTCACCCTGCCGTCCCAGCCGGAAGCCGTACGGACCGCCCGCGAGACGGCCGAGCAGACACTGACGGAATGGGGCATCGGCCTGCGGCACCCCGCCGTGGACCCGGCCCTGCTGGTCCTGGGCGAGCTGGTCACCAACAGCGTCCGGCACGCCGCCGTCTGCTCGCCGCAGCTGACCGTGATCTACGCGGCCGGCCGGGACTGCCTGGCCTTCGCCGTCCATGACCGCCACCCCTACCAGCCTCCGCTCGGCACGCTCGGCGGCGGGACGGACGGAACCGGCGCGACCGGAGCAACCGGCGGGCTGGCCACGATCATGGAGGTGACCCTGGGGCTGGGGGGCAGCGCGGTCGTCCGTCCGGACGCCGACGGGCGGGGCAAGAGCATCTGGATCACCCTCCCCCTTTGAATCCACCGGACCGCATCCCCATCCGAACGGGCCATATCGCAAGGAAGTTCACCGCTTATGACCATCGAGTGGCGCTACACCATCGAGCAGGATCTCGGCATCCTCTCCGTCGCCGGACACCTGGGCCCGGCCGCGGTCCGTCGCTTCGCCGGGGCGGTCGGCTGGGTCGCCGCTCGCGGCACCGGACCGGTCGTCCTCGACCTGACCGAACTGCGCAGCTGGTCCGCCGAGGGCCAACTGGCCATCACCGAGTCGGCACGCCGTCTCGCCGGAGCGGGCCGCAGACTGGAGCTGGCCGCCATCCCCGCCGACGGCTCGCTGGTTCCGTCCGGCGACTGCCCGGACATCCCCGTCCACCACGACCTGGCCGCCGCCCTCGCCGCCCACGCCCGCCCCTCGTCGGCCACGGACGAGGGGCAGCAGGAGTGGCGCACCGACGGCTGGCCCACCTGACCCTCACGCCTCTCACGCCCCTCACCCGACCCCGTAACGCCCGACTGACCGAAAGATCCTTGTGCCATGAGTGACAACCTTCCCGCCTGCCCCGCATGCTCCGGCGCCCACACCTACGAGATGGGCGCGCTCCTGGTCTGCCCCGAGTGCGGACTCGAATGGTCACCCTCCGAGGAAACCGCGGACGAATCCGGGAGCAAGGTGATCAGGGACGCGGTCGGCAACGTGCTCGCCGACGGTGACACCGTGACGGTGGTCAGGACACTCAAGGTCAAGGGCAGCCCAACCGGGATCAAGGCGGGCACCAAGGTGCGCAACATCCGCCTCGTCGACGGCGTGGACGGCCACGACATCGACTGCAAGGTCGACGGGTTCGGCGCCATGCAGCTCAAGTCCAGCGTGGTCAAGAAGGCTTGACCCGGGCATCTCGGTGCGCGGACCGCCCGGGACGCCGTCCTGGTCGGTCCGCGTTCGCACGGTCCCGGCACGATTGCCGGCGTCCCCGCGCGGCTGGCGATCGCCACGGCCAGTCGCCCGCCCGAACGCACCGGTGACGACCGCGCGGGCGACGCCGCGCCATCTCAGCCGCCTTCTCAGGCCGCCTTCTCGGCCCGCCTTCTCGGCCCGCCTTCTCGGCGGCGGCACGAACGGATCAATCGCGGTGGATGCCCAGCGCCGGGCCGGTGGTCGTGTCCGTTCGAGCGGCGCGCTCGTGCGCCTCGCCGAAGGACAGCCGGAGCATACGGGCATGACCGCAGCGCGGGCAGCCGCCGTCCGGACCGACGGCGGTGGGGCGGCACTTGAGGCGGCAGGCGGGGCATTTCAGCCAGACGACGCCGGCACCGCGTAGCGGGGTGATCCTCACACGACCCTCCTCACAAGACCTCATTAATTGCTAATATTAGCAATTAATGAGGTCTTCATGCGGGACGTGGCGCCGTTTTCACCAGCAGGTTCGGCCTGGCCGATGCCTCGGGCGAGGATGGGCCACATGCCCGTGACGAGTGGATGGATGCGATGCGCCGAGCTCCGGCCGGTGGGACCGTGCTGTTGCGCCGGGGAGGTGACGGCACCATGAGTACGCCGCTGTACCAACTGAAGGCGGAGTTCTTCAAGACGCTGGGCCACCCGGCCCGCATACGGGTCCTGGAGCTGCTGAGCGAGCGCGAGCACGCGGTCGCGGAGATGCTGCCCGAGGTGGGCATCGAGCCCGCACATCTGTCCCAGCAGTTGGCCGTGCTGCGGCGGGCGAACCTGGTCAGGACACGCAAGGAGGGCTCAGCGGTGTACTACTCGCTGACCAGCCCCCAGGTCGCGGAGCTGTTGCGGGTCGCGCGGACCATCCTGTCCGGGGTGCTCGCCGGGCAGGCCGAGCTGCTGGCGGACCTGCACGCCACGCAGGGCGGTGGAAAGCCGTCGCCGTAGGGGACGGCCCTTGGACGGCGACCGCCTCCCGGGAGTTGGACAGCACTCCGTGGTGCGGGAGGCGGTCGCTTCACCTTCCGAATCCGCCGATGCGGGACGGGACGAGGAACCCGCCCTCGTCCCGCGCCGGCCCACGGGGGCGCTCACGCACCGCGTCGGGCCCCGGCGTGGTTTCGAGGTGCCCGTCGGCCACGCCGAGGGCGTCCGGCCCCGCCCGTACAGATCGGCCCCCTCTCCCGATGTGAACCGGAACGTCTCCGGTGGCACCCTGCACCCGCCTGCCGCCCCTCCCCGCCACTCCAGCGGCCCCGGCGATCTCCACCGTGGAGGGCGGCACCGACATCACGGCCCGTCTTCCGGAAGAGGGGTGCGCGCCCGGGTCCGCCAAGGAATGGGCGGGGACCGGCCTCCCACGGGCGCGGGCGGTGGCGGAGGCGGAGGCGGAGGCCAGCGTGCCCGTGACATCGGTTCCGTCCGACCGTCAGTCTCTTCGCACATCGCACATCGCACCCCTCAGCCCCGACGACCCTTCCGAACCGGGCGGATACGGGCGGCCACCCGCTCAAGGGGCAGCGGGATCACCCGCTCCACTGCCACGTCGGATACCCATCGCTCCGTCTTCCAGGTCATGCGCGCGCCTCCGTGGACCCACCCGGGTCCGCCACCGGCAACCGGCCCCGGCGAGGGCCCACCGCATGCGTCGCCCGCCGCCGCTCGGCCGGGCGGAAGGAGGCCGGGCTGACGGGGCCGGGCACGCACGTACATGCCCGTGACGTGGAACGACGCGGCCGGCGGATGTCCGCCGACCGCGTCACGTGTCACACGAGGGCGAGGAAGGACTCTTCCGGTTCCCGCCCGCTCACCGGAGGTACGCCGTCCCCGCCCTCGGCAAGGCACCGGCGCGTTCCGCCGGCGAGGGTCCAGGAGTCGGCCCGGTCGAGGGTGCGGGGCAGGGCGGCGAGTCGGGCGACGACGCCGCAAGGGCATCCCTCTGGGTATCGAGCTCGGGGTTTACGGCGGGCGCCTTGGAACCTGCCTGGGGTGCGTTCGCGGCCGAGCGTGGACGGCGTGCCCGCACCGCGCTCCAGGTCACGGCGGTCGCCACCGCGAGACCGATGCCGGTCCAGGTGAACGGGCTGACCCACAGCGCGTGGGACAGTTGCTGACCGAGGACGAAGACTCCCATGACGACGACGAACCAGCCGAAGGCCTTGCGCAGGGTGTCCTGGGGGATGCGTGCCGCGTAGCGGCTGCCGATGAGGCCGCCGACGATGGCCGCGGCGGTGACCAGCAGCGCGAGGTTCCAGTCGATCTGGACGCCGTCGAGGTGGCCGGCGAGACCGGAGAACGACTTCATCGCGATGACCAGGAGCGAGGTGCCTACGGCGACGCTCATGGGCAGTCCGCCGAGCAGGGCGAGGGCGGGAACGACGAGGAATCCGCCGCCGGAGCCGACCAGGCCGGTGACCGCGCCGACCACGAGGCCCTCCACGATCACCTGCCCGACGGGCAGTTCCGTGGGGGCGGGCTTGGCCGGCTTCGTCGTGCGGGACTTGCGGAGCATGGCGGCGGCGGTGGCGAGCATCATGAGCGCGAAGGCGATGAGCAGGACGTTGCCGGGAATGTACTCCGCGAGGCGTCCGCCGCCGTACGCGCCGACCATGCTGACCGCGCCGAAGACCAGGCCGGTGCGCCAGCGCACCCGGCCCGCGCGGGCGTGCGGGACGAGCCCGACGAGGCTGGTGACGCCGACGACGAACAGGGAGGTGGCGATGGCCTCCTTGGTGTCCTGACCGGCAAGGTAGACCAGGATCGGGACGGTCAGGATGGAACCCCCGCCTCCCAGGATGCCCAGGCTGACGCCGATCAGTACGGAGGCGACGAGGACGAGCGTGATCACGAGCGGTCCCGCAGGGAGGCGATCACCGTACGGATGTCGGTGCGCGGGCCGCGGTTGTAGGGCAGCTTGGACAGCATCATGCCCATGGCACAGGTGTTGCTGAGCGCGGCGAACGTCAGCCCGGCACCGATCGCGGTGCCGATCAGGTGCACCCCGGGCACGAGCAGTCCGACGACGCCCGTGACCAGCACGATGGATCCCGCGATGAGTCGGACCTGGCGCTCCAGCTCCCAGCGCGCCTCACCACGGTTGACCGGGGCTCCGGCGGCCTCCCAGGCCATCATTCCGCCGTCCAGGACGCGCAGGTTGGGAAGACCGGCTTCGGCGAGGGCCTGCTCGGCCTGGGCGGCACGGGCGCCGGAGCGGCAGACGAGGACGACGTCCTCGTCGAGGTGGGCGAGGAGTTCGGCGCGGTGTTCACGCAGGGTGTCCAGCGGGACGTTGTAGGAACCGGGGATGTGGACGGACCGGAATTCGCCCGGGGTGCGCACGTCCAGCACTCGGGGTCCGCGCCCGGTGCTGATCAGCTGCTGAAGGGCGGTGGGGGTGAGGCCGGCGGTGCGGGAGGCGTCGATGGTCATGAAAGCTCCGTCAGTGGTGAGGGGGACCCACGTGCAATACGGGGTGGGGTATGTACGGG
>NZ_LIQX01000132.1 GCF_001418475.1 Streptomyces ossamyceticus | reverse complement strand
AGGAGCCGACCGCCATGCCCCGCTTGCCCCCACCCGGCCCGGCCCGGCGACTCGCCGTCTACGCCCTCGTCGTCTGTCTGCTCGCGATCACCGCGGCCGTGGTGTCCTTCGCCCGGGGCAGCTGGCTGGGTGTGGTGTGGGTGCTGATGGCCGGGCTGTCGTCCAACATGGCCTGGTACTACGTGCGCCGCGCGAAGCTGGAGCGGCAGTCCGCCACGAGCTGAGGCCCCGCCCCGGCCCCCCGGCTCCGCCGTCCTGGCTCCGTCCTCCTGGCTCCGTCGTCCTGGCTCCGGACCGTCCGTCACGGACCTGTCAGGCACACGTCGCTGTCCTCGCGCCAGAAGCGGTACAGCCAGTAGCCGCAGTCGGAGAGCTGGTCCTCGATGCCGAGGCCCCGCATGAACGCGTCGATCACGTCCCAGAACACGCCGTTGACCGCCGGGATCCACAGCACCGCGAAGACGAGCAGCAGCCCGAACGGCGCGAGCGGCTCCACCTGACGGCGGATCCTGTACGACAGCCAGGGCTCGATCACGCCGTAGCCGTCGAGGCCCGGCACCGGCAGGAAGTTCAGGATCGCCGCCGTGACCTGGAGCATCGCCAGGAACGCGAGGGCGAACAGGAACGCCGCCGGCACCCCGTCGGTCACCTCCAGCCAGAACGGCGCCGTGCAGACCGCGGCGAACAGTACGTTCGTCAGCGGGCCCGACGCCGAGATCAGGCTGTGCCTCCAGCGGCCCCGGATACGGTTCCGCTCGATGAAGACGGCGCCGCCCGGCAGACCGATACCGCCCATGATCACGAACACGACCGGCAGCACGATGCTGAGCAGGGCGTGCGTGTACTTCAGCGGGTTGAGCGTGAGGTAGCCCTTCGCGCCGATGGAGATGTCGCCGCTGTGCAGGGCGGTCCGGGCATGGGCGTACTCGTGCAGACAGAGCGAGACGATCCACGCCGACGTCACGAACAGGAAGACGGCCAGACCGGGCTGCTCGGCGAACCCGGTCCAGGTGGCCCAGCCCGTGACCGCCATGACGGCCACGATCCCCACGAAGACGGGGCTGATCCTCCGGTCGCTCCGGCGGGACGCGGCGGTGGTCATGGGGCTCCTAGGGCTCTCGTGGACGTGTCGATCACTCGTACGGACTGCCCGACCGTACCGGGCGCAAGGCGAAAACGTCTCGCGGTCACCTCCTGGTTCCTAGGAAGGTGGGGACATGCAGGCGGGGACGTACGGTCGGGGGACGCACGGTCGGCGGTCGAGGGCCGTCCCGGCCGACCCCTGCGACGGCCCAGCCACCGGCACCGAACCGACGGAGACAATGGACCCCGTGCGTTACCGCATCCTCGGCACCACCCAGGCATCGCACGCCGACGGCACCCCGGTCCCGGTCGGCGGCGCCCGGCTGCGCGCCCTGCTGACCGTGCTCGCGCTGCGCCCGGGCCGTACGGTCACCGTGTCCACGCTGGTCGACGAGGTGTGGACCGGTGACCCGCCCGCCGACGCGAGCGGCGCCCTCCAGGCGCTGGTGGGCCGGCTGCGCCGGGCGCTCGGCCCGGACACGATCCTGTCGGCGCACGGCGGCTACCGGCTCACCGCCGCCCCCGACGACGTCGACCTGCACCGTTTCGACCGTCTCGCGGCCGAGGGCGCCCGCGCGCTGGCCGACGGCGACCCCGCCAAGGCGGCCGCGGTCCTCGACGACGCGCTCGCCCTCTGGCAGGACCCGCCGCTGGCCGACCTGCCCGACCGGACCGCCGAGGCCGCCCGCTGGGAGACCTGCCGGCTCGACGCGCGGCGCGCCCGCCTCACCGCCGCGCTCGCCCTCGGCCGCGCCGGGACCGCCCTCCCCGAACTCACCGCCCTGTGCGACACACACCCCCTCGACGAGCCCCTCCAGTGCCTGCGGCTGCGCGCCCTGCGCGACACCGGCCGCCCGGCGGAGGCCCTGGCCGCGTACGACTCCGTACGCCGTCTCCTGGCCCACCGCCTCGGCACGGACCCGGGCCCCGAACTACGGTCCCTGCACGAGGAACTGCTGCACAACGACGGTCACGCCGCCTCGCCTTCGGTCGACGGCCACCCCGCGCCGCCACCCGTGGACGCCCGCCCCGGCCGGCCGGCCTCCGGCGCCCGCCCCGTACAGCCGGCTCCCGACGGCCGTCCGCGCGGCAACCTTCGGGCCCGGCTCACCTCCTTCGTGGGCCGGGACGTCGACATCGACACCATCCGTACCGACCTGGCCGCCGCCCGCCTGGTCACCCTCCTCGGGCCCGGTGGCGCCGGGAAGACCCGTCTCTCCCAGGAGGCCGGCGAGGCGGTCGCGGCGTCCGCTCCCGACGGGGTCTGGCTCGCCGAACTCGCCCCCGTCGACGACCACGCCGACGTCCCGGAGGCCGTCATCACCGCCCTCGGCGCCCGCGAGACCGTCCTGCGCGGAGCCGGCGCCGAGGAGATGCGTGTGGTCTCCGACCGCCACGACGACCCCCTGGGCCGGCTCACCGAGCACTGCGCCAGACGCCGGATGCTGCTCATCCTCGACAACTGCGAACACGTCGTGGCCGCCGCCGCCCACCTCGTCGAGCATCTCCTCCAGCACTGCCCGGGCCTGACCGTCCTCGCCACCAGCCGCGAACCCCTCGGCGTACCGGGGGAGTTGGTGCGGCCGGTGGAACCCCTCGACCAGCCCCACGCCCTGCGGCTGCTCGCCGACCGGGGTGCCGCCGCCCGGCCCGGCTTCACCGTCGGCGACGACCCGGAGGCAGCCGCCGAGATCTGCCGCCGCCTCGACGGCCTCCCCCTCGCGATCGAACTCGCGGCGGCACGGCTGCGCATGCTGACGCCGCGCCAGATCGCCGACCGGCTCGACGACCGCTTCCGGCTCCTCACCTCCGGCAGCCGCACCGTCCTGCCCCGCCAGCAGACGCTGCGCGCGGTCGTCGACTGGTCCTGGGAACTCCTCGACGAGGAGGAACGGGACGTCCTGCGGCGGCTGTCCGTGTTCGCCGGCGGCTGCGACCTCGCCGCCGCGGAGGCCGTCTGCGGCCCCGCCGCGCTGGAGACGCTCGGCTCCCTCGTCGACAGGTCCCTCGTCGTCGCGGCCCCCACCGCGAACGGCGGGATGCGCTACCGGCTCCTGGAGACCGTCGCCGAGTACGCCGGCGAACGCCTCGCCGAGACCGGCACCCGCCCCGCCGCCGAACGGGCCCACCGCACGTACTACCGCGAACTCGCCCGCACCACCGACCCGTTGCTGCGCGGCCCCGGCCAGCGCCGGGCCAACGAACTGCTGGAGCTGGAGTACGAGAACCTCCGCACCGCCCTGCGGCACGCCGTCGCCGAACGCGACGAGCAGGAGGCGCTCTGCCTGGTCCTGTCGCTGGCCTGGTACTGGCAGATGCGCGACCTGAAGACCGAGGCCCGGCACTGGGCCACCCAGGTCATGGCGCTCGGCCCCGACCCGTTCGCCCCGCCGGCCCGCCCCGTCCCCGATGTGCGCGAGGGCCTCACCGACAGCCCGCCGCCGATGCGCCCCGAGGTGCTCGACGAGGCCCGGCGCGCACTCCACCTCGTCCATCTCGCCGGCATGGACATGGAGATCTCCGTCTGGGAGACCCCCGAGGGGAGGGAGAAGCTCCAGGTCATCCGGGACACCTACCGTCCGGGCCAGCCGCAGACCTGCCGCTTCCCGGGCTTCATGTGGTTCTACGCCGTCGTGCTCTCCGGCGACATGGAGCGGCTGCGCGTGATCCTCGACGCGAGCATCGCCACCGCCCGTGACCTCGGCTACACCTGGGAGCTGGCCCAGGCCCTGCACATGCGGGCCAACATCCTCGCCAACCGCAGCGACTGGTCAGGCGACGCCACCCGCGACGCCGACGAGGCACTGGAGCTGTGCGAACGGCTCGGGGACGCCTGGGTCGCCGCCGAGGCGCTCTCGGCGCGCGCCATGAGCCACGAGCGCACGGGCCGGTTCGACCTCGCCGCGGCCGACTACCGGCGGGCCATCGTCCATGCCGAACGGATCGGCACCAACGCCCACTCGGGCGTCCTCGGGGTCCGGCTCGGCAACGTGCTCCTGGAGTGCGGGGAGGCCGAACTCGGCGAGAAGATGCTGCTGGACGTGCTGGCGCGGCACGACACGCCTCAGGAGGCGCTGCCCGCGGCCCGTCTCTACCTCGCCGTCTGGTTCGGTCGCACCGGGCGCCTGGACGAGGCGTGGCGGCACATCACACGGCTGCGCGAGGAGTTCGAGGCCGTCGACTTCGTGCTGTTCGCCGGCTTCGTCCTCGGTCTGGAGGCATGGCTGATGACCATGGACGGGCGCCACGCCGAGGCCCGCGAACGCGTCCGCAAGGCGTTCGACCAGGCCATGGACCCGCTGGCCCAGACGATCACCCCCCAACTGCCCGCCTCCCACCTCGTCACCGCCGCCGTCGCCGTCACGGGCGTGGACGGCGGTGCCCGCGCCGGGGACGCGGCCCGGCTCCTGGGCGCCTCCGACGCGCACCTCCCGCGCGGCCACCACCCCAGCCCGCTGGAGGCCGAGGGACGCGCGCGGGCGGAGGCCGGGGTCCGGGCGCGACTGGACGACGAGGCGTACGAGGCGGCGTACGGCGAGGGCGCCGGACTCACCCTGGAGGAGGCCGGCGCCTTGATCTGAGGGCCGGCACGCCGACGGAGAACACGAACCAACGTGCGCCGGCCGTGCCTTGGCGGCCCTACCGGTCGGCCAGGATCCCGATCCGGTGGACCTGCCATGTGGCGAGCGTCTGCACCTCGTAGGCGGAGATGTCCTCCCCCTCGTGGTCGAAGATGAGCATGTGGGCGACGACCCCTCCGACGCGCAGGAACAGGTGAGTGTTGTAACCGTCGTCGTAAGCGAGGGTGTCATCGGCGTCGGCCCGGACCGACAGCGGAACCCGTGTCTGTCCCCCTCTGTCCTCTTCTATGGCGACATAGGACTTGAACCCTGCCGAGGCGTGGTCCTCGGTGTCGAAAGCCACCAGCGTGAACCGTGAATCCGTGGACGACCGGCCATAGAGGTTCTCCGCTCGGGCGGTCGCGCCTACCAGCGGGCAGCCCTCGTCGATGTCGCAGCCGTTCACCGATGTGGTCTTCTCCAAGCGTTCCCACCCCTGGGGGGCGTGGGACTCGCTGGGCAGCGCCTGACTGAGCCGAGCCGCGTTCCATCGCACCGCGACCTCTTCGGCCTCACTGGGCGTGGGGCTCGCCGAGGAGGGTGACCCCCAGTGCCTGGGCAGGGCCGACGACCCACAGCCTGGAAGCCCCAGCGCCAGGACGGTGCATACGGTGAGAGCCTTCATCCAACGAGGCATTGCGTTCCTTGTTCGGTTCGAGACCGAGCGGTCGGCCCAGTCACTCATCGGCACATCGGCAGCGAGGTTGATGATCAAGCTTTAGGGGCGGTACGGGTGTCGGTCGTGCCGGCTGCCTGCCAGTCGCGGAGGGCACCGCAGCCCCCGGACGTGAGGGTGATCCGGTCGCGCGGTGCGTTCCTGGCCGGCCGGCCTCGGCCCTGCCGGTCTCGTCCAGCCGCAGCCGCAGCCGCAGCCGCAGCCGGTACGCGCCGCCGCCGATCCAGTCCCCGACGTACCGGCTCCGGTCGAGTCGGGGCGGCTCGTACGCGTGCCAGCCGGTCCACTTCTGGAGGAACCCGCCGATCACGGCGAGAAGGAGGGCCGCTCCGGTGACAGCGCCGATCCGGGCCGCCGGCGCGCCCCAACCCGGCGACCGGCGGTGCGCGTACCAGGCTGCCGTCACGGGGAGCAGCCCGGTGCCCGCGATCCAGGCCACCGTCCACCCGAGGGGGACGTCCCGCACGGAGGTGGCCCACGCCATGTGGGCGGCGGTGACCGCGGTGGCTCCGAGCGCCGCCCGCGACTCGGCTGCGGAGCCACTACGGGCACCCCCGATCCCTGGTCATCGGCCTGGCTGCCGCCCTGACGAGGCGAATCCCAGCGGCCACCCACAGGAGCGAGGGGAGGAGGGGCCGAGCGATCCACTCTTCCGCGCTCATCGCTGCATCCCCCGTCATCGCCGACCGTGCACATCGCGGGCCGCGGAGCTCGTCCTCCGAGCTGTAGCCGGTCGCCCGTTTCACCGGAGACTTTCCGGGACGCCCGCCTCGGCCGCCTCGGGGAAACTACCTATTCACGCACGTATGCCGGGGGCGACCGAGAACTCGGCGGCGGGGCCGTCACCCCCTGATCCGGGTGTCAGCTCTTGGTGCGGAACTTGTGGATCGCGATCGGGGCCATGACCGCCGTCAGCGCCACCGACCAGCCGAGCGTGATCATCACGTCGTGGGCGACCGGCCCGCCCGTCATCAGACCGCGTGCGGCGTCTGCCAGGGAGGACAGCGGGTTGTAGTCGGTGAAGCTCCGCAGCCAGCCCGGCATCGACTGCGGCGGCGCGAAGATCGACGAGCCGAACTGCAGCGGGAACAGCACCAGGAAGCCCATCGCCTGCACCGACTGCGCGTTCTTCAGGGTCACGCCCAGCACCAGGAAGATCCACATCAGGGACGAGCCGAAGACGACGGACAGGCCCACCGCGGCGAACAGGCCCGGCCAGCTGGTGATGTCGAAGCCGATGAGGACGGCGACGGTCAGCAGGATGGTCGTGGCGAGCAGCATCCGCAGCAGCTCGACGGAGATCTTCGCGAGCAGCACCGAGGACCGGCCGATCGGCAGCGACCGGAAGCGGTCCATGATGCCTTTCTGGAAGTCCTCGTTGAAGCCGGTGCCGACGCCCATCGCGATGTTCATGCCGAGCATGGCCATCAGCCCCGGGATCACGTACTGCACATACCGCTCCTGGCCGCCGCCCAGCGCCTGCCCGATGGAGCCGCCGAAGACGTACACGAACAGCAGGGCGAACACGATCGGCATGAGGACCGCGTCGGCGACGGACTGCGGGTCGTTGCGGATCCACAGCAGATTGCGGCGCACGAGGGCGCCCGTGTGCCGGGCCTGCGCGCGCAGCCCGATCCGGCCGTCGGCGTCGCCGCTGCGGGACAGGGTGTTCAAAGGGGCGGCGCGTAGCGCCTCGTTCAGGGTGGCGGTGGGCGACGGGTGGGAGCTCATACGGCGACCTCCTCGTAGGCGGTGGACGGGGCCGGGTCCTGCGGGGCACTGGCCTTGTGGCCGGTGAGGGAGAGGAACACCTCGTCGAGACTGGGCAGTTCGGTGCTGATCGAGCCGATGGTGACGCCGCGGTCGCTGATCGCGCCGACGACGGCGGTGAGCTGCTCGTCGCTGAGGATCGGCACGAGCAGGGTGCCGTTGTCGGCGTCGACGGTGGTGGTGGCGAGCCCGGTGATCCCCAGGCCGTCCAGCTCCCTCGCGAGCGGCCGCAGCTGCGCCGGGTCGACCGGGCGGACCCGCAGCGTACGGCCGCCGACCTGCGCCTTCAGTTCGTCGATGCCGCCCTTGGCGATGACCTTGCCGCGGTCGATCACCGTCAGCTCGGAGGCCAGCTGCTCGGCCTCCTCCATGTACTGGGTGGTCAGCAGCACGGTCACCCCGTCGCCGACCATGCGCTTGACCTCGTCCCACACCTCGATCCGGGTGCGCGGGTCCAGTCCGGTCGTCGGCTCGTCCAGGTAGAGCACGGCCGGGCGGCCCGTCATCGACGCGGCGAGGTCGAGCCGCCGCCGCATACCGCCGGAGTACGTGGCCACCGGGCGCCCCGCCGCCTCGGTCAGCGAGAACCGCTCCAGCAGACCGTTCGCCCGGCCCCGGGCGTCCTTGCGGGACAGGTCGAGCAGACGGCCGATCATGTAGAGGTTCTCGAAGCCGGAGAGTTTCTCGTCCACCGAGGCGTACTGGCCGGTGAGGCCGATCACCCGGCGCAGGGCGCGGGGCTGGCGTACGACGTCGTAGCCGGCCACGGTCGCCTGCCCCGAGTCGGGCGTGACGAGCGTGGACAGGCACCGGACGAGTGTGGTCTTGCCGGCGCCGTTCGGGCCGAGCACGCCCATCACGGTGCCCTCGCGGACGTCCAGATCGACACCGTCCAGCGCCCTGGTCTCGCCGTAGTGCTTGACCAGCCCCCGTACGGTGACAGCGCGGGTCGCGCCGCTGGGTTCCTTGTCGATTCGTGTCATGCGGACGACGGTGTCAGGGGCCGCCGACAAACGACCGACAGGTCACCGACAGCGCGTGGCGGAGTGCCGGGCGCCTCATGGCTCGGGGGTGCGGGTGGTTTCGGCGGGTGCGGGTGCGTCGTGGTTTCTCGCGCGGTTCCCCGCGCCCCTGAAGGGTCGGGCCTGCGGCCCGCCCTTCGGATGAAAAGCACGGGGCCGCAGGCCCCTGCTTTTCAGGGGCGCGGGGAACTGCGCGGGAAACCACACACCACCGCACCCGCCGAACCACCCGTACCCCCGAACTATGAGGCGCCCGGCTCCTCGAGCGGCAGCGCGGGCGCCGTCTTCGCCGGCGTCTCCTCCAGCCCCGCCAACGCGATCCGGATCGCCTCGTCCAGCTGCGGATCACGCCCGGCCGCGTGGTCCTGCGGCGCCTGCACGACCTCGACGTCCGGATCGACGCCGTGGTTCTCGACGCCCCACCCGTACCCCTCCAGCCAGAACGCGTACTTCGGCTGGGTCACCAGCGTCCCGTCGACGAGCCGGTACCGACTGTCGATGCCGACGACCCCGCCCCACGTCCGCGTCCCGACGACCGGCCCGATCCCGAGCGCCTTGATCGCCGCGTTCACGATGTCCCCGTCGGAGCCGGAGAACTCGTTGGCGACGGCGACGACGGGCCCTCGGGGCGCGTCGTCGGGGTAGCTGGTCGGCCGCATCCCGCGCGGCAGGTCCCAGCCGACGATCCGCCGCGCCAGTTTCTCCACGACGAGCTGCGAGGTGTGTCCGCCCCGGTTCTCCCGGACGTCCACGACGAGGCCCTCCCGCGCCACCTCGACCCGCAGGTCCCGGTGGAGCTGTGCCCAGCCGGAGCCGACCATGTCGGGCACGTGCAGATAGCCGAGACGGCCGCCGGACTTCTCGTGGACGTAGGCCCGCCGGTCCGCCACCCACGCGTGGTACCGCAGCGGCTCCTCGTCCGCGATGGGCACCACCACGGCGTGGCGCGGGTCGCCGCCCCCGGAGGGCAGGACGGTCAGTTCGACGGCCTTGCCCGCCGTGCCGACGAGCAGCGGTCCGGGCCCGGCCACGGGGTCGACCGGCTGTCCGCCGACGGCGACGATCGCGTCCCCGGCCCGGACGGCCACACCGGGCGCGGCGAGCGGCGCGTGCGCGTCGGGGTCGGATGTCTCGGAGGGCAGGACGCGGTCGATGCGCCAGGTGCCGTCCTCGTGCCGGGAGATGTCCGCGCCGAGGAGGCCCTGCCGCCGGTCGCCGAAGCCTCCGCCGCCGCGCGGGGTGACGTAGGCGTGGGAGGTGCCCAGTTCGCCCTGCACCTCCCACAGCAGGTCGACGAGGTCGTCGTGGGTGGCGACCCGGTCGAGGACGGGCCGGTAGCGGTCGAGGACGGCCTGCCAGTCGACGCCGCCGAGGTCGGGGCGCCAGAAGTTGTCCCGCATGAGGCGGCCGGTCTCGTCGAACATCTGCCGCCACTCGGCGGCCGGGTCGACGGTCTGCCGGACGCGGCCGAGGTCGACGGTGATGTTGCTGTCGCTGTCGTCGTCGCCCGAGGCGCGCCGGTCGCTGGGGACGACCTTGAGTTTGCCGTCGGTCCACAGCAGCACCCGTTTGCCGTCGCCGCTGACGGCGTAGTGCTCGGCGTCGGAGGCGAGGTACTCCAGGCGCCGCTGGGCGAGGTCGTACCGCTCCAGGGACGTCTTCGGGTCGGGGTCGTCGGGGGTGGCCCGGGAGTGGCCGAGGACGCCGGTGACGGGGTGGCGCAGCCACAGCACGCCGTCCTTGGCGGCGCGGAGCGTGGAGTAGCGGGCGGCCTCGACGGGGAAGGGCACGATCCGGTCGGCGAGCCCTTCGAGGTCGATACGGGTGACGGGGGCGCCCTCGCTGTCCGGGGTCTCCTCCTTGTCGGGCGCCTCGAACGGCCGGCCGTGGCGCTGCGGCCCGAAGGGTGACGGGGTGGTCGCGGCGAGCGTGATGAGGTGCGGGCGGGCGCCGCTGACGAAGTGCAGGTCGAAGACGTGCTCGTCGTAGACGGGGTCGAAGGCGCGCGCGGAGAGGAAGGCCAGGTGCTTGCCGTCGAGGGTGAACGCCGGGGAGAAGTCCTGGAAGCGGAGCGGGGTGGCCTCGGTGACGGACAGGTCGGCGGTGTTGGCGAGCTTGAGCTGGCGCAGGGGGCGCGCGCCGGGGTGCGACCAGGCGAGCCAGCCGGAGTCGGGCGAGAAGACGAGCCCGGTCACCTCCCCGTCCTCGCTGCGGTCGACCTCCCGGACCTCGCCCGTTTCCCGCTCGACGAGGAGGACCCGCCCGTCGTGTGCGGCGACGGCGACCCGGCTGCCGTCGGGGGCGACGGCGAGCCCGAGGACCCGGCCCAGCTGTCCGGCGGCGAGCCGGCGCGGTGTGGTGCCGGGTCCGGCTCCCGTCGCGGGGGCGAACTCCAGCGCGTCGTCGCCCTCCGCGTCGGTCACCCAGACCACCCATTCCTCGCCCTCCACCCGGAAGGCGCGCGGCAGCCGGGCCCGCACCCCGTGCTCGGCGGCGAGCGCGCGGGCGGGGCCGGAGCGGTGGGTGACCCAGTGGACGGAGCCGCGGACGGCGACCGCGCTGCCGCGGGCGGTGTGGTCGGGTGAGGCGGAGCCGAACCAGCGGGAGGCGTTCACCGGGTACGGCTGGAGGTCGACGCGCTGCCCGCCCAGCCGGACGTCGATCTTGCGCGGCTCGGCCCCGTCGAGGTCGTCGAGCAGCCACAGTTCACCGGCGGAGGAGTACACGACCCGGGTGCCGTCGGTGGCCGCGTGCCGGGCGTAGAAGCCCTCGGCGGGCGTGTGGCGCCGCAGGTCGGAGCCGTCCGCGAGCGACGAGTACAGTGCGCCGACGCCTTCGTGGTCGGAGAGGAACGCGATCCGGTCGCCCACCCACAGCGGGTACTCCAGGTTCCCGTCGAGGTCGGCGTGGAGGCGGACGAACTCACCGTCGCCGTCCCGGTCGATCCACAGCTTGCCCGCCGTGCCGCCCCGGTACCGCTTCCACCAGGCGGCCTCGCGGCCCATCGGCGCGGACAGCAGCACGGTGGCCGGGCCGTACGCGACATGGCCGACCGGCCCGTACGGCAGTGTCGTGGCGGGTCCGCCGTCCAGCGGGACGGCCCGCGCCCAGCTCTGCCGCAGGCTGGCCTGTCCCTGGGTGGAGAGGGCGAGGACCTGCCCGTCGGGGGTCCAGCCGCGCACCTGGGTGCGCCAACTGCCCCAGTGCGTCAGGCGCTTGGCGGGTCCGCCGTCGACGGGCGCGACATGCACCTCGGGGGCGCCGTCGCGGGTGGAGGTCCACGCGAGGAGCGTGCCGTCCGGGGAGATGCGCGGGTGGTTGACGGGCATGTTGTCCGCGCTGACGCGCCACGCACGACCGCCGTCGAGAGGGGCGACCCAGACGTCGTCCTCGGCGGTGAAGGCGATCAAGTCGCCGTGCAGGTGCGGGAATCGGAGATACGCGGTCTGAACGGACTGGACGGCCTGTACGGACGGTGTGGACGGTGCGGTCTGAGTCACCCGGTCACTGTAAGCAGCGCACGGGCGTCTGGGGAGACGTTTGGATCACGTCGCCCCCCACGAACCACACTTGCGCCTTTCGCACCCTTTGCCCGTCGGCTACTTGCCCTCCGGCCAGCACTGCGGGTCCTTCTGGCACCAGATGGTCTGGGTGACGGTCACCGTCGCGGTGGGGCCGGGCCGCCCCGGTTGGTCCGGTGTTCCGGGAGTGGGGTCGGGGGCGTTGCAGTTGCCGAGCACGTCGACGTGGAACCGTTGCTTCCCGTCGACCTTGGCGGTCAGGTCACCGCGGACGCACTTGCCGTTGACCTCCTTGGTCACCTTCCCGGTGATCGTGATGTCCCGGCCCTTCTTGTCCTCGCCCTCGCAGTTGACGTTCGCCACGGTGTCGACGGAAGCGGAGGCCGAAGCGGACTTCTTCTTGTCACCGCCGTCATCGCTGCCGCCGCCGTCGCCACCGTCGCTGTCGCCGTACGAGGCCGTGCAGGTGAGCCACTGGACGTCGACGCCGTGCCGCTCCAGTTCCTTGGTCCCCATCTGGTCCGTGGTGAAGGCGACCGCGCCGGTGTTGATGCCACCTCCCTCGCAGGCCACGAGCGTGACGACAGCCACGACGCCGAGTCCGGCACGCACCAACGTCCGGCGCCCGGCGGACCGATTCACCTTTACTCGCCGCAAAACCCCCATGGAAGCCACCCTCCCACCACGGGTCCCGACCCGGAAAGACCACAAGCGGCCACGGTTCCGCTCCGCTCATCCCGGGTGTTCCCCGCGCGGCCGGGGATATCCGCGGGGCCGCCCAACAACTCGGGAGCGGGGGTGCGTTGGCGCGTGCGGGTGGCTCGTGGCTGGTCGCGCAGTTCCCCGCGCCCCCTGAAAAGCGACCGGGGCCGCGCCCCGTGCTTTCAGGATGAAGGCGGGCCGCAGGCCCAAGCCTTCAGGGGCGCGGGGAACTGCGCGAGAAACCACAACGCACCCGCAGCCGCC
>NZ_LIQX01000131.1 GCF_001418475.1 Streptomyces ossamyceticus | reverse complement strand
TGCGCCCTCCCGCGACCGGCAGCCCATGGCCGTGGTCGCGGGCGACGCAGGACGGTGCTGAACCATCAGGTGACTGATCTCCCGTCGCGTGTTCAAGACCTGGCAGGAGCGGTTATTTTCAGGCCTTTCGGCTTGAGAGGAACACTGCATCGACGGCTTCGGAGCTAAACTTGCGTCGCCACTGGGCGCACAAAACGGCTGCGGGGTCACTGAGGCCCCGAGTGACTGAGCCTGAGCAGAGCCTTTCACGATGCCCTCCGGATGGCGGAGTCGACCAAAGTACGTGAACTACACGCTGCGCTCGATGAGTTATTGCTCGCGGTGAGGCGTATTCGGGAGCCGATCCCGCTTCCTGGCGGTGCCCGGTCGAGTGGGTTCCGTCCATGGCGTGGTGGAGCGGATGAGGTCGGCCACAGTCGTCGGGGACGACCGCCGATCCGCGCGCTGAATGGGTGGTCGCCACCGATACGACCGCGCCGAAGGCGGTCAGGTCATGGATCGCATCCACCTTCCAGTGGCTGAATGGGTTTCGTCAACTGTTCGAAGTTGAAACATGTGCGGGCGGGCGCGTATCGGCGACGCACTGTCGCATGACCGCATCAACGTGCTTTCGGGCGTCGTGTGGACCGCCGACCGTAGCGGGCATAGGGACACCCCCCTCCGGCGGGCCGCGGTGTGGCTCGCATGATCAACTCAATCTCAGATCCCGCCACTTGGCACCATGCGATGGTTCGCGGATGCCTAAAAGGGCGTATCGCCCGGCGCACGGAGCGGATTCCACGGCGGCCGGATGCACGGTGTCACGCCCGCCCATCCCCGCGCGCCGCTGAAGCGGGACCGTCCGTGACAGCGGCGCACCGCCATGAGACCGGATGGGTGGGAGTGGGGTGTGCCTGCATGGTCAATGGGCCGGGTCTGTCGAGGCGGGTCCCGCCGTGGGCGGCACACGGGAGCCACGCGTCATCCTGTACAACAGCCCCACACCCACCGTGACCAGCAAGAACAACAGGGTGAACCACTGGAACCACCAGCCGCTGCCCGAGGGGTCGTAGACCTCGGCCCTGGGCCAGGCCAGGTTGATGGTCATGAACAGGCCGTAGGCGAGGGCGAGGGCGTTGACCGGGACGCCCCAGCGGCCGAGGGAGAAGAGGGGCCTGCCCGTCTCGTCCGTGCCTGCGCCGGGGAACGTGCCCTTGAGGCGCCGGACGAGCAGGGGGCCGGTGACCATCGCGTACGCCAGGTACAGCATCACGATGCAGGTCGTGCCGATGGCCAGGAACGCGTCCGGCGAGACGAAGTTCAGGAGCAGCAGGGCCCCGGCGAGGGCGCCCACGACCACGGCCGGCGCGCCCGGCATGCCCGTGCGCGGGTTGACCCGTGCGAGCCGTGCGGAGAAGGGGAGTTGGCCGTCGCGGGCCATCGAGAACAGCATGCGGCAGGCCGACGTCTGGATCGCCAGCGTCGCCACCGCGATCGCCACCACCACGTCGGCCAGCAGCAACCGGCCCACACCGTCGCCCAGGCTGCTCGTCAGGACGTAACTCAGGCCGTCCACGGCCAGTCGGCCGTCGGTGAGGCTGGGCGCGGCGAGCAGTCCGCCGAGGACGATGAGACCGCCCAGCAGCCCCGCCGCGCCCAGGGCGGTCAGGATCGTCCGTGGCGCGGTACGGCGCGGGTGGTGGGTCTCCTCGCTCATCTCGCCCGCGCTGTCGAACCCGATCATCACGTACGCCGCCATGAACGAGCCCACCAGCAGCGCCCCGAGGAGGTCCGTGCTGCCCTCGGCGCTGTGGAAGGTGATGCCGGGGGAGCGCTCGGCGTGCGTCAGGAGGAGGACGACGATCAGGATCGCCCCGATGATCTCCGCGGTCACCCCCACCCGGTTCACCAGGGACAGCACCCGGTTGTCCAGGACGTTCACCAGAGTGGTGAGCGCCAGCAGAACCACGCCGAGCACGGCCGCGTTCGCCGCGCCCGTGGCGCTGGTCGGCGCCGGGTCACCGCCCACCAGTTGGAAGCCGGACCAGATCGCGGGCATCACCATCTGCAGGGCGAGCGCGGCCGCCGCGACCACCACGATCTGCCCGATCACCATGATCCAGCCGGCGAACCAGCCGAACGTGGCGTTCGACAGCCGCGAGGACCACTGGTAGATGGCGCCCGAGATCGGATAGCGAGCCGCCAGCTCCGCGAAGCAGGCGGCGACCAGGAGTTGGCCGAGCAGCACGGCCGGCCAGGTCCAGAAGAAGACCGGGCCGCCGAACGCGAACCCGAAAGCGAAGAACTGGAAGACGGTCGTCAGGACGGAGATGAAGGAGAAGCCGGCCGCGAACGAGGCGTACCGGCCCAGACTGCGGTGCAGTTCCTGGCGGTAGCCGAACGCGGTCAGCGAGGTGTCGTCGGGGGAGCGTGGCGGGTCGGGGCGGAGGTCGGCGGGGGAGATGCTCGTCATGGCGGCAACCTGCTTTCGCAACAAGCGGCACGAGCGGTCGCGCGGCTGTGGGCGCGAATTCCTGTCGGGTGACAGAAATGAGGGGACAGAAGCTAGGGGAGCCCCGTGTCGTGCGTGTCACGCGACCGTGTCCGCGACGCGCCCAAACCCTCACGGGAGGGCGGACCGCGGACGGTCGGGGTAGAGGGCGCGGCAGCAGGGTGTGGCGTGCGGCGAGCAGTTGAGGGTTGGCTGGGCAGCCAGCAGCCAGCAGCCAGCAGCCAGCAGCCAGCAGCCAGCAGCCAGCAGCCAGCAGCCAGCAGCCAGCAGCCAGCAACCCGCCGCGCGCCATTCGCCCGATCCACCGCCACCCGCCCGATCCACCGCCGGCTGTCGGCCGGACGCCACTTGCCCGCGGGTGAGTGAGCTACGTGGGCGCGGTGCGCGGCCGGTTGTCGGGGTGAGTGAGACGGGCGGGTGGGGCGTGGGGCGGCAGGTGTGGGCTGCGGTGGCCTGGGGACGCACGCGGGGGCCGGTGTCTCGTCGGCTTATGCTGAGCGGCCTCTCCGGACCGCCCCACCGCCAGGAGCCGTGGATGAACGACGTGTCGCCCGCCCATCGACTCTTTCCGGGTGCGCCAAAGTCCCCCGTGCTCCTGCATGTGCCGCACGGTTCACGGGTGATACCCGCGGCCGTACGGGAGGGGATCGTCCTCGACGACGCCGCGCTGGAGCGGGAGTTGGACCACATCACCGACGCGCACACGGACCGGATCGCCGAGCGCGCCGCCGCCCGCGCGGGGGCCGCGCCCTGGAGGTTCGTCAACCAGCTCTCGCGGCTGGTCGTCGACCCCGAGCGGTTTCCCGACGAGCGGGAGGAGATGCTGGCCGCGGGGATGGGCGCCGTCTATACGAGGACCACGCACCGGGAGGCCCTCCGCTCGGACGGCCACGACGGACGGCCCCTCGTCGACGCCTACTTCGTGCCGTACGCCGCCGCGATGACCGACGCCGTGGCGCAGCGCCTGGAAGCCGCCGGGCGGGCCGTCGTCGTCGACGTCCACTCGTACCCGAGTGAGCGCCTCCCCTACGAGCTCCACGGCGACGGGCCCCGGCCGCCGGTCTGCCTGGGCAGCGACCCCTTCCATACGACGCCCGAGCTTCTCGGCCTCGCGGAGGAGGCGTTCGCCGGGTTCGGCGGGACGGGCGTCAACAGCCCGTTCGGGGGCGCGTACGTGCCGCTGGAGTTCTACGGGAAGGACCCACGGGTCACCGCCCTGATGATCGAGATCCGCCGCGACGTCTACATGACCGAGCCGGGCGGCCCGGCGGGCCCCGGCCTGGAGGAACTCGGGGACACGCTGGCCCGGTTCGTTGACGCGGCGACGAACAGTGTCTGAGCCCGGCCCCAGCTCTCGCCACGCCGATGTCTCTCCGCCCGACCCGCTCGGGCGGCCGTCACGGGGGCGTCGTGGCCGCTCGCTGCGCGGCGGTGGGCGCGGGCTGGTGGTGAGGCGTGTGCCAGCTTGCGGTGTGCCGCGCGGGCACGGTCGCGGCAGGCGTGTGCAAGCTCGGTGCGTCAGCGCTGGGGCAGGGTTGCGGCACGGCGCGCGGGCACCCTCGCCGCGAGGTGCGTCGGCAGACGGAGTCGGCGGTCACCTCGGACCGGGGCTGCCGTGCCCGGCCGTCCACGCAAGCTACGGCTGCCCCTCGACCGGTCGTCTCAGGCGGACGCCGTCGCGCCGTCCTGTTCCGCCTCCACGCGGGCGTTCCACTCCTTCTTCGCGGCCTGCCAGCCGTCCTCGTTGTGGCCGAGGCGCCAGTAGCCGGAGACGGACAGGTCCTCGCGAGGGACCTGGCGTTCGACGCGGAGCAGCCGGCGCAGCTCCTTGACGAAACCCGCCTCGCCGTGGACGAAGGCGTGCAGTCGGCCCTCGGGGAACTCCAGCGCGCGTACGGCCTCGACGAGCAGGGAGCCCACGGGGCGGTCACCACGGTGCAGCCAGACCACGTCCACGTCGGAGTCGATCTTCTGCTCCTCCTCGGGGCCGGCGACCTCGACGAACGCGTAGGCGCGGGCACCGTCGGGAAGGGCCTCCAGTGAGGCGCCGATCGCGGGCAGGGCGCTCTCGTCCCCCGCGAGCAGATGCCAGTCGGCCTCGGGGTTCGGCGCGTACGCGCCACCCGGGCCCAGGAAGCGTACCGTTTCGCCCGGCCGGACGCGGGTCGCCCAGGGGCCGGCGAGGCCCTCGTCGCCATGGAGCACGAAGTCGACGGTCAGCTCGCGCAGTTCGGCGTCCCAGGCGCGCACGGTGTACGTCCGGGTCACGGGCCACTGGTCCCGCGGCATCTCCGCGCGGATCCGCTCCAGGTCGAACGGCTCCGGGTACGTCACGCCGTCCGGGCCGAAGAGGAGCTTCACGTAGTGGTCGGTGCTGCCCCGCGTGGCGAACTCGGCGAGTCCGTCGCCGCCGAGGACGACGCGCTGCATGTGCGGGGTGAGCCGCTCGGTGCGGACGACTCGCGCGGAGTGGGGCTTGGGGCTCCTGCGTACCGGACGCTCTGCCATGTCGGCCTCCCGAATACCTAGTAAGGCTTACCTAAGTTATCATCTCGCCCCGGAATTCACCCCATGCTCGACCAGTGGACGCCAACTTCGTGATGTGAGTCGTGCCTCAGTGTCCTCACGACCGATGTGTCACCTCACCCTCTGGCGTACGCCCCACCAGCACCTCAAGCTCGGCCGGTAGCAGCACGGGACCGGCCCGGCCCCCGCGCGCCGCCACCGACCCCGCACCGCCATCGACGCCGCCCGGCTGCCCTCACCCCTGAAGCGTGGTGAGCAGTCGCTGCAACGACCCTCCCAAGCCCCAGCGGGCGGCAAGGGCCTCCACCGCGGCCGCGTCCCGCGGTGCCTTCGGCAGGGCGGTGTCGACGTCCGGGATCGGTACGTCCGCGGCCACCCGCACCACCTTCGGCGCGACCGCCACGTACGGACGCGCCCCGTCCAGCCGCTTGCGCTGCGACGGCGTGAGTGCCGCCGTCGGATCGTCGACCGCGGCCATGATCCCGGCCAGGTCGCCGAACTGCGCGAGCAGCTTCGCGGCCGTCTTCTCACCGATGCCGGGCACCCCCGGCAGACCGTCGCTCGGGTCGCCGCGCAGCAGCGCCAGATCCGCGTACCCCTGCCCGACCACCCCATACTTCTCGCGCAGCAACGCCTCGTCGGTGAGCTGGAGGGTGCCCACGCCCTTGAGGGGGTACAGCACGCGGATGCCGCGCTCGTCGTCGACCAGCTGATACAGGTCGCGGTCGCCGGTGACGATGTCCACCGGGTCCTTCGCGAGAGCCGTGAACGTGCCGATGACGTCGTCCGCCTCGTACCCGGCGACACCGACACGGGCGATGCCGAGCGCGTCCAGCACCTCCTCGATCACCGGTACCTGCGGCGACAGCGTGTCCGGCACCTCCTCCTCGTCCGGCCCCGCCTCGTGCTCCTCGGCCACGCGGTGCGCCTTGTAGGAGGGGATCAGGTCGACCCGCCACTGCGGCCGCCAGTCCGCGTCCATGCACGCCACCAGGTCCGTGGGGCGGTGGTCCTTCACCAGGCGGTCGATGAAGTCCAGCAGCCCGCGCACCGCGTTCACCGGGGTGCCGTCCGGGGCCTTCACGGACTCCGGCACACCGAAATAGGCGCGGAAGTAGAGGGAGGCGGTGTCGAGAAGCATCAGGCGTCCAGTCACGTCCCGCATCATGCCGTACGGCACCGACAGCGGGCCCCTGACGCAACCGCCGCGACCCGTACGTGGGAGGGCGTGAACGCGTTCAGTGAACACCTCTGACCAGCGGTGAACGGCCTGAGAAGCGGGCCACTGTCGCGTTTCGCGCGGTGCGGCCAGGGCAGGCGCGGCCCCGGAGCAGCGCCGGCCGTGTCAGCGGGACCGGCACGGGCGGGCCGATCCCGCCGCGCTCCTGGCCGACCCGAGGAAGGCCTTCGGCTCGGGCGACGGCATCCACACCCTCGGCCGCAAGGGCTTCGCCGCCAAGGAGCCGCGCGTCGCCCGGTGGCTCAAGGACTTCAAGCTCACCGAGGCACAGCTCACGGCTCTGGAGGGCGCCATCGAGGACGCCGGCAAGGGCCACCAGGAGGACGGCGTCAGGGCCTGGCTGAAGAAGAACCCGGGGATCGTCGACAAGCTCGCCCCGGCCGCCGGGACCCGCTAGCCGACGAGCCGGATCGCCGCCGACGAGCCGGATCGCCAGGACCCGCCGGCAGGCCGTCCGTACGTGACCGCCCCGCCCGTGCCGAACGGGCGGGGCGGTCACGTACTGGCGTACGAGAAAGATCCGGACAACCGCTCCGCGGCGCGCGGCCGGACCGGGCTCGAACGCAGCTACCGGTACCGGCACTCGTGCGCGACCCAGCGTCAACTACGGTCCGGTGGACCGCCCGGACCGGTGACGGGCCGTGGCGAAGAGATCACGCCGCGCGCCCGGCCGGGCGGCCGGAGCGGCTTCCTCACTGGCGTGAACTGTGAGCATGGCCCCTCACCGGGTTTACGGGGATGTGACGGGCACGTGAAACGGTTTGCCGAACATGCGTAGGGTGCAGAGAACTCATCAGGAGCACCGCGCCGGATGAGTGCCGGGCCGTCGACCATCCGTACTCGGAGCCGTAGGCGCCCTCGGCCCGACCACGTGAACGAACACCCCGGACCAAGAGCGACGAGCGAAGGAGGGAGCCGGAGCTATGGGCGACCACAAAGAGCAGCCCCTTCGGGTGGGCGCGGCCGTCCGGCGGCGGCGCCGGGCACTGGAGCTCACGCTCTCGGCCGTGGCCGAGCGCAGCGGCCTGTCGGTTCCCTTCCTCAGTCAGGTCGAGAACGAGCGGGCCCGCCCCAGCAAGCCCTCCCTGGAACGCATCGCGGACGCCCTCGGCACCACCGCCGTCGAACTGCTCGCCGCGGCCGACCCGGCGTGCAGCGTCGATGTCGTGCGCGCCGAGGACGACTCCCTCACGCCCCCCGTCTCCCGTACGCGCTCCCTGGTGCGTGGTCACCACCAGTTGCACGCCATGGAGTTCACCGGCGACCACGACGAGGGCCGCGAGGTCCAGCACCGCAACGACGAACTGATGTACGTCGTCGAAGGCGCCGTCGAGGTCGAGGCCGAGGGCCGCGCCCACCGGCTGGGCCGCGGCGACACGCTGTACATGTCCGGTGGCGTACGGCACCGCTGGCGGGCCACCGTCCCCGACACCCGTGTCGTCGTGGTCGCCGTCGCCGACCACATCGAGGCGCTGGAGGACCGGCACCGCAAGGGGAAGTGACGCCGTGCGGCGCGTCGTCTCCCTCGTTCCCTCCCTGACCGAGGCCGTAGCGGCCACGCTCCCCGGCGCGCTGGTCGGCGCCACCGACTGGTGCGACCACCCGGAGGGTCTCGACGTCGTACGGATCGGCGGCACCAAGAACCCCGCGGTCGACACGATCGTGAAGCTCGCCCCCGACCTGGTCGTCGCCAACGAGGAGGAGAACCGCGCCGTCGACCTGACCGCCCTGGGCGAGGCGGGCGTCGAGGTCCTCGTCACCGAGGTGCGCGGCGTCCCCGAGGCCTTCACCGAACTGGACCGCGTCCTGCGCGCCTGTGGCGCCCCGTCCCGACCCGGCTGGCTCGACGAGGCCGAGTCGGCGTGGGCCGGGCTGTCGGACCCGGACCACCGGGCGAGAGCCGTGGTGCCCATCTGGCGTCGGCCCTGGATGGTGCTCGGCCGGGACACCTTCGCCGGTGACGTCCTCGCCCGGCTCGGCGTGGACAACCTGTACGGCGGACACGCCGAGCGCTACCCGAAGGTGCCCGTCGAGGAGCTGCGCGCCGCCACCCCCGATGTCGTGGTCCTCCCCGACGAGCCGTACCGCTTCACCGCCGACGACGGCCCCGAAGCGTTCGGTGGCCTGCCGTGCGCGTTGCTGAGCGGCCGCCACCTCACCTGGTACGGGCCGTCGCTGGCCGAGGCGCCGCGGGTGCTCGGCGAGGCCCTGCGAGCAGCTCTGCGCTGACCAGCCCCCGCACGGTACGGGCGGCGGCCGTCGCCCAGGCCGCCAGCAGCAGCGCGTACAGCGCGATGGCGAGGGCGTCGAGGGCGACGAGCCCCGTGTGCCGGGCCAGGCCCTCCGCGCCGGTCACACACGTGCCCACCGGGAACGTGAACGCCCACCACGCCAACGAGAACCCCATGCCCCGCCGCCGCGCCCGCACGGCCAGCGCCCCCGCCAGGGCCAGCCACAGCAGCGCGAAACCCATGACCGGCACCCCGTACAGGACGGCGAGGGCGGACCCGTACGGCGTCGCCACGGGCAGGGCGGCGGGCGCCGCGTCCGCGAGGTTGCCGGCCGCGGTGGTCGACTGGCCGAGCGGCCCCAGCACCAGGAACAGGCTCGGAGTCACGGCGAGCGGCAGCGGACCCGCCGTCACCAGCCGCGCCACGACCAGCGGCAGCACCAGCAGCGTGGCCAGCAGACTCAGCCCGAACAGCGCGAGGCACCCGAACAGCAGGGTCTGCCGGGCCTGACCGGGCGGCAGATACGGCACGAGGAGCGGGCCGAGCGCGGCGGACACCATCGGCGCCACGAGGGGGAGCAGCAGGACGGGGGTGACCCGGCCGGGCTCCACACGGTGCCGGACGATCAGGAGATACGGCACGACGACCGCCGCGCCGACCCCGACGAGCGTGCCGGCCCCGATGAGCACGACGTCCAGGGAGACGGCCGCCCGCACGCCGATCCAGTCCCGGCCGACGACCAGGGCGCCGCCGCCCACGGCGAGCAGGGCCATGGAGAGGCAGCCGTAGAAGGGGGCCACGGCGGGGTCGAGGAGATGGGCGCGGGCCTGGTCGCGGTGGTGGCGCCAGTGCAGGGCGCGGGCGCCCAGTACGGCGACCAGGGCGAGCAGCGCGAGGGCCCAGACCGCCGCGCAGACCGTTCGGACGCCCGGCAGGTCCCCGGGAAGCCCGGCACCGGCCGTGGCGACGATCGCGGTGCCCATGACGGGGGCGTACCACTGGGGGCCGAGGTGGCGGAACGAGGGGGCTCGGACGGCGGGGGAG
>NZ_LIQX01000130.1 GCF_001418475.1 Streptomyces ossamyceticus | reverse complement strand
GGCGCACCGCCGCAGGGTGGGCCCTTCACCCCTCCAGGCGCACCGCCGCAGGGTGGGCCCTTCACACCGCCGCCCGGCGCGGCACCGCAGGGCGGCCCGTTCACGCCTCCGGGCGCCCCCGCCGCCTTCCCGGGACAGGGACAGCCGTTCGGCGGCGGGACGCAGCTCGCCCCCGTGCCGGCGGACGCCGGACTCCGCGTCGTGCTGACGAAGTACTCCGAGGCACCCGTCGGTGACCGCTGGACCGAGCAGAACCCGCAGATGGTGCGGGCCACCCTCACCAAGGGCGCCAACATCCTCGCCAAGCAGGGCAGCATGGTCGCCTACCAGGGCGACATCGACTTCGCCCACAAGGGTTCCGGCCTGCTCGGCAAGTTGACGGGCCAGCTCACCGGGCAGGGCATGGCCCTGATGCGGTGTTCCGGCGACGGCGAGGTGTTCCTCGCCGACGAGGGCAGCAGGCTCTTCGTCATCCGCCTCCAGAACGAGCAGCTCTACACCAGCGCGCGCGGCGTCCTCGCCTTTGACGAGGCGCTGGACACCGAGATCCGCCGTATCGAGGGCGCGGGCCTGCCCGGTGGCGGCCTGTTCAGCATGCTCTTCTCCGGCACCGGAGCGGTCGTCGTCAAGACACGCGGAGTCCCCGTCGTCCTGCCCGTCGGCCCGGCCACCTACGTCGACGGCAACGCCGTCATCGCCTGGTCCGCCGGTGCGCAGGCCGTCACCACGACCTCGCTGAGGCTGCGCCGCTCCGGGTACGCCCGGCAGACGCAGGAGGCGATCAACCTCCAGTTCCGCGGTGCCCCCGGCAACTTCGTCGTCGTCCAGCCCTTCGAGGTGTGAGGCAGAGCATGGACCTCCAGACACTCCACGCGCACCGCTCCGCGGCCACCGGCGTCCGAATGAGCGTGCACAGCTCCAAGACGCTCAAGGTCACCATGGTCACCGGCCAGGACCTCCTGGCCAAGGCCGGCTCGATGATCGCCTATGACGGGTTCGTGCAGTTCGACGCCGCTCCCGCCTCGCTGCGCCGCAGCGCCGAGGAGATGGTCACCGGAGAGGGCGGCAAGCTGATGCTCTGCCGCGGCGACGGCGACCTCTATCTCGCCGACTACGGCGGTGACGTCCTCATCGTCCACCTGAACAACGAGGCGCTGTCCGTCAACGGCCCCACCCTGCTGGCCTGCGACGCCTCCCTCCAGCTGACCATCGAACCGGTCAAGGGCCTCGCCAAGCTCTCCGGCTCCGGCCTGACCAACCTGGTCGTCCGGGGCACCGGGTGGGTCGCTCTGGTCAGCCGGGGTGTGCCGATCTCCCTCGACTGCGCCGAACGGGAGACGTATGTCGACCCGGACGCGCTGATCGCCTGGACCGACGGCCTCGACATGAAGGCCCGCCGCACCATCAAGGCCGGAGCGCTCATCGGCCGGGGCAGCGGGGAGGCCTTCCAGATCGGGTTCAAGGGGCAGGGCTTCGTGGTCGTCCAGCCCAGCGAGGACACCGGTGACCGTTTCAAGGTCCGTGGCTGACCGGGGCCGAGAGGAGAACAGCACACCATGCACAGCACACTCTTCGCGCACATCCCGGTGGAGCACACCGAGCGCTACACGCTGCAGAACCCGCAGCTGCTGAAGACCGACGTCACCATCGGCAGCAGCCCCGTCCTGGCTCGCCAGGGCGCCATGGTCGCCTTCGAGGGTCAGGTCGAGTTCGACAGCCAGTACCGCAACCGCAGCTGGCGCAACGCCGAGCGGATGACCGGTGAGCGCCTGGAACTGATGCGCTGCAAGGGCAACGGGATCGTGTATCTCGCCAACTTCGCGCAGTACCTGCACATCATGGACGTCGGCCGCGGAATCACCGTGGACTCCTCCTCCGTCCTGGCGTTCGACGGTTCCCTGAACGTCGGCATCGTCGCCGTGGACAGCGCCGTCGAGGTCGCTTCGGCGGGGGCGTACAACCTGGAGCTGTCCGGCGGCGGCAAGGTCGTCCTGATGACCTCGGGCGAGCCGCTGGTGCTCGAAGTGACGCCCGAGAAGAACATCTGTGTCGACTCCGACGCCGTCATCGCCTGGTCCACCTCGCTGCGCACGCAGCTGCAGGCGCCGACCTCGACGTCCGCCGTGTGGCGCCGCCGGGGCTCTACCGGTGAGGGCTGGGAGATGCACTTCTCCGGCAGCGGACATGTCCTGGTGCAGCCGAGCGAGCTGCTGCCGCCGCAGCATGTCCGCACGTCCGGGGTGCTCGGCCAGTTCGGCATGGGCGCCGGCGGTCTGAGCGGGAACAACCTCGGCGGCAGCCGCGCCTGATCCCGGCGGGGACAGCACAGGCATACGTCATACGTAAGGGGCGTCCGCCATGGCGGACGCCCCTTACGACGTTCTTCTCCCGGTGAGGGACCCGCGCGCGGTCACAGCCGCGCCCGTGTCGCCTCCAGCAGCCGTACGACCGACTCGTCCGCCACCTCGGCCACCTCGGCGTACGGGAACCAGCGCACGTCGAGGGACTCGTCGCTGACCAGGTGCTCGGCGTCCGACGGGGCCAGCACCGCGTACTGGACGTCGTAGTGCCAGTGGCAGGGCGCCGGGATCGGGTGGCGGTCCAGGCGCACCGGCCCGCCCGGGAGCAGGGTCAGCCCGGTGACGCCGGACTCCTCCGTCGCCTCCCGCAGCGCGGCGGCCGCCAGGGTGGTGTCCTCGGGCTCGCAGTGGCCCCCCATCTGGAGCCACATGCGCAGCTTCCTGTGGAGCGTCAGCAGGACCCGCCCGCGCTCGGGGTCGATCACCAGCCCGCTCGCCGTGATGTGCCCGGCGCCGCAGGCCTTCCAGATGCCGTCCGGGTGCTCGGCCAGATGGTCGAGGTAGGCCTGGCGCAGCTCCGGCTGGTCCTCGTAGCCCTTCAGTACGAGGACCGCGTCGTCATGCAGGCTCACTCGGTGTCGTCGTCCTTCTGCTTCGGGTCGGGCTCCTCATCGGACTTCTTCAGGTCCGGCTTCTCGGTGGACCCGGACCCGGACCCGGACGCGGACCCGGACCCTGACGCGGCCTCGCCGAGCATCTTGTCCAGCTCCGTGAAGTCCATCTGCTCGCGGTGGACGAATCCGTCAGGGTCGTCCAGATCAGAGGCGTTGGGCAGCATGTCCGGGTGGGCCCACAGGGCGTCCCGGCCGTCGACGCCGCGCGCGTCGGTGAGGGAGGCCCACAGCCGCGACGCGTCACGCAGCCGACGCGGACGCAGCTCCAGCCCGATCAGCGTGGCGAACGTCTGCTCGGCCGGGCCACCCGTGGCGCGGCGGCGGCGCAGGGTCTCGCGCAGCGCGTCGGCGGAGGACAGGCGCGGCTTCGCGGCCGCGTGCACCACCGCGTCGACCCAGCCCTCCACCAGCGCCAGCGCCGTCTCCAGACGGGCCAGGGCGGCCTTCTGCTCCGGGGTGTCCTCCGGCTGGAACATGCCCTGCTGGAGAGCCTGCTGCAGTTCCTCGGGGTTCTGCGGGTCGAACTGGCCGACCACGTCCTCCAGCTTGGCCGTGTCGACCTTGATGCCGCGCGCGTAGCCCTCGACCGCGCCGAACAGGTGCGAGCGCAGCCATGGCACATGGGCGAAGAGCCGCTGGTGGGCGGCCTCGCGCAGCGCCAGGTAGAGCCGCACCTCGTCCTGGCCGATGCCCAGGTCCTTGCCGAACGCCTCCACGTTGACCGGGAGCAGTGCGGCCTTGCCGGCCGGGCCGAGGGGCAGTCCGACGTCCGTCGAGCCGACGACCTCGCCCGCGAGCACGCCCACGGCCTGGCCGATCTGCTGGCCGAACATGGCGCCGCCCATCGACTTCATCATGCCGATCAGCGGGCCCGCCATGGCCTGCATCTCCTCCGGCAGGATGTCGCCCATGGCGCCGCCGACACGCTCGGCCACCGGGTCGACGAGCTCCTTCCAGGCGGGCAGGGTCGCCTCCACCCACTCCGCGCGGCTCCACGCCACGGCGGATCCGGCGCCGGACGGCAGGGACGTCGCGTCGTCGAGCCACAGGTCGGCCAGGCGCACGGCCTCCTGGACGGCGGTGCGCTCGGCGGGGCCGACGCTGGAGTCCTTGGTGCCGTCGGCGGTGCCCTGGGCGACCGTCTGGCGGGCGATCTGCTTGGCCATGTCCCAGTTCACCGGGCCGCCCTCGTACGAGAGCATCTGGCCCAGCTGCTGGAAGGCGGCGCCCAGGTCGGTGGGGTTCATGGAACCGAACATCGCGGCGAACGGATTGTCGGCGCCGGGGCCCCCGGCCCCGGGGAACCCGAAACCGAACGGGTTGGCCGGGCCCTGACCACCACCGCTCTGCTGGTCCTTCTTCTTGCCCTCGTCGCCGTCGTCCGGCTCCTCCGGCGGAAGGCCGAATCCGAATGGGGTGTCACTCACGGGATTCCTCGGCTGATAGGGCCGTCGGCTCCACCGACGGCACGGCTGCCCGAACACCACCCAGCCTAGACACCGTGGCGGGTTCGGGCCTCGGTGCTCCGCCGACCGATGGCCTGCGGCAGGATGGATGCCACCTGGTACGCACGCGTCACCCGCGTTCGTACTGAAGACAACCGCTGGAGACGCCCGGTGAGTTCCCCAGATCCGCAGGTTCGCGCAGCGCGAAACCACTCAACCAGCTCCGCCCTGCGCGGACCCGTCGTCGCGGTCACCGGCGCCGCGTCCGGGGTGGGCGCGCTGCTCACCGAGCGGCTCGCCGAGTCCGACGAGGTCCGGCAGGTCATCGCGATCGACGAGCGGCGGGGGGAGTGCGCGGCCGCGCAGTGGCACATCCTGGACGTGCGGGACCCGGCGATCGCCGACAAGCTGCGCGGCGCGGACGTGGTGGTGCACCTCGCGGTCGACCTCGACCTGGGCACCGACCCGGCGGCACGCAGCGCGTACAACGTGCGGGGCACGCAGACCGTCCTCACGGCGGCCGCGGCGGCCGGGGTGCACCGGGTGGTGCTGTGCACATCGGCCATGGTCTACGGGGCGCTGCCCGACAACGAGCTGCCGCTCTCCGAGGACGCCGAGCTGCGGGCGACCGCGGAGGCCACCGGGGTCGGCGACCTGTTGGAGATCGAGCGTCTCGCACGCCGGGCGCCGCGCGCCCACCCGGGCCTCAATGTCACCGTCGTCCGGCCCGCCGTCCTCGTCGGCGGTACGGACACCGCGCTGACCAGGTACTTCGAGTCGCCTCGGCTGCTGGTGGTGGCCGGATCGCGGCCCGCCTGGCAGTTCTGCCATGTCGAGGACCTGTGCGGGGCGCTGGAGTACGCCGTCCTGGAGAAGGTCGACGGGGAGCTGGCCGTCGGGTGCGAGGGCTGGCTGGAGCAGGAGGAGGTCGAGGAGCTCAGCGGGATCCGGCGCATGGAACTGCCGTCCGCGGTGGCCCTGGGGGCCGCGGCCCGGCTGCACCGCATCGGGCTCACCCCGTCGCCGGCCGGGGACCTGGCCTACACGATGTACCCCTGGGTCGTCAGCGGGAGTCGGCTCCACGAGGCCGGGTGGCGGCCGCAGTGGACGAACGAGGAAGTGCTCGCGGAACTGCTGGAGGAGGTGTCCGGGCGGCACACCGTGGCCGGACGCCGGCTCGGACGGAAGGACGCGACGGCGGCGGGTGCCGCGGGCGCGACGGTCGCGCTGCTGGGTACGGCGGCGCTGGTACGGCGGGCTCGGAAGGCTCGGCGTCGGCTGTGACGGGGCGCCCCGCAGGACGGTGGGACGAGAGCTCGATCCGGTACGAAGGTGCGCGTTCTGTGGGACCGATCCGCACGAAGGTGCGCGCCCTGTAGGACGTGACAAGTACGCACACGCGCGTGCCCGCTGATCCGACCGTGTCGGGCCGGGAGCCGGTGCGGCACGATGGAGGTATGGCAGCGATGAACGATCACCCCGGTGAGCAGAGGGCCGAGGAGCCCATCAAGCTGATCGGTGTCCGGGAGACCGCGCTCTCCGTGGACGAGGTCTTCCGGGCCGTCGGGGACGACGCGGCCGGCGGGACCGCGCTGTTCGTGGGGACGGTGCGGAACCACGACGGCGGAGCCGATGTCGACGAGCTGGGCTATTCGTGCCACCCGACCGCCGAGGCGGAGATGCGGCGGATCGCGGAGAAGGTGGTCGCCGACCATCCCGTGCGGGCGCTCGCGGCCGTGCACCGGGTGGGAAGTCTGAAGGTCGGGGATCTCGCGGTGGTCGTCGCCGTGTCGTGCCCGCACCGCGGTGAGGCGTTCGAGGCGTGCCGCAGACTCATCGACGACCTGAAGCACGAGGTGCCCATCTGGAAGCACCAGAAGCTCTCCGACGGCACGGAGGAGTGGGTCGGGGCCTGCTGAGCCGCTGCCGAGAGCCTCGGAGACACAGGGTCGGGGGCCCGAGAACACCCGGGTGGCGTGACCGGGACGGGGCCATGCGCGTTCCGGTTGCGTAACCCGCCCCCCAGCGTGAGCGTTGACAGAGCGGACGGATAATCTGCTGATCAGTCAGTTGCGGTCATGTGAATGGGGTTGGGAGGTCGGCATGGCGGCGCTCGCCTGGTTGCTGGTTCCACTTGTGGCTGCGATCGGCGCCGGACTGTGGGGCGGCTGGGCCAGCCGGAACCGCAAGAGCATCGAGGACGGCACCGAGCTCGCCGGTTACTCACGGTTCCGAGAGGCCATGGAGAGGTCCCACACCGGCGGTTGACCCCCGCCCGCGCGCCCGCTCGCCTTCGCCTGTCCCGCGCGGCGTCGCCTTCGCTCGCCGCCGCCCCGGACGGCGGCCCCGACAGTGCACTTACAGGCCTGTCCCGTACTGTCGTTCCATGCCACGCCGCACCGCGACGCTGCTCGCCTCCACCCTGATGCTGATCGCGATCCTGTGCGCGGGAGTGCTCATTCCCGTGCCCTACTCGGAGATGTCGCCGGGGCCGACGGTGAACACGCTGGGCAGGCACGACGGCGAGCCGGTGCTGCAGATCTCGGGGCGCAAGACCTATCCGACGACCGGGCACCTGAACATGACCACGGTCCGGGTCACGAGCGCCGACTACAAGATGAACCTCGTCGAGGCCGTCTACGGCTGGCTGGCACACGACAACAAGGTCGTCCCCCACGACACGCTGTACCCGGACGGCAAGACCGAGGAGCAGTCCACCCAGGAGAACGCCGAGGAGTTCAGCCAGTCCCAGGAGAGCGCCAAGGTCGCCGCCCTGGAGCAGTTGGACATCCCGGTGAGGTCCTGGGTGATCGTCTCCACCGTCGTCAAGGGCTCCCCGGCCGAGGGCAAGCTGCACGCCGGTGACGTGATCAAGTCCGTCGACGGCACGGCGATCAAGGCCCCCGAGGACGTGGCGAAACAGGTCACCAAGCACAAACCGGGCGAGAACGTCGACTTCGTCATCGTGCCCGCCAAGGCACAGGCCGCCGCCGAGAAGAAGAACACCACGGCGACCGAGACCCGGAAGATCACGATCACGACCGCCAAGTCCGACGACTCGGGCGAGGCGCGGGCGATCGTCGGGATCTCCGCCGGGACCGACCACACCTTCCCGTTCACCATCGACATCAAGCTCGCCGACGTCGGCGGCCCGAGCGCCGGTCTGATGTTCGCCCTCGGCATCTACGACAAGCTGACGCCGGGCAACCTGACCGGCGGCAAGTTCGTCGCCGGCACCGGCACGATCGACGACAAGGGCAAGGTCGGCCCCATCGGCGGCATCGAGATGAAGACGGTCGGCGCGCGCGGCAAGGGCGCCCAGTACTTCCTGACGCCCAAGGACAACTGTGCCGCCGCCGCCAAGGACACCCCCGACGGACTCACCCTCGTCAAGGTCGACACCATCGAGGACGCCCTCGGCGCCCTGAAGGACATCCGCTCCGGAAACACCTCCGGCCTGCCGAAGTGCACCACCAAGGGCTGACGCCCACGCGTGCGTGGGGGCGCTCTGTCACCAGGGACGCCCCCGCCGCCGTAGGGCAGAGGCCCCCCGCGCGACGGCCTCCGAATGATCAGTCCGCGAACGTCGCCGTCAGCGCCTCGGCCAGCCCCGGCACCAACTCGGGGCCGGTGAGAACCTCGGTCGGGGAGTCCTTCTCGCGCAGGCGCAGCGCGGAGTCGCGGGAGCCGTCCCGCAGGACCGCGACCGTCATACGGACCTCCTGGCGCTCCGGGTGGGAGGCGACCCACTCGGTGAGCCGGGCCCCATCGAGGTGGTCCGGGACGGACGCCTCGACGGACGGCGGCAGCATCAGCCGCTCCACGGTCAGCGCGCAGCCGACCACCGCATCGGGCCAGGCGATCGTGCCGAGGAACTCGTCCAGCGCCTTGCCGGTGGGGATCTCTTCCTGCTCGATCGGGGTGAGGCCGCTGGTCTCGGACTCGTCCTCCAGGCCGAGCTGTGCCGCGAGCGCGGGCTCCTGGGCCTTCAGGCGCGCGGTGTCTACGAGGGCGAAGAGGCGAGCGGGCTGGTCCCAGCCGAGGCCCGAGGCGTACTCGTCGATCTCGAGTACGGCCCGGGTGAGCGGGTTCGCTGCCATGGGAGTGTTGGACATGGTCACAATCCTGCCTCGTTCGTTACCCGAAGCGGGAACCGAGTAAAGCGTGAGTAAGTTGCAATAGGTGAGGCTCCTACGACCAGGGGGCCCGCTGAAGGGTCCGTAGACGCGGCCCCGACATGTCGACAGCGATTTTCGAGGTGCACACCTTGGCTTTCCAGATGCCGGACCGCGGCGGAGGCCCGACGGGGCCGCGGATCAGAGTCGGCCGACCGTCCCGGCGTGTCCGGACCCTGCTCATGACGCTGGGCGTCCTTGCCGCGCTCGGCATGGCGTTCGTCATGTTCGCGGGGTTCTGGACGGACTGGCTCTGGTACCGGTCGGTGAACTACTCGTCCGTCTTCACGACCACCCTGTGGACGAAGATCGGGCTCTTCTTCGTCTTCGGTCTGCTGATGGCGTCCGCGGTCGGCTTCAACATCTGGCTGGCGCACCGGCTGCGCCCGCCGCTGAGTGCCATGTCGATGGAGCAGCAGAGCCTCGACCGGTACCGCATGGGCATCGCGCCCTACAAGAAGTGGCTGCTCCTCGGGATCACGGCCCTGGTCGGCCTCATCGCCGGCGCCTCCGCCTCCGGGCAGTGGCGTACATGGCTGATGTGGGTCAACGGCGTGTCCTTCGGCCAGAAGGACCCCCAGTTCGGCCTGGACGTCTCCTTCTACGCCTTCGACCTGCCCTGGTACCGCTTCCTGCTCGGCTTCGGCTTCGCCGCCGCCGTGCTCTCGGTGATCGCCGCCGCGCTCACCCACTACCTGTACGGCGGCCTCAGAGTCACCTCCCCGGGCGCGCGTGCCACGGCCGCGGCCACCGGGCACCTGTCGGTGCTCCTCGGCATCTTCGTCGCCCTGAAGGCGGTCGCGTACTGGCTCGACCGGTACGGCCTCGCGGTGAAGTCCAGCGACTTCAAGGCGACGGGCAACTGGACGGGCCTGCGGTACGTCGACGCGAACGCGTATCTGCCGGCCAAGACCATCCTCTTCTGCATCGCCGTCATCTGCGCCCTGCTGTTCTTCGCCACGATCTGGCGGCGCACCTGGCAGCTGCCCGTCATCGGCTTCGGCCTGATGGTGCTCTCCGCGATCCTCATCGGCGGGCTGTACCCGGCGATCGTGCAGAAGTTCCAGGTCCAGCCGAACGAGCAGGCCAAGGAAGCGCCCTACGTCGAGAAGAACCTGGAGGCGACCCGTCGGGCCTACGGCATCGACGGAACCGACGTCCAGGAGTACGCGGGTACGGGCACGACTTCGGACAAGAACAAGCTGCGTGAGGACGCCGAGAACACGGCCAGCATCCGCCTGCTCGACCCGAACATCGTCTCGCCGACGTTCCAGCAGCTCCAGCAGATGAGGAACTACTACGCGTTCCCCGCGAACCTGGACGTCGACCGGTACAGCGGCAAGGACGGCGCGGAGCAGGACACGGTCATCGGTCTGCGTGAGCTGAACCTCGCGGGCATTCCCAAGAACAACTGGATCAACGACCACTTCCGCTACACCCATGGCTTCGGCGTGGTCGCGGCCAAGGGCACCGAGGCCACCTCCGGCGGCCGTCCGGTGTTCACGGAGTCCGACCTGCCGTCCAAGGGCGACCTCGGCGACTACCAGCAGCGGATCTACTACGGCGAGAAGACCACCCAGTACTCCATCGTCGGCGGTCCCCAGGCGGAGATCGACTACTCCGACGACAACGGTGAGAAGACCACCAGCTACAAGGGCGACAGCGGCGTCAACCTCTCCAACCCGATCAACCGGGCGGCGTACGCGGCGGCCTTCAGCGAGCCGCAGATCCTCTACTCCGGTGCCATCGGCGAGGGGTCGCGGATCCTGTACAACCGCACGCCCAAGGAGCGCGTCGAGGCGGTCGCCCCGTGGCTGACCATCGACGGTGACGCCTACCCGGCCGTCATCGACGGGAAGATCCAGTGGATCGTCGACGCGTACACGACGACCAATGGCTACCCGTACGCCTCCCGCACGACCCTCGGTGACACCACTGCCGACTCGCTGACCGCCGACAACAGCCAGCGCGCGGTGGTGGCCCAGCAGAACCAGGTCAACTACATCCGCAACTCGGTGAAGGCGACCGTCGACGCGTACACGGGTGAGGTCAAGCTCTACCAGTGGGACATGCAGGACCCGGTCCTGAAGACCTGGATGAAGGCGTTCCCGGACACGGTGGAGCCGAAGACGGCGATCTCCAAGTCGCTGGAGGCCCATCTGCGGTACCCGCAGGACCTGTTCAAGGTCCAGCGGGAACTGCTGACCCGCTATCACGTCAAGGACGCCGACACGTTCCTCAGCGGCAGCGAGGTGTGGCAGGTCCCGGACGACCCGACCAACACCTCGGGCAGCGCGGTGCCGCCGTACTACCTGAGCATGAAGATGCCCGGGCAGCAGGCACAGGCCTTCTCGCTGACCACGACGTTCACACCGAACGGCCGGGACAACCTCAGCGGCTTCATGGCGGTCAACGCCGAGGCGGGCACCAAGGACTACGGCAAGATCAGAATCCTGAAGGTGCCGACGAGCGAAGCGATCGACGGCCCCAAGCAGGTCCAGAGCCAGTTCAACTCCCAACAGGACATCGCCGAGACCATCAGCCTGCTCAAGCGCGGTGACTCCGAGGTCGAGTACGGCAACCTCCTGACGGTCCCGCTCGACGGTGGACTGCTCTACGTGGAACCCGTCTACGTGCGAGGCGGCGGCCTCAAGTACCCGCTGCTGCGCAAGGTTCTCGTCACCTACGGCGGCAACACGGCCTTCGAGGACACCCTCGACGCCGCGCTCAACAAGGTGTTCGAGACGGCGGGTCCGACCCCCGAGCCGCCGGTGGACGACGGCGACGAAGGCACCGACGAGCCGCCGAAGTCCGGCGACCCGACGGTCCAACAGGCGCTGCAGGACGCCCAGAAGGCGTTCGACGAGGGGCAGAAGGCCCTCAAGGACGGCGACTGGGAGGCGTACGGCCGAGCCCAGCAGGACCTCGAGGACGCCCTGAAGCGGGCCGAGGACGCGCAGTCCAAGGCCGACGGGGCCGGTGGCAGCGGCGGCAGCGAGAACGACGACAAGGGCGACCAGGCCGACAAGAGCGACAAGGACGCCGACACGGGGGCTGCGAGCGGGTGATTCGAGGCTCCACCCCGCGCCGTGATACGGTTGCCGAGCAACGGCGCGGGGTGGAGCAGCTCGGTAGCTCGCTGGGCTCATAACCCAGAGGTCGCAGGTTCAAATCCTGTCCCCGCTACTGAAGTTGAAGGCCCGGATCCTCCAAAGGATCCGGGCCTTCGACGTGTTGCCTGGGGACTTGAGGCGATCTGTGTTTGACTTGTCGCTCTGTGGGCATGTCGACAAAACGCTGTAGTGACCTCAATGGCTGCGGTATACCAGGTGTACCCAGGTTGCAGGTGGTGCGACGATGGACGTTATGGGGGACAAGGCAACTCTGTTGGAGACAGGGCGGTTTGCGCAGTCTGTCGACGTTGCGCTGTCTGCCGACCTCGTGCTGCCCGCGGAGTCCGACCCGTCGGGGGAGTCCGTCCTGACCACCGAGCCCGAGATGACCGTCGGCCGTCCGCGCCCCGCGGGTGACTCCGCGCCGCCCGTGGACCCGGACGAGGCTGGGGAAGCCGTCGAGGAGGCGCGCCAGCGGCTCGCCGCCGAAGCCGGCGACTCCGAGGCCATGAGCGTCCTCGGAGCCATGCTGCTGCGCCGTGGAGACCTCGACGGGGCCGAGCCGTACCTGCGTGCCGCCACCGCCGCCGGGGACCGCGCGGCCGCCAACAACCTGGGCGTTCTGCTTCACCAGAGGGGATACCCCGACGAGGCCGCCGGATGGTGGCGGATCGCCGCCGTCGCCGGTTCCGCGGCGGCCGCCCACGCGCTCGGCCGGCACCACCGCGAGCGCGGCGACGAGCCGGCCGCCGAGTACTGGCTGCGCCAGTCCGCCGAGCAGGGCCACGCGCTCGGCGCGTACGCCCTCGCCGACCTGCTGGAGCACCGCAGCGACGCCGCCTCCGAGCAGTGGATGCGCGTCGCCGCCGAACGCGGTCACCGCGAGGCCGCGTACCGCCTCGCCCGGACGCTGGACCATCGTGCCGAGCGCGAGGAGCGCGCGGCCGTCCGGGAGGGGCGCAGGATCGCCCGCGCTGCCCTGGAGATCGGCGGCGCGAGCCGCGAGGTCGTCCGGGACGGACGGGGCGGACGGCCCGCTCGGGACGCCAGGGATGCCCTGCGGGAGGGGCGCGACGGCGGACGGGACGGTCGGGGCGCGGCCCGGGAAGGACGGGACGGCGTACGCGAAGGGCGTTCCGCCGTGCGAGCGGGCGCGCCGGGGGCTGACAACGGTGTCGCACCGACCGCCGCCGAGGAGGCCGAGCAGTGGTACCGCCAGGCCGCCGCGCGCGGCCACCGGCGGGCCGCGCTGCACCTCGGCGCGATCCTGGAGCGGCGCGGCGAGCTCAAGGAGGCCGGGCGCTGGTACCTGACCTCCGCCAAGGACGGCGAGCCCCGGGCCGCGTGCGCGCTCGGGTTCCTGCTGCGCGACGCGGGCGACACCGAGAGCGCGGCCGTGTGGTGGCTGCGGGCAGCCCAGGACGGCGACGGCAACGCCGCGAACGCCCTTGGGGCGCTGCACGCCGAGCGCGGCGAGACCCAGACCGCCGAGCGGTGGTACCGGGCCGCGATGGACGCCGGTGACGTGAACGGCGCGTACAACCTGGGGCTGCTCTGCGCCGAGCAGGGGCGGACCGCGCAGGCCGAGCAGTGGTACCGGCAGGCCGCCTACGCCGGGCACCGGGAGGCGGCCAACGCGCTGGCCATCCTGCTGCTCCAGGTGGGCGACGCGGCCGGTGCCGAGCCGTGGTTCTCCAAGGCCGCGGAGGCCGGCAGTGTGGACGCCGCGTTCAACCTCGGGATCCTGCACGCCGGGCGGGGCGACGACGTGACCGCGCTCGTCTGGTACGAGCGGGCGGCCGCCGCCGGGCACACCGAGGCGGCGCTCCAGGTCGCCATCGCGCGCCTGCGGGAAGGGGACGAGCGGGCCGCCGAGCGGCATCTGCGGTGTGCCGCCGGCGGGGGCAGCGCAGAGGCCGCCTACCGGCTCGCCGCCGTGCTCGACGCGCGTCGGCCGCCCGCCCCCGCGCATGAGCTGGGGGAGCCGGTGCGCGAGAAGAACGAGTGCGAGGAGTGGTACGAGAGGGCCGCGTCGCAGGGGCACCGGCGGGCGCAGGTGCGCGTCGGGATGCTGGCCGCGGGCCGGGGCGACGTCGTCGAGGCGGCGCGGTGGTACCGCATGGCCGCCGAGGCCGGTTCGCGGAACGGCGCGTTCAACCTGGGGCTGCTGCTGGCGCGTGAGGGGAGTGAGCCGGAGGCCGCCGTGTGGTGGGCCCGGGCCGCCGACGCGGGGCACGGGCGGGCGGCGCTGCGGCTCGCCCTCGTCTACGCGCGTCGGGGTGAGCTGGCCGAGGGGAAGCGGTGGGCCGACCGGGCGGTGGCGCTCGGGCCGGCCGAGGTGACCAAGCGGGCGGCGCGGCTGCGGGACGCACTGCGGCAGGAGCTGTCGGCGTAGGAGCGGGTGGCGTGGGCCGGGCACGGGCGTGACACCGGAAGGGTGTGACGCCCGTGCGTCCCGTCTCGGCACTTAAGCGATTTGCGCTGGTCGACGGGGCCACGTAAGGTTGCGTTTACCGACGCGGGGTGGAGCAGCTCGGTAGCTCGCTGGGCTCATAACCCAGAGGTCGCAGGTTCAAATCCTGTCCCCGCTACTCAAGGCCGAAGGCCCGGAACCGATGAGGTTCCGGGCCTTCGGTGTGTGTGGCCACGGCTGAGTACAGGATCCAGCTGCCGAAGAACGGCGAAGCCCCCGGCAGCAGATCCGCCGGGGGCTTGTCGTGTGGCGTGACGTGGTGTGCGGCGGAGAGGCGGGGTCTACGCCGTCGCGCAGGTCGGGCAGACGCCTCGGTAGGTCACCTCGACGTCGGAGACGGTGAAGCCGAAGCGCTCCGAGGAAGGCAGGTCCGCGAGCGGGTTGCCGGTGGGGTGGACGTCGCGGATCGTGCCGCACCGGGCGCACACCAGGTGGTGGTGCGGGCGGTGCGCGTTCGGGTCGTACCGCTTGGCGCGCTTGTCCGTGGCGACCTCGAGCACCTCGCCCAGGGAGACCAGCTCGCCCAGGGTGTTGTAGACGGTCGCGCGGGAGATCTCCGGCAGCTTGGCCACAGCACGCGCGTGTACCTCGTCGGCTGTCAGATGGACATGCTCGCCGTCGAGGACCTCGGCCACGACACGACGCTGCGCGGTCATACGCCATCCGCGTCCGCGCAGCCGCTCCAGAAGGTCACTCATACAGGTCAGCGTAACAGCAAGGGGGTCAGATTCCGAACGGGTGTGACTTTGGAATAGGCATTGACTTGGACTTTGTCCAATGTAGGATCTGGCGCAAAGAGCGGTGCTGTGAGGCTGTGCCGACCTCGGCCGGAGAGCGGCGGACGGCACCGCCCGGACCTCGGCAAGCGCCTGGTGGGCCGCCGTCCAGGCTCTGTGCGGTCGGCCAGGGTTGGACCGCTTGCCGTCGGGACGGGCCGGGACTCCTTCGGGTCCCGGCCCGATCGGGGTCACGCCGGCGCGTGCTGTCGCGCCGGGGCCCAGCAGCGGATGATGTCGCGGACGGAGACGATGCCGACGGGCGCGGCTTCGTCGAGCACGATCAGATGCCGGAAGCCGCCGTGCGCCATGGCGCGGGCGGCGTCCTCCAGCGTCCAGGACGGCGCGGCGAACACGACGTCGTTGGTGGTGTGGGCGTGGGCGCGCTCGATGTCCGGGCTCTGGCCCAGACCGACGGAGTTGAGGACGTCGCGTTCGGTGAGGATGCCGAGTCCGCCGGCGTCGGGGTCGAGAACCACGGCCGCGCCCACCCGACGGGCGGACATCAGGGCGGCGGCCTGGCGGAGCGTGTGGTCGGGGCCGATGGTGAGAACCACCGTGCTCATGGCGTCGCGGACGAGCATGGAGTGCGGTCACCTCCTGGAGAACCATGGCAGTCGTCATGACGGCGCACCGGCGCGCCTGTTGAGCACTGCACAAGTTCACAAATGGGGGGACTGCCAGCTTCCCAGGCAAAGAGAGGGTCAACAAGGGGGCGCGCGTGGTCAGTTCAGGGGCGCCTCGGGATCACTCCACAGCCGCAGGGGCACCAGCGATTCAGTAGCGCTCGTTCAGGTACCCCAGCAGTTCGTCGTGGAGCAGGCCGTTCGAGGCTGCCGCGTTGCCGCTGTGCGGGCCGGGGCGGCCGTCGAGACCGGTGAAGGTGCCGCCGGCCTCGGTGACGATGATCGCGTTGGCGGCCATGTCCCACAGCGACAGCTCGGGTTCGGCGCACAGGTCGATCGCGCCCTCGGCCACCAGCATGTACGGCCAGAAGTCGCCGTACGCGCGCGTGCGCCACACCTCGCGGGTGAGGTCGAGGAAGCCGTTCAGGCTGCCGCGGTCCTCCCAGCCGCTGAGCGAGGAGTACGCGAAGGACGCGTCCGACAGCTTCGAGACACGGGAGACGTGGAGGCGGGAGGACGAGCTGAGGCTGCGGCCGGTGAACGCGCCGTGGCCCTTCGCCGCCCACCAGCGGCGGCCGAGGGCGGGCGCGGAGACCACGCCGACGACGGGCTGGTAGCCGCCCTCACCCGCCTCCATCAGGGAGATCAGGGTGGCCCATACGGGCACGCCACGGACGTAGTTCTTGGTGCCGTCGATCGGGTCGACGACCCAGCGGCGGGGGCCGGTGCCCTCGACGCCGTACTCCTCGCCGAGGATCGCGTCCCGGGGGCGGGAGCGCTGGAGATGGCCGCGGATGAGTTCCTCGGCGGCCTTGTCGGCCTCACTCACCGGAGTCATGTCGGGCTTCGTCTCCACCTTGAGGTCGAGGGCCTTGAAGCGGGACATGGTGCTCGCGTCGGCGGCGTCCGCGAGGACGTGGGCGAAGCGGAGGTCGTCGAGGTAGTCGGCCATGGTGCGAACGGTATCCGCCGAGGTCGGTGCGGGGCCATAGGGGGCCCGGGGCAGGAGCGCCCGGAGGAGTTCGGTGCGCCCCCGGGGGTGCGGAGT
>NZ_LIQX01000013.1 GCF_001418475.1 Streptomyces ossamyceticus | reverse complement strand
GCCCTAAGGCTGCGGGCGGCGGCCGCTGCGGCGGGGGGCCGGGGCCGCGCCGTCGAGGAGGGCGAGGCGGCGCTCCTCGCCGTGCTCCTCGACCTGGAGGACGACGCGCCGCAGTCCGTCCGCGACGCTGCGGCATTCGTCGACGTCGAGTTGCGCGGCGACGAAGGCCTCCTCCTCGTTGAACGCGGGGAACACGCGTCGCATCAGTTCCTCGCCCTCCTCGGTGAGGCTGAGCAGCACCAGCCGGCCGTCGGTGGGGTGCCCGGCCCGCCGCAGCAGCCCCCGCTTCTCCAGCGTCCGGGAGACCCCGGTGAGCGTCCCCTTGGAGATGCCGGCCTCCTCCGCGACGTGCCGGGTCTCGGACTCGCCCCAGATCCAGACCACCCACAGCACGACGAACGCCGTCCAGGTCAGGTCGGCGCCGCGCAGCACCGAGTTCTCCAGGTGCTGCCTCACCGCCGACGCGGCCCGGTAGATGTTGGCGACGACCGCCATCTGCTCGTGACGGACGGGGATGCCCCCGAGCTTCGCCTCCGCGAGCTTCTCGGCTTGCGTGATGGATCGTTGGCCGGGCACGGGCACACTCCTTGACGCCATGGGGCACATCGGATCTCAGATGTCGTTCGGCTCCAAATTGTACGGAGCGCGGCGACGCGAGCGGTGATCACCTCCCCCGCCCGGAGAGCGCCGCGGCCCTACCATGGCGTCATGTCCGTCGAACTGTTCGCAGGCGTCCTCGTCAACGACTACGAAGCGGCACTCGGTTGGTACGAGCGCCTGTTCGGTTCGCCGCCGACGTTCATCCCGAACGACACGGAGGCCGTGTGGGAGCTGGCTGAGCACCGGTACATGTACATCGAGCACCGGCCGGGGCGCGGCGGTCACGCCCTGCACACCGTGTTCGTCGACGACCTCGACGCCCGTGTCGAGGGCATCACGGACCGGGGGCTGAAGCCCGCGAACCGGGAGACCTACGCCAACGGCGTCCGCAAGATCACGTACCACGACCCGGACGGCAACGAGATCGGCTTCGGCGGCGCTCCCGCCCGGCTCTGACGACACCCATGGCTTCCGGCACGCCGCCCCTCACCCCGGAGCAGGCCGTCGAGCTGGTCCGCGCCCGGTACGCCCCGCCTCGGTCGGCCGACGGCTCCCCCGCCGAGTTGCACGTCCACGAGTTCGACGTCGGCTATCTGGTGTACGCGGTCCTCCCGCCCCGCACCGATCCCTCCGGCCGCCCGCTGCCCGCTCCACCGGGCGGCGCCAATGTCGTGGTCTCCAAGGAGACCGGCAAGACGGTCACCGTCCCGAACCTCCCGGCGGAGCAGGCCGTCGCCCTCTACCGACGGAATCTCGCGCGCGAGTGATCGGAGGGCCGCGGTTGCTCGGGGGGCCGCGGTCGTCGTCCGCGGCCCCCCGAAGGCGTCAGCTCTTGCCGAGGAGGCGCCAGATCTGGTTCTTCTTGGTGCTCAGCGCGCTCGCCGCGTCGCAGGGCCACTGGTGGATCTTCGCGCCGGCCGCGGTGGAGATCTGGCTGACGTCGACGCACTTGCCGCTGTGGACGGCGACCAGCTGGTAGTCGTCGGCGTTGCCGAGCGCTGTCACCGGGCGCAGCTGGAACTGCTGGTTGGCGGCACCGTTGCAGGTGTACTGGATGACGGCGGCGCCGTCGGTGGTGGAGGCACCGTTGACGTCGAGGCACTTGCCGCTGTGCTGGTTGACCACCGTGTAGGTGTCCGCCTTGCCGGCGACCGGCTTGAAGTCGAACATCTGCTGGTAGCCGCCCTCGCAGTCGTACTGCTGGTACTGCGTGCCGTCGGCCTGGCTGAGGTCGTGTCGTCCAGGCACTGCCCGCTGTTCTCGCTCACGGCGACCGTGGAGACGGTGGTGTCGGACGGCGGGAGCAGGGTGACGGTGTAGCCGTCGGCGGCGGCGGTCCAGGGCACGTTCACGGAAGCCGCGTCACCACTGACCGTCAGGGTCTGGTCGGAGACCGTGACCGGGCCGGTCACGGCTCCGCCGTTGTTGTTCGGTACACGCTGGACGACGGCGCGGACCTTGCCGTTCTCCACCACCGAGGTGGTGTCGAGACGGCCCAGGTTGACCGTGACCGTGCCGGTGTTGCCGTTGCTGCCGAGCAGGATCTTGGCGTTGCGCGCGGAGTTGTCCTTCGTCGCCAACGCGTCGGTGTTCGTCCCCGGCGTCACCTTCACGACGTTCCCGGTCTGCGAGCCGTAGTACCGGTACAAGAACCACTCGCCCAGCGGCAGGTACTGGCTGCCCGTCTTCGTCAGCAGCTTCGCCTGGAAGTCGTGCAGATTGGCGGCCGACGCCCAGTTGGCCCGCAGGCCGTCCGCCCCGGCCCGCTCCAGCCGGGAGATGTACCAGCCGCCGCGGCCGGGGTTCTGCTCGTTGGTGTTGCCGTACTCGTTGACCTGGAAGGGCCGGCTCGTCGTCATCGACCGTGCCGAGAGCATGGACTTCACGGCGTTGCTGTCGGTGACCGGGTCGCCGGGGAGGTCGTGCCAGCTGTAGGTGTCCGGAGCGACGTTGTTCGCCTTCACGTAGTCGAGGTACGTGTTCCACCAGGTGTTGTTCGCGGACGGCTTGCTGCAGGTGCTCGGGCCGACGACGACGGCGCCGGGGATCGCGGCCCGGATCTTCTGGTAGGAGCGCTTCCACATCTCCAGGTACTGGGGCTGGCCGGATCCCCAGAACAGGCTGCAGTCGGGCTCGTTCCAGATGTCCCACTCGATGTCCGTCATCCCCGCCGCCTTCACGTCACTGAGAAGACGGTCGTAGAAGGCGTCGAAGCGGGACCAGTCGCCGTTGTCACCGGGGAAGGTGGGGGTGGTGGTACCGTCCGCGCCCCACAGGTCGTGCGGCAGTATGACGAACGTCCCGCCGAGCGCCTTGGTGCGCTTGTACTGGGCGAGGGTGGAGTTCCAGCGGCGGTCGTACTTGCCCGCGACCCAACCTCCCGGGTTGTCCAACTGGGCGCCGCCGGCCCGCATGTACCTCCACTTGATGTCCGTGTAGAAGTGGTCCTGCGGCAGCGAGCCGTTCTCGGACATCCCGTAGATCGTGCCCGAGGCCCGGTAGGTGGGGGCGCCGCCGACCGTGGCGAAGTCCACGGCGACGGTCGTGTCGGCGGCCTGGGCCGAGGTGCCGGGCAGGACGACGGTGGCGGCGACCGACGCGAGCAGTGCCGCGAGCGTGACCGTCCGCGAGCGGACTCCCGTCCGGGCGGTTCTGGTCGTGCGTGCCGAGAGGAGAGGCAAGGGGGATATGTCGCGCATGGTGGGTCTCCTGGTGTGATGTGGTGCGCTGCGGTGCGGTGTGGGGGGCGGAGTGGCGTGGCTGGGTGCTGTCCGGACGGGGTGAGGGGTCTTGCCGAGGACCTCAGCCGGTGAGGTGCTCGGTGGGTGGGGCGTGCCGGAGTTCGTGGGCCTCGGCGAGGAGCAGGTAGGCGGCGGCGGTCCAGGTGTAGGCGCGGTCGCGCAGGCCCGTGCCGGTGAGGGCGTCGAAGTTCTCGGCGAAGCCGTGGGTCTCGCACAGGGCGCGGAAGCGGGTGCTGATCTCGTCGGCGAGCCGGTGGTGGCCGGCGCGGCGCAGCCCGTCCTCGACGAGGACGGTGGCGGGGGCCCAGATCGGGCCGCGCCAGTAGCCGTCGGGGAGGTAGTGCGGCGAGTCGGGCTGTTCGGTGGCCAGGCCGTACGGGGTGAGATGGGTCCCGATCCGGTCGGCGAGGACGGTGCCGACCGTCTCCGGCAGGTGCTCCCCGAGGGCGATGGGCATGAGGTCGAGCAGGCTCGCGCTGGTCCAGGTCTCGCCGGTGTCGGCCGACCGGGCGGCGAACCGGTCGCCCTTCCACAGGTCGCCGAGCATCGCGGCCTGGGTCTCCTCGGCCGTCCGCGTCCAGCGGCTGGCATCGTCCGGCCGCCCCAACTCATCGGCCAGCGAGGCGAGTTCGCGGAGTTGCAGGGTGAGGAAGGCGGCCAGGTCGGCGGTGACGACGACGCGTGCGGGGTCGAAGGTGGTGGCGTTGTCCCAGCCGCTGTCGTTGCCGTGCTGGTAGTGGGGCAGGGCGGCGCCGGGTGCGCGGCGGGCGGTGAGCCAGAAGTCCGTCCAGCGGCTCAACCGGCCGTACGCCTGGGTGAGTTGTGCGTGGGTGAGCGGTTCGGGGAGCCGTCGGCGCAGCAGGCCGAGGGTCCAGCCGTGGATGGGGGGCTTGACGAAGTTGTGCAGGACTTCGGAGTGGGTGACCGAGTCGGGCAGGGCCCCGGCCTCGTCCTGGTGGTCGAAGGGCAGGGAGAACTGGTCCCAGGCCAGGTCGGGAGCGCCGGGGGCGAGGGCGAGGGCGTTGAAGCAGTGGTCCCAGCTCCACACCTTGTCCATCCAGTGTTTGGACATCAGGACCGCGGGCCGGGTCACGAAGCCCCGTGGGCTGACGGTCGCCGACCACAGGACGTAGGCGGCGAGTTCCGCGGCCGGGGTCGCGGCCGAGCGCCAGGGCGCCACGCGGTCGGCGAACGCGGCGAACGCGGTGCGCGCGGCCGTCACGACCTGGTCGAACCCGGCGGTCGAGGCGTAGGGGCGGCGCGCGGTCTCGTACTCCTCGACGGCGACCTCCCAGGTCCCGTCGGCCCCGGCGCCGACGGTGACACCGCGGTCCGCGCCGCCCAGCGCCTGCGCGCCGGGCACCTCGATGACGGTGCCGGACAGGACGGTGATCCGGTAGCGCCGCCCGGTCTCGTACGAGGTGAGGACGTACGCGTCGGCGCCGGGCTCCCGGTAGAAGTAGGTGCCGCTGAACGGGGTGAGGATAGGGGCGGCCGCCCGGAGCGCGAGGGCGAGGCCGCCGCCCCGCAGCCGCACGGTGTCCGGTGTCTGGTAGGCGAGGTCGACGCGGCCGGTCGGACCGGTCCAGGCGAGCAGGCCGGGGGTCGCCTCGACGCGGGTGTCGGCCCGGTCGCCCGTCGCCGGGTCCAGGGGAACCAGGCGCAGCACGGCGTGCATGCCGTTCTGGTGGGAGACGAGGTGGAGATCCTCGGACCGCGTCTTCTCCGCGAGCACGGGAGAGATACCGAACCAGGACCCGTACGTGCTGAAGGGGATGTCGTGGACGGAGAAGGCCGGGCCGGACGGTGCGGCGGTCATGGGGGTCACTCGTTTCTCGGGCAGGGGGGATCGCGCCGCCACCGGGAGGCGGTGGAGCCGTGAGGGGGGAGGAGGGGGAGGTCAGTCCTTGACCGCGCCGGCGGTGACGCCCGCGGCGACGTACCGCTGCGCGAGGACGAGGATGACCGCGGCCGGCAGGGAGGCCACGACGGCGGTGGCCATGATGGCGTTCCACTCCTGGTTGTTGTTGCCTATGTAGTGGTAGATGCCGAGCGTGATCGGCTCGTGGGCGCCGCCGTTGACGAGGGTCCCGGCGAAGACGAAGTCGGACCACGACCACAGGAACGCGAACAGCGACACCGTGACGACGGCGTTGCGGCTCATCGGCAGGACGATCGACACGAAGGTGCGCAGCGCCCCGGCGCCGTCGGTCTTCGCGGCCTGGAGCAGTTCGCCGGGGATGCCGGACATGAACGCGGTGAAGATGAGCACGCCGAAGGGGACGGCGAGCGTGGAGTCGGCGACGATCAGGCCGGGCACCGACTGGAGCATGCCCAGCTGGAGGTAGATGGCGTAGAAGCCCATCGCCATGATGATGCCGGGGATCATCTGGGCGGCCAGCAGCAGGAAGGTGAGGATGCCGCCACCGCGCGGGCGCAGCTTGGCCAGCGCGTACCCGGCGGGCGCGGCCAGGGCCACGGTGAGGACGACGGTGCCCAGGCCGACGACGAGGCTGGTGCCGAGGTACGGCACCTGCTCGTCCAGCACGGTGCGGTAGCCGTCCAGGGTGCCGTGCGCGGGGAACAGGTCCGGTGGGCTCTTGCGCATGTCCCGCTCGGGGGTGAGGGACACGTTGAGCATCCAGTAGACCGGGAAGAGCATGATCCCGGTCAGGAGGAGGCCGAGGGTGGTCTTCCACCAGGAGCGTGCGGCGCTTCGGTTCATGACAGTGCCTGCTTTCGCTGGACCTTCAGGTAGATCAGGCCGAACACCAGGGCCGCGACGACGAGCAGGTTGCCGACGGCCGCGCCGGGCCCGAAGGCGGGCAGGAGGTTGCCGAATCCGAGCTGGTAGGACCAGGTGGCGAAGGTCGTCGAGGAGTCGGCGGGGCCACCCTTGGTCATGATCCAGATGATGTCGAAGACCTTGAGCGTGTAGACCAGCCCCAGCAGCAGCGTGATCGCCGACACGGGGCGCAGCAGCGGGAAGGTGATCCGCCAGAACCGCTGCCAGGCGTTCGCCCCGTCGAGGGCGGCGGCCTCGTACAGGCTCGCCGGGATGGACTGCAGGCCGCTGTACAGGACGACCAGGTTGAACGGGACGCCGATCCAGATGTTCGCGAGGATCACCGAGGTGAGCGACCAGTCGGGGGAGGTCAGCCAGTTCACCGGGCCGACGCCGACGGCGTGCAGGGCCGCGTTGACGATGCCGGAGTCGCTGTTGAGCATCCACGACCAGGTGGAGGCGGACACGATCAGCGGCAGCAGCCACGGCACCAGGAACAGTGCCCGCAGGGTGGCGGAGAGCCGGAAGTGCTGGTGGAAGAAGACCGCGAGGGCCAGGCCGATCGCGTACTGGAAGACCAGGCACACGGCGGTGAAGACGACGGTGTGCAGCAGGGCGGGCGCGAACGTCGGGTCGTCGAAGACCTTCGTGTAGTTCGCGAGGCCGGTGAACGGGGCGTCGCCCTGGACGAAGGAGCGGACGGTGTAGTCGCGCAGACTCAGATCGAGGTTGCGGTACAGCGGATAGGCGTAGAAGAGCGCGAGGTAGAGGGTGACCGGGGCGAGGAACGCCCAGGCGGCCCAGTGCGGGGAGGTCGGGCGGCGCCGTGCTCGCGCGTCGGCCGGCCTGGGGGCGGCGGTGGCCGCCGCCCCCTTACGGACCTGTGCGGGCCGGCGATCCGGCATCTGTGTCACGTGGTTCATCTGCGGACCGGCCGTTCCCGTCTACTGGGCGGCGGACTGCGCCTTGGCCAGCGCGTCCTTCGGCGACCCGGCACCGCTGAGGGCGGACTGGACGGCCTTCCACAACTGCTCGGAGATCTTCGGGTACTTGGTGCCCAGGTCGTCGCTGGTGCGGCCCTTGGCCGCCTTGACCGCGTCCACCCAGGGCTTGAGCTGGGCGTTGGCCGCGACCTGCTTGTCCTGCACTTCGGCGGTGGGCGCCACGTAGGACAGGGTGGTGTCGGTGTCGAGCAGGTTCTGTGTGCTGGTCAGGCAGGTGGCCAGCTTCCGCGCGGTGGCGTAGCGGCCGGTGTCGCTCTGCACGGGGAGGGTGACGAACTCACCGCCGGTCGGGGCGGCGGCGTTGCCGCCTCCGGAGCCGGGTATGGGCAGGACGCCGTAGTCGAAGCCCGCCTTCTCGGCATTGGCGAGCTGCCAGGTGCCGTTCTCCGCGAACGCGTAGTCGCCGCTCGCGAACTCCTGCCAGCTGGTCGTCTGCGTGTTGTTGATGACCGAGTTGGGGGCATACCCCTTCTCCAGCCAGCCCTTCCACAGCGACAGCGCGGAGACGGCCTGCTCGGAGTCGAGGTCGGTCAGCTGGGCGCCGGAGCCCCAGAACCACGGCAGGAACTGGAAGCTGCCCTCCTCCGTGCCGATCGCCGAGAACGTGATGCCCTTCTTGCCGACCTTCTCCACCTTCGCCAGCGCCGCCGTCAGCGACTTCCAGTCCTTCACCGAGGCGATGTCCACACCGGCCTTCTTCAGCACGTCCTTGTTGTAGTAGAGGGCGAGGGTGTTGGCACCGATCGGTGTGCCGTAGGTCTTGCCGCCGGACTGGCCGGCCGCGAGCAGGTTCGGGTCCGCCTTGGAGGTGTCCAGCTTGTTCTCGTCGGTCGTGGTGAGGACGCCCGCCTCGGCCAGCGTCGACACCACCGGGTTGTCGACGATGAGCACGTCGGCGGAGTTGTCCTGCTGGGCCGCCAGCAGCGCCTTGTTCGACAGGTCGCTGGTGTCGAAGGCGGTCCGCTTGACCTTGACCCCGGCCTTGGTGCCGCAGTCGTCGAGCAGCTTCGCCCAGGCCGAGCCCTTGTCGAACTGCGGGTACGGGTCCCAGATCGTGTACGTGCCACCGTCCGCGTCCTTGGCGGCACCGGTGCTGCCCGAGCCGGAGGAGCAGGCGGTGCCGACGACGGCGACGACGGTCGTCAGGGCCGTGGCGATGAGACGGCGGCTGGTGGTTCTACGCATGGCGGGTTCCTTGGTTCCAGGCACAGCTGTGCCGTGAGAGGGGCGGAAGAGAGGCATACGGGCACACCGAACGGCCATGTCAGGGGTGTCGGGGTTCGGGTGGCCGGTGCAGAGAGGGGGGAACGGGAAGGCCCGTGGTCTGCGGTCGGGAGCCGCTGTTCAGGGGGCGCGGCTCGGGGACAGCGGTTCGGCGCTCGGGGATTGCGGCTCGGGGGGCGGAAGA
>NZ_LIQX01000129.1 GCF_001418475.1 Streptomyces ossamyceticus | reverse complement strand
GCGGTGGGGTGACCGTCGAGGGGGAAGGGGTTGCCGAGGAGGGCGCGGAAGGCGGCCTCGCCCTGCTGGGGCGCCTCGGCTCCGTAGGCGGAGGTGCTGGGCGTCTCCGGGTACGGCGTCCAGTAGCCGCGGTCCGCCGCGTGCTCCACGGCCTGCTGGAGCAGGTCCGCGTGGCGGGCGTAGAAGTCGGTGGGCATGGGGATCTCCTGGCCGAACATTCGGCCGGTCGGTGGGCGCGGTCCGCCCGGGGGCGGAGGCACGGATGGCTGGGGGCCGGGCACTGACGAACCACAGGCCGGCTGGGCTGAGGATCGACGGGGTGAGCCGAGGGCCGACGGGTGAGTCGGCTGGTCAGATGTCGGCGAGCAGGATCGCCGGGCGCTCGACGCAGTCGGCCACGAAGCGCAGGAAGCCACCGGCCACTCCTCCGTCGCAGACCCTGTGGTCGAAGCTGAAGGAGAGCTGGGTGACCTTGCGGACCGTCAACTGGCCGTCGACGACCCAGGGTTTGTCGACGAGGCGGCCCACACCGAGGAGGGCGGCCTCCGGGTGGTTGATGATCGGTGTGGATCCGTCGACGCCGAACACCCCATAGTTGTTCAGGGTGAACGTGCCTCCGGTGAGCGCGTGCGGCGGAAGGTTCCCGCCGCGCGCGAGTTCGGTCAACCGGGCGAGTTCGGCGGCCAGTTGGACGGTCGTCATGAGGTGGGCGTCGCGGACGACCGGGACGACCAGCCCGCGTTCGGTCTGGGCGGCGAAGCCGAGGTGCACCTCGCCGTGACGGAGGATCTCCCGGCGTTCGGTGTCGACCGTGGAGTTCAGCTCGGGGAAACGGCGCAGTCCGGCGACGCAGAAGCGGGCGAAGAGCGCCAGCAGACCGATGCGGGTGCCGGTTCCGGCGGACTCCAGCGCCTTCTTGGCGTCGAGCAGCCCGGTGGCGTCCACGTCGACCCAGGTGGTGGCGTCGGGGATCTCGGTCCGGCTGCGGGAGAGCTTGTCGGCGACGGCGCGGCGCACTCCGCGCAGGGGGATGCGCTCGGGGCCGGCCGACGTGGCCGGCTCCTGCGGTGCGGGGGCGAGGGCGGGGGCCACGGCCTGGTGGCCCGGGCTCGGGCTCGCGGTCTGCCCGGACCGGGCGATGGCCTGCTCGACGTCCCTTCTGAGGACGACTCCTGCCGGGCCGGACGGTGACACGCCGGTGAGGTCGACACCGTGGTCCCGGGCCATCCTCCGCACGAGGGGGGAGATCACCCGGGGGGCGTGCGACACGGTGGCGGTGGCGGGCGAGGTGTCGGCCGCGGTGGCGGGCGCGGGCGAGGTGGCGGCCGCGGCGTGCGACACCATGCCGGTCGCGGGCGAGATGCCGGCCGCGGTGGCGGTCGCGGGCGAGGTGTCGGCCGCGGCGTGCGACACGGATGCGGCGCCGCCCGCCGCTACGGCACCGTCGACCGCTCCGTTTCGCTGCGCGGCACCGACAGTCCCGGCGGCTCCGGCGGGTGCGGGGCGCGCGGACGGGCCCGCTGCCGCGGCGCCGCGCCGACGGCGGCGGCGTGAGGTCGTCGGGCCGTGGCCCGTGCCGTAGCCGATCAGTACGTTGCCGGATCCGGCCTGTTCCTCCTCCCGGTAGCGTTCCGCCGCCGCGTCCGCCGGCACCGCCGGGTCCGGTGCGCCACCCGCGTCCTCGGGGCGGGACGCGAACCCGTCGGCCCCGGCGGGAACATCCGCCCCCACGGTGATCAGCGGTTCTCCCACCGCCAGCGCCGTGCCCGCTTCCGCGTGCAGCCGGAGCACCGTGCCCGCGTACGGGACGGGCACCTCGACCGCGGCCTTGGCGGTCTCGACCTCGACGACGATCTGGTCGACGGTCACGGTGTCGCCGACGGCGACCTTCCACTCGACGATCTCCGCATCGGTCAGCCCTTCGCCGAGGTCGGGCAGCCGGAAGAGCTGCTCCAGGCGTGTTGCCGTGGTCATGCGACCGCTCCCTTCAGCAGATGCCGGGTGTCCGGCTCGTCACCGAACTGGAGGCGGTCGACGGCGTCGAGGACCCGGTCGACACCGGGCAGATGCGCGTGCTCCAGTTTCGGCGGCGGATAGGGGATGTCGAAGCCGGCCACCCGCAGGACCGGGGCGGCCAGCGAGTGGAAGCAGCGTTCCTGCACGCGTGCGGCGATCTCCGCCCCGACGCCCGCGAATCCCTGCGCCTCCTGCACGACCAGGCAGCGCCCGGTCCGCCGTACGGAAGCCGTCACCGTCTCGTCGTCGAAGGGGACGATCGTGCGCAGGTCGACGACCTCCAGTTCGATGCCCTCGGCCGCCGCTGCCTCGGCCGCGGCCAGGGCCACCGGTACCGACGGCCCGTACGCGACGACCGTGGCGTCACGGCCTTCCCGCCGTACGGCGGCCCGCCCGAACGGCAGTGCGCCCCTGCGCTCCAGGTCGGTGTCCTCGCGCGACCAGTACAGCTTCTTCGGCTCCAGGAAGACCACCGGGTCCGGGTCGGCGATGGAGTCCCTCAGCAGCCAGTACGCGTCCTCGGCCGTCGCCGGGGTGACGACCTTCAGGCCGGGCGTGTGCGCGTAGTAGGCCTCGCTGGAGTCGCAGTGGTGCTCGACCCCGCCAATGCCGCCCGCGTAGGGGACACGGATCACCATGGGCAGGGTGAGCCGTCCCCGGGTCCGGTTGCGCAGCTTGGCGACGTGGGAGGCGATCTGCTCGAACGCCGGGTAGGCGAAGGCGTCGAACTGCATCTCCACCACGGGCCGGAAGCCGCCCATGGCCATGCCGACAGCGAGCCCGACGATGCCGGCCTCGGCGAGCGGGGTGTCGAAGCACCTCTCCTCGCCGAAGTCGCGGGTCAGTCCGTCGGTGATGCGGAAGACGCCGCCGAGCGGGCCGACGTCCTCGCCGAAGACGAGCACGCGGTCGTCCTCGCGCAGGGCGTCGCGCAGCGCGGTGTTGAGCGCCTGCGCCATGGTGACCTTGGTGGTCTCGGCCATGGGTCAGTCCTCCTGGGTCAGGGTGGTCTCGGCGAGCTCGGCCGCCAGCTGGGCGCGTTGCTCCAGCAGTTGCGGGGTGGGGTCGGCGTAGACGTGGTCGAAGAGTTCCATCGGGTCGGCGGTGGTGTCGGCGTTCATGCGGGTGCGCAGGTCCGCGGCCAGGGCTTCCGCCTCCTCCCGTGCCGCCGCCGTGTCCGCTTCGGTGAGCGCGCCGCGGGCCCGCAGGTGTGTCTCCAGCCGGCTGAGGGGGTCCGCGGCGCCCCAGCGCTCGACCTCCTCGGCGTCGCGGTAGCGGGTCGCGTCGTCGGCGTTGGTGTGCGCGTCCATGCGGTAGGTGTGCGCCTCGACCAGGACGGGTCCGTGCCCGGCGCGGGCGTGCGCGACGGCGTCGGTGAGCACCGCGAGCACGGCGACGAGGTCGTTGCCGTCGACCTGCTCGGAGCGCACCCCGTAGCCGATGCCCTTGTAGGCGAGGGCGGGCGCCGCGGTCTGCCGGGCCAGCGGGACGGAGATCGCGTACTTGTTGTTCTGGACGAAGAAGACGACCGGCGCGCGGAGGACGGCCGCGAAGTTCAGCGCCTCGTGGAAGTCGCCCTCGCTGGTGGCGCCGTCGCCGATCAGGGCCATGGACACGCCGTCCTCGCCCTTGCGGCGCTGTGCCTCCGCCATGCCGGTGGCGTGCAGCACCTGGGTGGCCAGCGGGGTGCACTGGGGGGCGACGCGGGTGGCGGCCGGGTCGTAGCCGCAGTGCCAGTCGCCGCGCAGCAGGGTGAGCACCTCGACCGGGTCGATGCCTCGGGTGACCAGGGCGACGGAGTCCCGGTAGGTCGGGAACAGCCAGTCGTCCGGGCGCAGGGCGAGCACGGCGCCGATCTGGCAGGCCTCCTGGCCCCGGCTGGACGGGTAGACGGCGAGCCGGCCCTGCTTGGTGAGCGCGGTGGCCTGGGTGTCGAAACGGCGCCCCAGGACCATGCGCCGGTAGGCCTCGCGCAGGGCCTCCTCGGAAGGCTCGCTGTAGCCGGCCGGGGGCTTGGCCACGGGGGTGCCGTCCTCGGCTACGAACCGCACCGGCGTGAGGGACGGCAGGAACCCCTGGACCGTCTGTCGGAGGCTCTTCACGGACATGGAGGGCGCTCACTTTCTCTGGACGCTTGACAGGAGAATGGTGACGACGAGGGAATATGTGTTCAATGCTTCGCGTGAACCGCAGATGAAATGCCGAATCTCAATGTTCTGGAGAGCAATGTGTCCGAGATGGACTCGCCGGCGGGGCCGGTGCCCGGACGAACTGCCGTCCCGCTCGACGACACCGACCGCCAGATCCTGGCCCGGCTGCTGAAGGACGCCCGCCAGTCGGTCCGTGCGCTGGCCGAGCAGGTGCACATCTCGCGTGCCAACGCCTACACACGCGTGGGCAGGCTGCTGGCCGAGGGGGTGATCACCGGCTTCACCGCTCAGCTGAACCCCAAGCGGGCCGGCCTCGGCACGAGCGCCTACATCACCTTGAGCACCGAGCAGGCCGCGTGGCGGGACATCTCGCGCGAGCTGCGCGAGATCCCGTACGTGGAGCACGTCTCCCTGGTGTCGGGGGACTTCGACGTCCTGGTGCTGGTGCGCGCGCCGGACAACGAGGCGTTGCGCTCGGTCGTGCTGGAGAGCATCCAGGGCGTTCCCGGGGTGCGTTCGACACGGACCTGGCTGGTGTTCGACGAGGTGCGCGGGCGCGGGGCGGACTGGACGGGCTGACCGGACTGCCGGCGGCCTCGACCCCACTGTGCGGGGGCAGCGGGCCTGCCCGGCAGATCCGGTCGGCCGTCAGGCGCCGACGAGTTCCTCGGGGGCGAGCACGGGCGGGCGTTCGGCAGGGGCGAGGCGGCCGCGCGAGCGCACCACCCGGAACCGTCCGGTGACGAAGTGCGCGCCGCCGCCCGGCGGTTCGGGCGCGGCCGAGGAGGGGTCGGCCGGGAGGTCGTCGGCGAGGTTCTCCACCAGGTGGACGCCGGCGTCGAGTGCCGCCGCCTCGGTGGCCGCCAGCACCAGCGGGTCGGTCGAGTGCACCGCGGCGAACAGCGCACCGTGGCGGCCGACCGTGCGGCGGAAGATCTCGAGGCTGTGCGAGGTCGAGTCGGTGCCCACCAGGAAGGAGACCGGTCCCGGCCACTCCCGGGTGTAGACCTGCTCGTCCCGCGCCCCCAGCCGGACCAGGAGCGGGCTGCGCAGGTCGGCGTCGGGACGGCCCGGATGGTGCAGCGTCCCGGAGGCGTGCACCACCGCGCCGTGTCGCGCGGCCCGCGTCAGTCCCGCGCGCACCTCGTCGTCGACGATCGCGCCCAGCAGTCTCGCCACGCGTGCCGGATGTCCGAGCAGCCGGTCCACGGCCTCGCCGAGGTCGGCGCCGAGGTCCCGGAGGGTCTTGTGCCCCTCGTCGGTCGCGATGCCCGCTGACGGCACCAGGATGTTCTGTGGTGTCGTACGGACCGTTCCGCTGCACAGGCACAGGGAGAGCGCGAGGCCGCGCACCAGGGCGCGGTAGTCCTCGGTCGAGTCGACGACCACGGTGTTAAGCCCGGTCCGGTGGGCGAACACGGCGGCCTGCCGGGCGTGTTGCTCCAGCCAGTCCGCGAACCGGGCCGGACCGGTGAAGTCGACGATGCGCACCGCCGGGTCCGTGGCCAGGCGCTGCCGCAGGAGTTCCCCGGGTGGTGCCACCGCCAGGGTGACGAGGTCGGGGTCGTGTCCGGCCTCCGCCAGCACCTGCCGCGCGATACGCACGGTGATCGCCAGCGGCAGCACGGACCTGGGATGCGGGGCCACGATGACCGGGTTGCCGGTCACCAGGCTGGCGAAAAGGCCGGGCCAGCCGTTCCAGGTCGGATGCTCGGGGCAGCCGACGAGCAGCGACACACCGCGGGGCGCCAGACTGCAGGTGCCCGCCACGGCCAGCGGTTCCTTGCTGCGGCGCGGGCTCTCCCAGTGCAGGTCCGCGGGAACGCGCTCCGACTCGGCGAACGCGCGGGCCACCACCTCCAGTGCGCGGTCCTGGGCGGGCGGCCCGGCGGCGCGGAACGCGGCCGCGAGGGACCGGCCCGTGGTGTGGTGCACCGCGAGTGCCAGCTCATGGCTGCGGGTGTTCAGCCGGCGCAGCATCTCCACCGCCACCCCGGCCCGCTGGTACGGCCCGGCGGCCCGCCAGCCGGCCATCGCCCGGCCGGCCGCCGCCACCAGCACCGTGGGGTCGCACCGCGGATAGCCGATGTCCATGGCGACCCCGTACGGCGAGGACTCGGTGCACACCCGGCCGAGTTCACCTGGCTGACCGAGCTCGAAGGCGCGGCCCAGCAGCGAGCCGAACACCTTCTCCGCGGTCCGTGCCGACCTCATGCCCGCATTGGCGCCGTCCGGCCCCACGCGGGTGAACGGTGCCCAGCACTCGCCGGCCGTCACGGCCCGTACCGCCTGCTGGAGCAGCTCGCGATGCCGTTCGTACGGCCCCACGCGCATGGCCGTCAGCCTCTCCAGCTCGCGGCGAGCGCGAGCAGGGCGTCGTTCTCCGCCCGCAGCCCGAGCGTCACCCGGACGCCCTCGTCGACGAACGGGCGCACGACGACATCGCCGCCGAGGCAGTGCAGGGCGAAGTCCCCGCTGTCGTCGCCGAGCGGCAGCCAGACGAAGTTGGCCTGGGATTCGGGGACTTCGAAGCCGAGGTCGCGCAACCGCCGTGTCACCCGCTGCCGTTCGGCGACCGTGAGGGCGGCCCGCCGGACGACCTCCGCGTGCTCGCCGAGGGCGACCACCGCCGCTTCCTGGGCGAGCGCGCTGACGCTGAACGGGATCTGGGTCTTGCGGACGTGCGCGGTGATGTCGGGCCGGCCCACGCAGTAGCCGACCCGCAGCCCGGCCAGGCCGTACGCCTTGGAGAAGGTCCGCAGCACCACCACGTTCGGCCGGTCGCCGAGCAGGGCGAGCGCGTCGGGTACCTGCTCCGGGTCGGCGTACTCCCGGTACGCCTCGTCGACGACGATCAGTACGTCCTCCGGCACCCGGTCCGCGAAGTCGAGCAGCGCCTGTTCGCCGACCGCGGTGGAGGTGGGGTTGTTGGGGTTGCAGACGAAGACCAGCCGTGTGCGGTCGGTGACCGCCTCGGCCATGGCATCGAGGTCCAGCCCGTGCGCCCGCAGGGGGACCCGCACCGCGGTACCGCCCGCCACGGCGGTGAGGATCGGGTACGCCTCGAAGGACCGCCAGCCGAAGACGACCTCGTCGCCGGGTCCGACGACCGAGTGCAGCAACTGTGCGCAGACCTCCGAGGAACCGGCGCCCAGCGCGATCCGCCCGGGCTCGACGTCGTGGTGCTCGGCGAGGGCCTGGACGAGTGCGACGGCGCTCAGGTCGGGATACCTCGACACCCCGCCGGCCAGTTCCGCGAGCCTCGCGGCGACACCGGGCAGCAGCCCGTACGGAGACTCATTGCTGGCCAGCGCGACGGCTCCGGGCATTCTGCGGCCGGGGACGTAGGCGGGCAGCTGGGCCAGGGACGAACGGACACGCACCATGCTCGACTCGCTTCTGCAGCGGCGGGGCCGGAAGCCGGTGCCTCCGGGCACTTTGACAGGAGAATCGTGGACAGCGATCGACAATCGTTCAACCAACTGGGAAATCAGGCGACAAACTGCCGATCTGCCCCGTCCGTACCGGCAAGTAGTCGCGCCGCACCCCTGTCGCACTGGCCCCCACAAGACGGACGGCCCGGCCCGGCGGGCCCGTGTCGATCACAAGTCGGCTTGTTGATCACAAGTCGGCCACATGCCCCTTCCCGGTCCCCCGGCCGCCGCCCGCTCCGCGAAGACTGCCCCCGTTCCGCGAGGCCGCTGACGCCTCGCCCGCACCGATCGAGGGAGATCATGTCCAGGCCCCAGCTCGCCCAAGGGTCGTTGACGTCGCTGGCGGCGGCTCTGACGCTGCTGACAACCGGCTGTGCGGAGAACGCCGTCGGTGTACGGGCCGACGGCGGCACCTGCCGGGCGGACGGCGGCTGGTCGGCCGAGAAGCAGGCTCGGTGGCTGCGCCCGGCCGTGTCGTTCCCCGACGGGACCACGGGCGGGGACGCGGCGGCGGTGATCGGTTCGCCCACCGGCGGGCCCCTGTGCGAACCGATCACGGTACAGGTCGAGTTCTGGGAGGCCACCGCCACGACGGCGGGCACGGACCTGCGGCCCGTCCGGCGTGTCCGCCTGACCACCGACGGAAGCAGGCCCCGGACCATCCGCTTCCCCGCGGGCCTCTCCCCGGCGGAACGTGACGACTGCACCGGCGTCCTCACGGCGGCGTACCCGGGCGTCCCTCTGAAGCAGACCGAACTCCCCACCGCCGCGACCCTCTTGACGCCCGCCTCCACCACGGCGGACACCGCGTTCGACAGCAGCCGAGTCGCCGCCCGGCATCTCCTCCCGCCGACGAAAGCGTGCGAAGCATCCGGGGGGCCGACACCGAATCCGTGGGGCGGCGACCATCCGTGACCAATGTGGCCCCCATGTGACAGCCATACCCAGGAGCCGTACTTGACGGAGAGCGCCCCGGCGGGCGCAGAACGCCAGGCACGTTCGACTGGTCCGGGGCGTGCCGGGTGGAATCGCGGCCCGAACGCGGCGGCCGGCCCGGACATGGACCCGACGTGAACCGCTCGCGCACAGGATGCGGCCAGGATGGGAGCGGCGGCTGATGCGTCGGCTGCACCGAGCGGCGGACCTTCCTGGGCCATCACGACCGGAGAGGACCTGCGCCACACCGGTGGCGGCCCGGCGTCCGGTCCTTGACGCGCTGTTCGGCCGATGGTCGGGGGAAGTGGACCGGCTCGGGGCACACGGCAACCTGAGGTCCCAGCGCGCCCTGGACCGCGTCTACCACCTCGTCGGTACCCCTGCGGGCCTGCTCCGCCCGGCGCTGCTCGCCGCCGCCGTCCGGGTCCGCCTCCTCGGACTGCCCACGCCGGTCCCCCGACCGCCACTCACCCCCGGCTCCGCCCAGCGGGACCAGACGGACACCGAGCGGCATCCGGCGTACCCGCCTCCGCCATGACGGGACTGGGGCTGCGATATGTCGGTCGGGTCGAGTTGAAGGCTACGGTCCGGCCTGGTTACGGCGGGCGTCGGATCGGCTCGGCGACTGATTTCGTCGGCTGGATCGTGGAGCAGCCGGCGGCGCAGCTGGCCGAACCGTTCACCTGCGTGGTCGGTACGGACGGTGCGCTTCGGCCGGCGCCGCGGCGAAGCGAGCACGTGGCCTGTGCCGGTGGAGACATGGTTCTGTGTGCCGGCGAGATCGGCTTCACCCGCGAGGCAGACCGGTGGACCGTGAGCGAGGTCATCAACCAGTCCACCGGGTACTGCCCGGACGCCGGCTCCTGAGTGGAAGTCGCCCGCGCTCCGGACGCTGTAGAGCTCCGGCGGCCGTCCGGTCCGGCTTCACCCACGAGGTTGTATTCCGTCGGTGCCCCGACTGCGTACCCACCTAAGCCGGATCTTCACCCACCAGCGCCGTTGCCAGGCAAGGCGTCACACCGACACGCCGCGCAAGCTCTGCCGCCTTGCCTGATGTCTTCTCGACGACGCGTCGGGCATCCGCGCTGCACCCGGCGCCGACAGCCGATCGCTGATCCTGCGGTCAGGACCGGGCTGCTGGTGCCGCGGCGCGGGCGCGGTGCGCGCGGATCTCGTCGTGGTGGTCGGCGGCCCAGCCGATCAGGGATGTCACGATCTCGTGGAGGCCGCGGCCCAGCGGGGTGAGGGAGTACTCGACGCGCGGTGGGACCTCCGCGTATGCGGTGCGGGTGATCAGACCGTCCTCCCGGAGCTGGCGGAGCGTGAGGGTGAGCATCCGCTGGGAGATTCCGGGGACCTGGCGCTGCAGGTCGGTGTAGCGCAGCGGGCCGGCTTCCACGACCGCGATGAGCAGCAGGCTCCATTTGTCGCCGACGCGGTCGAGGACCTGCCGGATGAACTCCATGTGCTCGGCGGGGATGGCGGCGCAGGGCCCCACCGCCGCCGCGCCGCCCGAACTGTTGGTGGCCTCCATTACGCACATTCCTCTCCGGCACGAACACCGATGTGCCTTTTGTATCGACTTCCATACTGGCCCATCATGGCGCTACGAACAAAACGTAGGAATCACAGCGCAGACATGGGAGGCGCGTCATGAAGATCGAGATCTGGGCCGAGGTCACCTGCCCCTGGTGCGGACTGGGCAGCCACCGTCTGGACCGGGCCGTGGAGCGGTTCGAGCACGGCGACGAGGTGGAGGTCGTCCACCACTCGTTCCCGCTGAGCAGTTCCTTCCCCGTGGATGAGACGTTCAGCGTCCGTGAGGCGCTGCTGCGCCGGCACGGCATGGGCGGCTCCCAGGCCGAGGCGTCCACGCGCCGGATCGAGGCGCTGGCCGAGGCCGAGGGACTCCGCCCCTACCGGGTGCTGGAGAACCTGGTCGGCAACACCGACCTGGCGCACGAGTTCCTCGCCCACGCCTCCGCCGAGGGCAAGAACCGCGAAGCCTGGGACGCGATCTTCCAGGCCTACTTCGGCCAGGCCCGCCCCGTCTTCGCCATGGACGACCTGCTCGACCTGGGCCAGGAGATCGGCCTGGACCGCGAGGGCACCCGCCGGGCGCTCACCGAGCACCGCTACCAGCGGCAAGTGAGCGACGACGCCGCCCGCGCCCAGCGCCTGGGCGCCACCGGCGCACCCTTCATCATCGTCGACGGCAAGTACGGCATCCCCGGCGCGCAGGACAGCGACGGCCTCCTTGAGGTGCTGCGCACGGCCTGGGACGCATCCCACCCGCTCACCCCGGCGACCGGCGGCGACGCTGCGGTCTGCGGCCCCGACGGCTGCGCCGTACCGGCCCGCGGCTGACCTCCACCGGTCACCCCCCGACCCACCCTTGATCGTCTTGAAAGGCCGACTTCGCCATGTCCTACCTGCTGCACATCGACGCCTCCTCGCTCGGCGAGGCATCCGTCTCCCGTCAGGTCGCCCGGTCCTTCCGTGACGAGTGGCAGGGCGCGGTCGTCCACCGCGACCTGGCCGTCTCCCCCGCACCGCACCTCAGCGCGGCGGGCATCACCGCCCGCACCACCGACCCCACCCAGCACACCCCCGAGCAGGCGAAGGCCGCCGCGGTCCAGGACGAGCTGATCGAGGAGTTCCTCGGCGCCGGCGCCTACCTGTTCACCGTGCCGCTGTACAACCTCACGATGCCGTCCGTGTTCAAGGCATGGCTGGACCAGATCATGGTCGCCGGCCGCACCCTGAGCTTCGACGGACCCCCTCCCACCCTCGGCCGCCCCGCCACGGTGATCTCCGCACGCGGCGGCGGCTACGGCCCCGGCGCCCCCAAGCACGGCATGGACCACCTGGTGCCCACGCTGGAAACCGTCCTGGGCCACCCGGCCAACCTCGGCCTCGATGTGACGACGGTCCTGCCCGAACTGACCATGGCCCCCTACGTGCCGATGATGGCCCCGCTCCTGCCCCTGCACGAGGCATCCCTGACCAAGGCGCACGACGAGGCCCGCCGCCTGGGCTCGACCCTGACCGGCCGACCGGCCTCCTGATCCCACCCCCGAACCGCCCGAAAGGCATTTGATCACCATGAGCAACCTCCTGATCCTCGGCGGCAGCGGCCGCACCGGCGCCCACGTCCTGGACCACGCCGCCCGGCGCGGCCACCACGTCCGCGCCCTCGTCCGCAACCCCGACAAAGTGCAGGCACCGGCCGGCGTCGAACTGATCCAGGGCACCCCCGCCAACATCGACGACATCCGCAAGGCCGCCCAAGGCACCGAAGCGGTGATCAGCGCATTGAACAACGCCCGCACCTCCGACAACCCGTGGGCCAAGCCCGTCAGCCCGCCGATGTTCATGACCGACGCCACCCGCAACACGCTCACCGTCATGGCCGAACAGGGCATCCGCCGCATCGTGCTGACCTCCACGCAGGGCGCCGGCGACGACTGGGACCGGCTCAACCCGCTGGTCAAGGCGGTCATCAACCTGTCGAACATCAAGGCCGGCTTCGAAGACCACACCGCCCTCGACCAGCTCCTCCGCGCCTCGTCCGGCATCAACTGGACCCTGGCCCGCGCCGTCACCCTCACCGACAAGCCCCTCAGCGGCCCCCTGCGGGCCGCCGAGGCCGGCACCGAAAAGCCCGGCGCCCGCATCAACCGCGCCGACCTCGCCCAGTTCCTCATCCAGACGATCGAGGACGACACCTGGATCCGCCAAGCCCCCCTCGTCTGGAACACACGAGGATGACCAGGCGACCCTCCAGCCCGAGCCAATTTCTGCCCCATCTCCCAATGACTCCCGTCCCCCGACAAGGAGACATGACGTGAAGATCCACGCGCTGGGTTACCTCGGATTCGAGTCGCCGGCCGCGCTACGAAGAGTGGTTAACGTTCGGCCCTGAGGTGTTCGGCCTGACAGATCGGCGACCGTGACCCGGACGGCACCATCCACCTTCGCATGGACGACCGCCTCCGCCGTCTCTCCGTCCACCCCGGTGAGGAGGACCGCCTCGCCTATGTCGGCTGGGAGCTGGCGGGCAAGGCCGCTTTCAACAAGGCCGTCGCCAAGCTGAGTCACCAGGGATACGCCCCTCATCCGCCACAAGTTCGTGGGCGACGGCTTGCCCGCCACCGTCCGCCCCCTTTACGCCAGGCCGACCAGGGATCGCTGGTGCGGTGGGAGCTTGCAGCGGCGGTCACCCTCGCGGGTGACGATGAGCATGGTGACCCACTCGACCAGGGCGTGAGGCAGGTCGAGTGCGGCAGAATACGGAACCACCGCGGCTCCTGCGTTTGTGAGTTGAGACCTCGAACACCTCCCTCAACGGCACGGGAGCCTCGTGCGTTGCGCAAGGGCTCACTGACACCAAGTCGCTCCGACAATCGGATGCCGACGCGGGCATGACGATCACCACGTGAGTGGTGAAGACTGGACAGATGCGACCTCACGCCCCAGGCGGACTCCTGTTCGTAGCGCTCGGTCTCATCCTTGTCGCCGCCGGCTACCTCTGGAGAGGACATGTCCTACGTCCCCTCTCGGCGAAACGCGCCCAGGCAGCCATGATCCGGGAACGTCCCAGAAACCTGCTGCGCTCTGCGGACATGGCAATCGCCGGAGCGCGTCGACGTGCTGCACACGGCGAACCGGCCATCGTCACGGTCGGAGACGTGGCCAGGGTGGCGCGCCAGCACTACGGGTACCGCTTTGTGGAGCGCGAAGAAGCAGCTGCCGCCCTCCGCCAGCGCTTTGAGGCTGCCGACTGCCTGGTGGACTGCATGACCGACGCTTTCAACTGACTGCCTCCCCGACAAGTGCTTGACGCCAGAGGCGCCGGAGCTGCCACCTGATAGGTGGTCACGCTGAAAATGCTCAGTGATCCGTGACGTGCCGTCATGCCTTGGTCTGGGGCCGGTAACAGAGCAGGCACGGCGCCGGTGATCATGTGGTTGGAGAGACCATGAGAACCGAGCGAGACCGTGCCTGCCCCGCAAGCTGGGCGGCGGCGACTGCGGTCGCGTCGTCTGCAGGTCCCAGCCGGACCGCGGTCAGGATCGCGGTCGAGGAGGTGGCACCCGGCTCCAGCACGGCGACAAATGAGTACGGCCAGCCCGGGATGAACTGCGGTGCCGTCTTCGCCCGGCCGTAGGGAGCGCGGGTGCCCTTGCCCTCGCGGCCCACGGCCTCCGACATCGCGCCTCCGGAGCCACCCACGCTCCCCAGCTCGCGCTGCGCACCCTTCCTGCTCCGTCGGAACACCCGATTCCTGCTCCGTCGGAGCACCCGAGAGATCGTGCGAGCAGCCACAGGGCGCAGCCCCGACGGCACAGCCCAGTTCGCCGTCGGGGTCAGCCTTGATCGCGCCCTGCTCGCCTCTTCAGGGTTTCCATGTGCGCAGGATGGAGGCGATCCGGTCGGCGGTGCAGCGGGGGTTGTTCAGCTCGTGGGCGAGGGCCGTGAGCTGTTCGCGGGTGGGGCTGACGGGGATGTTGCCGGCCTCGAGATACATGACGGCGACGGCGCAGGCGACGGTGAGGTTGGAGCGTTCCAGCCAGCGGCAGCGGCCCAGGGTGTGCACCAGGGCGGCGGCGCGGGCGTAGGGGCCGTCGTAGACGGGGGTGTCGAGGAGCTCGCCGCGGTGGCGGGCGACGGCGGCTATGGGGACGCCGTAGTCGTCGGCGGACGGGTCACGGTGACCGGCTCGCTCCACCACCTCGAGGATCCAGGATTCGTCGACATGCAGGATCACGCGGCAGCGCCCGGCTGCTCGTCGTAGGGAGCGTCGAGCCGCTGCTCCAGGTCGTCGAGGAAGCTGCCGTGCTCATCGATGAACCGCTGGGCCGCGGCCATGCCGGCGGCGCGGGCTCCGGTGGTGTCCTCGATGATGAGCCGCTCCACGTACTTGTTGAAGTCCAGGTGACGGGCGCGCGCGGCGGCCTTACCGGCCTCCAGCACCTTCTCCTCGAGCCGGACCTGCGTCTGCTTCTTCGCGGAAGTCACCCCAGAATGGTAGCAGGGTGGTAGCAATCAGCGTGGCCGATCCCACAGTGGTCAGTACGGCGGCGTCATCGGGGTGAGGGGGCAGGGCGGTCACCTTCCGGGCGGCTCGCTCCGGCCGGTGCCCGATCGCTGCGACCCGAGTTGCCGCCCCACCACCCGCTCACACCCGATGCCCTTTGCGGAGTAGTCATTCCGCTTCGCTTGCTCGGTAAGATCGTTCAGACATGCGACAGCAGCCAGAAGGATGTGGGCCCTATGTCCGTACGCCGGCTCAACCACGCTGTCCTGTTCGTCCGCGACATCGCGTGCTCTGCCGCCTTCTACAACCAGGTGTTCGCTTCACTGTCGAACACGAGATACCCGGCAGGGCCGTCTTCCTCAAGGCCCGAGACAGCGACAACGACCACGACCTCGGCCTGTTCACCCTCGGACCCGAAGCGCCCGGTCCGCTGCGCGACCGCGTCGGACTGCACCATCTCGCCTGGGAGGTCGGCACACTCGGTGAGCTCGCCGAGACGGCGGAGTTGCTCAAGGCGCGCCAGGCTCTGATCGGGAGCAGTGACTTCCAGGTGGCCAAGTCCCTGCATGGCGTGGACCCGGACGGTAACGAGTTCGAGGTGATGTGGCGCGTCCCGCGCGTCGACTGGCCGACGTCGGAGGAGAACCAGAAGCCGCTCCCGCTGGACCTTCGGTCGGCGATCGACCGATGGGGCCCCGATCTGAGCACAGGGGCGGCTGCCGGGTCGGTCACATGACACGGTCTCTCCTGCATTCGCTCCAGTAGCGCTTCTCTCGGTTCTCCGTGGACTCCTCGGGAACTGCCGCCGGTCGTCGAGGTGTTCCCGGAGCAGGTCCGCTGCGTCACAGGTCAAGGCGTGTACCAAGCTCCGTCGTCGGCGAGGTGCTCAGCGCCCATGGCAGCACCAGGACGCCGACGCCGACCGGGCAGCGCGCCCTGGACACGCACCTCGTGCAGCACGACGTCGTACGGGGGTGGCTGTCGACGTGGCTTGCGACGCGGCCTGGCGGTGGCGGCAGGGCTGAAGCTCGTGGTCGACGGGCACAAAACGAGACACGACCGCGGTCGCTGCCGCTGCCGCTGCCGCCGCTTCAAGCCCCAGCGCCCGCGCGCGGACAACGGCATACGACCGACCGGACCTGCGGATCACGCGGCAAGCGCGTCGGAGTCCGGATCACACGCGAAGATGTCGACCCCAGCGAACGGCTGGGCCGGTGAGCGTGCGGCTTTCCCTTTCGGGGCCGCCGCACGCTCGTCGGGCGCTGGAATCGCGTTTCCGCGACGCGCCTTCAGGGACCGGTCAGTTGAGGGTCCACTTCTGGTTGGTCTGGCCGTTGCAGGTCCACAGGATCAGCTTCGTGCCGTTGGCCGTCGCCCCGTTCGAGGCGTCCAGGCACAGTCCTGACAGGTTGTTGGTGATGGTGCCGCCGGGGTTGACGGTCCACTTCTGGTTGGTGGCGTTGGTGCAGTCCCAGATGATGACCTTGGTGCCGTTGGTGGTGCCGCTGTTGAGGGCGTCGAGGCATTTGTTGCCGTAGACGACGAGTTCCCCGCGCGAGGTCTGCGTGAAGGTCTGGTTACGGCCCCCCGAGCAGTCCCAGATCTGGGCCTGGGTGCCGCCGACATAGGTGTTCTTGTCGATGTCCACGCAGCGGTTGGAGGCGCCGCCGGTGAGGGCCGTGCCGTCGGTGCCGGGGATGCCCTGGACACGGATGGCGTCGATGTCCGCAGCGGTGCTGCCGGAGACGGCGGCGAACTTCACCGTGTTCGCCCCCTTGGCCAGATGGGCGAGCACGGACACGGTGCGGAAGGTGGTGGCCGAGCCGGTCGGCGGGAAGGCCACGCGGTAGGCGTACTGGCCGTTCACCTGCACGGTGGCCTTCCGGGCGGTGGTGCCGCCGTTGGCGTACGTGATGTCGATGAGCTTGGTGCCCGCGGAGCCGGCGGTGACACCCGTGAACGTGGGCGTGGTGGCGGTCGTGGTGTCCTCGAACGTCGAACCGGTGGCCTCCGTGCCGGAGACGGTCAGCAGGACCGCGTCGTTCGCGGGGACGGACGTGGTGTAGCCGGTGGTGAACGAGCCGGCGTCGGCACGCGTCCAGGCGTTGCGGACGGTGGCGGACGCGGAGGTCAGTCCGAGGTCGGCCCAGCGGACGGTGATGTTCGCCGCGGAGCCCGTGCGGTTGAACAGCATCACCGCGCGCTTGCCGGTGCCGGAGAGCACCTTGCCGTAGACCTGCAGGTTGCGGGTGTCCTCGGCGACCTTGACGCCCTGGAGGCCGCGCGGGTCCTGGTCGATGGCGAGGACCTCGGGGTTGGTGAGGATGTCACGGGTCTCGGTGGTCATCGTGGCCACGTTGTTGCCGGCCAGCAGCGGGCCTCCGGCGATGGACCACAGGCTCATGTGGAGCCGGTTGCGCTGGGCGCTCATACCGTTCAGGCCGACCATCAGCATGTCGGGGTCGTTGTAGTAGCCGGTGTGCTGGGCGGCGGGTTGCAGCGCCTGGTCGAAGTTGCGGTACATCTTCGTCAGGCCCGGGGTCTCCCTGAAGAAGAGGACGTCGTCGCTGGTGCGCCACAAATCACCGTGACCCGGCGCCCAGTTCCACGGCAGACCGGTGCCCCACTCGCAGAACGACAGCACCAGTTTGCGGCCCGTCACCGCGGAGGCCGCCTCGTTGGCGGCGGCGATCTGCTTGTACTGGGTCTCCTGGTTCAGCTTCTCCGCCCGGCCGCCGCACCAGTCGATCTTTACGTAGTCGAAGCCCCACCGCTGGAAGGTCTCCAGGTCCTGCTGGTAGTGGCCCTCCATACCGGAACCGGGCGTCGCGGGCTTCGTGGTCGGGAAGTAGTAGCCGCAGCCGTCCTTGCCCGCATCGGTGTAGATACCGGCCTTCAGGCCCTTGCTGTGGAGGTAGTCGGCGACCGCCTTCATCCCGCCGGGCCACTGGGTCTCGTCGACCACGATGTTCCCGTTCGCGTCGCGCTGTCCCTGCCACCAGCCGTCGTCGAGGTTGACGTACTTGTAGCCGGCCGCGGCCATCCCCGAGGACACCAGGGCATCGGCCTGCTGCTTGATCACGTCGTGATCGATGCTGCTGAAGAAGGTGTTCCAGGACGCCCAGCCCATCGGCGGCGGGGTGACGTCGATCTGGTCGGTGCTCACTGCGGTCGGTTCCACCGGCGGAAGCGACGAGGACTCCTGGCCGCCCACAGCCGCCAGACCGAAGACGGCGAGGCCGAGGGTGAGGAACTGGGCCGTGATCCGGCGGGTCCATCTTCGTGCGTTGATGTGCGGCATGCGACTCTCCGAGCGGGTGGAAAGAACACTTTCCAACGAAAGTGCCCACATCTCAGCTGTTCGAAGTTGGCACGTCAAGACACGTGCAGTCATTACCCGCGGTAACGGCGGGGGTGGTCGCCCGAGTCACCAGAAGCCACCCGAACCACCCCCCGCGCCGCCCGACAAGCACGCACGACATCCAGCCGGTTCGGCAGGCTCGGGTGATCGTCGAGTCACTCTCTGGAACGGGCTGTTCCGCCCCTTGGCACGACACCTCGTCCGCCCGGGCACGGCAATTTACCGTGACGGGACAGCAACAGAGAGTTGCTCATCTGGAGGTCGACCGTACGAGGCCCCTTCCCCCAAACCATCCGATCCAGGAGGTTAGGTCCGCGTGCCAAGAGAATCGACATCTCTTCCCTTCGGTGGATTCGTTCTCGACCGCGAGTCTCCGGTCCCGCTCTATCAGCAGCTCTACGAACAGATCCGGGCCGGCATCGAGAGCGGACAGCTCCAGCCGGGCCTCCGCCTCCCCGCTACACGGGCCCTCGCCCAGGAACTCCAGGTCTCCCGCAACACCGTGCTCGTCGCATACGAGCAACTCGTGACGGAACGATTCGCCGACAGTCAGGTGGGGTCCGGCACACGGGTGGCCGCGCGGAGCCACCGGGTCGCCGCCGTCGGTCCTCGCACGGTGACCCGCCTTCCGGTGCCGCCCGTCATGGCGCGCCCCGTCCCTCGGCTCTCCCGGGCGACCCACGGCATGCTGCGGGCGGCGCGCGCGTACGGCGTCCGCCATCAGAGGGCCTCGCCCGTGGCGCAGCCCTTCGTGCTCGGCGTGCCCGCGCTGGACCTGTTTCCCACCGGCCTGTGGAGCCGAGTCCTCTCCCGCCGCGCCGCGCGGCTGGGCAGCGCGGAGCTCACCCACCAGGATCCCGCCGGGTACTGGCCCCTGCGCAAGGAACTGGCCGCCTACCTCGGCCTGGCACGCGGCGTCAAGTGCACGGCGGAGCAGGTACTGATCGCGTCGAGCACCCAGCTACTGACCAATCTGCTGGCCCGGATCCTGCTGGAACCCGGCGAGCAGGCCCTTGTCGAGGACCCGGGCTACCCGGGCATCCGGAGCGCCCTCTCGGTCGCGGGCGTCGCCCCCTGTCCGGTCGAGGTCGACCACGAGGGGCTCTGCATCGCCCTCGGTGAGAAGCGCTATCCGGGCGCACGCCTGGCGGTGGTGACGCCGAACAACCAGTTCCCCCTGGGTGTGCGGATGTCGAGTTCCCGGCGCGGCCAGTTACTGGACTGGGCCGGGCGGGTGAACGGCTGGCTGATCGAGGACGACTACGACGGCGAGTTCTGGTCGGACACTCCGTCGCCGCCGCTCCAGCAGATGGACGAGGGCGACCACGTGGTGTACGTCGGCACGCTCAGCAAGGCGCTCTTCCCGGCGCTCCGCATGGCGTACGCCGTCGTGCCACCGGACCTCGTGGACCCGGTGACCGCCGCCCAGCGGGTCACCACCGGAGCGCTGCCGGTACTCGAACAGGCCGCCGTGCTCGACTTCATCCGGGAGGACCACTTCGCCCGGCACATCCGCCGCATGCGACAGGCCTACATCGAGCGGCGTGAGGGCTGCGTCGCGGCGCTGCGCGGCCGGCTCGGCGGGCTGGTCCGCCTCACCGGCGCGTCCGCCGGCATGCATCTGGTGGCGACGCTGCCCACGGAGACGGACGACAGCCGGGTGGCGGCGCTCTGCAGCGAGTCCCGCACCACCGTCTATCCGCTGTCCTCCTACTACTCCGAGACGGGCGCACCCGTCCCCGGTCTGGTCCTCGGCTACGGCGCCACTCCCCCGGCACAGGCGGCCCTCGGCGCACGACACGTCGCGGCCGCCGTGGCGCAGGCGACCCGGATCGCGGTCTGACGCCGACTCACATCGACGCCCACCAGGAGGAGTGTGCGATCGGTGACGTGGTGGACCCCCGACTGAGGGTCCTCGGTGTCGACGGTCTGCGGGTGGTGGACGCGTCGGTGATGCCGACCCTGGTGCGCGGCAACACGAACGCGGCCACCATCATGATCGGTGAGAAGGCCGCCGATCTCATCCGTGGTCATGCGCGGTGAGCTGTTCGTCGATCAGCGACGCCAGGGCGGGCACGCAGCTGCCGCATCCGGTCCCCGCGCGGGTCCGCCTCCGCACCTCGTCCAGGTCCGGGCGGCCGTCCGCCGCGGCGGCGCGACGCACGGTGCCGGCCGACACGTTGTGGCAGAAGCAGGCGGTCGCGTCGTCCGGTATCCGTCCGGCGACGGCCGGTCCCGCCGGGCCCGGGACGACCAGGTCCCCGACCGAGGAGGCCCGCGGGACGCCGGCACCTGCCAGGGAGCGCAGGGCCGCGTAGCCGGACGAGTCGCCGACGAGGACGCCGCCGAGCAGTCGGCCGTCGTCGCCCACGCGCAGGTTCCGGTACACGCCGGCCGCGGTGTCCAGGTAGCGCACCTCGTGTGCGCCGGGGGTGTCGCCGAGGGCGTCCCCGAAGCTCGCCACGGCCACGTCGAGCAGCTTCAGGCTGGTCGAGGTGTCCGCTCCGGTGAAGGCGGACGGCGTGCCGAGCAGCAGATCGGCGACGACATCGGCCATCGCGAAGCCGGGGGCGGCGAGGGCGTGCACCCGGCCGTCCGGGGTGAGCGCGCACTCGCCGATGGCGTGGATACGGGGATCGCTGGTGCGGCATGACTCGTCGACGACGATGCCGCCACCGGGGTCCACGACGAGCCCGCAGTTCCGGGCGAGTTCGTCGCGTGGCCGTACTCCGGCGGCGAAGACGACGAGGTCGGCGTCGACGCCGGGGAGCGGATCCCCGTCGGGCGTCGCGAGCCGCAGTCCGGACGCCCGGCCGTGCTCGTCGGTCGTGATCTGTGTGACGCGGGTGCCGGTGTGCACCGTCACACCGAGGTCCTCGATGTGGCGGCGCAGGGTGCGTCCGCCCTGCTCGTCGAGCTGGCGGTGCATCAGCCAGGGTGCGAACTCCACGACGTGGGTGTCGGGAACGAGTGCGCGCAGCGCTCCGGCGGCCTCCAGCCCCAGGAGTCCCCCGCCGACCACGGCCGCGGTGCGCGCTCGGGCGGCCCGGGCGCGGATGGCCGCCGCGTCCTCGACGGTCCGGTAGCCGCAGCACCCCTCCGCGCGGGCCCCGGGCACCTCGGGCACGTAGGGGCGGGATCCGGTGGCCAGGACCAGGACGTCGTAGCCGAGGGTGCGGCCGGAGGCCGTGGTGACCAGGCGCCCGGCGCGGTCGAGGGCCACGACCGGGTCGCCGAGGTGGACGCGGACACCGGCGCCGTCACCGCCGGGCGTGACGTCGTCGAGCAGGAGTGTCTCCGGGCGGGTGCCGCGCAGGCACTCGGAGAGCCGGATCCGGTCGTAGGCGGGCCGGGTCTCCTCCGCGAGGACCGTGACCTGTCGGCGATGCGGCGCGCCCGCGGCTCGCAGTGCCGTGAGCAGCCGGTGGCCCGTCATCCCGTAGCCGACCAGCACCAGACGCTCGTTCACGATGCCGCTCCGGCGGCCGAGACAAGGTGGACGCGGTTCTGCGGCAGGGGTACGGCCTCCTCGTAGGCGCGGCGGACCACGTCGACCGTGGACAGGTCGCCGAGGAGGATGCCGCCCACGACCCGGTTCCCCCGGGTGACGACCTTCTTGTAGGTCCGGCGTACGGCGTCCGACAGGCACACCACGTCGATGTCCGGTCGGGCGGGCGCCGCCGGCCCTCGTGTGGTGGGCCCGTCGGTCCTGCTCACTCCGAACACCGCCAGGTCGACCGGCGCCGCGGCGAGGCGGGTGAGGACCCGGGTGCCGCGGTAGGTGGCGCCGCGGTCGCGGCCGGACAGGCGCGCGGCCAGGACGTCGGCCTGCTCCCAGGCGGGCAGCGCCGTGTCGTGGACGACCCCGCGGTGCTCGGCGCAGGCGCCGATGGCGTGGACGGACGGGTCGGTGACGCTGCGCAGGGCGTCGTCGACGATCAGGCCCTTGTTCACCGCGAGTCCGGCGGCACGGGCGAGGCCGACGCGTGGGGTGACGCCGCAGGCGATCACCGTGGTGTCGGCGGACACCACCGAGGAGTCGTCCAGCACCACGCCGGTGGCGCCCGGCTCGCGCAGCGGAGCGCAGGCCGAGGCGCCGGTCCGGACGGTGATCCCGCAGTCGCGGAGCACCGCCCGGAGCATGGCACCGGCCGCGGCGTCGAGACGGCGGTCGATGAGATGCCGGCCGCGGTGGACGAGGGTCACGTCCTGGCCGCGTGCCGCCAGGGTGAGCGCGGTCTCGACCCCCAGCAGGCCCCCGCCGACGACGACCGACGTACGTCCTCTTCTGGTGTCCTCGCGCAGCCGCAGGCAGTCGGTCAGGGTGTGCAGCGGCCGTCCGTCCCCCGCTCGCCCTGGCCTCCAGGGGTGGGTGGGGCTGCTGCCGGTCGCCAGCACCAGCGTGTCGTAGGGCTGCGCGGTCCCGTCGGAGGCGATGACGGTGCGGGTGTTCCGGTTCACCGCGACGAGGTGGACGCCGGCGCGGACCTCGATGCCGGGCACCTGGGGCGGTGAGATGTCCTCGGGCCGGTGACGGCCCGCCAGGACCCCGGTGAGCAGCAGGCGGTTGTAGCCGGGGCGGGCCTCGGTGTCGTAGACGGTGATCCGGACGTCCGGGGCCCAGGCCGCGAGTCGGCGGGCGAAGCGGGCGCCCGCCATGCCCTGCCCCACCACCACCACGCGGCGGCCGACGCTCCTTCCCATGGGTTACCTCCTGGGTCAGGTCCGTGAGATCACGGGGGCGGCGGCGTGCGGGGCCGCTTCCCCGTGCGCGACGATGTGCCGGACGTTCGTGTGGGCCGGGTCCGGGACGCGGGCGGTCACCGGTTCCAGACGTACGGCGCACACCTTGAACTCGGGCATGCCGGAGAGCGGGTCGAGCGCCGGGTTGGTGACCGTGTTGGCCCGCCCGGGCCCGGCCCAGTGGAACGGCATGAACACCACGTCCGAGCGGATCGCGGTACTGAGCCGGGCCGGGGCGACGGCGCGGCCCCGCCGGCTGACCACGGCCACCTGGTCGCCCTCGGCCACGCCGAGCCGGTCGGCGAGATGCGGATGGAGCTCGACGAACGGCCCGGGCTCGGCGGCCCGCAGCGCGGGCACCCGTCGGGTCTGTGCCCCGCTCTGATAGTGGGCCAGCACCCGCCCGGTCACCAGGTACAGCGGATATCGCTCGTCGGGAGGTTCGGCGACCGGACGGTAGTCCACGGCCACCATGCGGGCGCGGCCGTCCGGGGTCGCGAAGGAGTCCAGGAAGAGCCGGGGCGTACCCGGGTGCTCCTCGCCGGGGCACGGCCAGAACACTCCCTCCTCGCCGGTGATCCGCTCGTAGCTGATACCCGAGTAGTCGGCCGGGCCGCCGGCGGAGGCGCGCCGCAACTCCTCGAAGACGGCTCGGGGTTCGGCGGGGAACCCGTGGTGGACGCCCAGCCGGTCGGCCAGCGCGGAGAGGATCTGCAGATCGGTGCGCACCTGGGGCGGCGGGTCGACGGCCCTGCGGCGCAGCACCACCCTGCCCTCCAGGTTGGTCAGCGTGCCCGTCTCCTCCGCCCACTGGGCCGACGGCAGGACGACGTCGGCGAGCGCGGCCGTCTCCGACAGCACGACGTCGCTCACGACCAGCAGGTCCAGCGCCCGCAGCCGCTCCTCGACATGGGCGGCCCGGGGCGCGGACACGACCGGGTTGGAGCCGAAGACCAGCAACGCCCGTACGCCGCCGGGCGTTCCGGCGCTGTCGAGCAGTTCGTACGCCGAGCGGCCCGGGCCCGGCAGGTCGGCCGGATCGATCCCCCACACGTGCGCCACGTGCTCGCGCGCCGCGGGGTCGGTCAGGCTCCGGTAGCCGGGCAACTGGTCGGCCTTCTGGCCGTGTTCGCGGCCTCCCTGGCCGTTGCCCTGGCCGGTCAGGCACCCGTAGCCGCTGCGGGGGCGGCCGGCCTTGCCCAGGGCCAGGCACAGGTTGATCCAGCCGTGCACGGTGTCGGTGCCCTTGCTGTGCTGTTCGCTGCCCCGCGCGGTCAGCACCATGGCGGCGGGTGCGGCGGCCAACGTCTGTACCGCTTGGCGGAGTTGGTGCACCGGTACACCGGTCAGCCGTTCCACGCGGGTCGGCCAGTGGTCCATGGCGATCGTGCGCACGGCCTCGAAGCCGGTCGTGCGCCGTGCCACGAACTCCGTGTCCACCAGGCCCCCCTCGATGGCGATGTGCAGCATGCCGAGCGCCAGGGCCAGGTCGCTTCCGGGCAGGGGCTGGAGGTGCAGGTGGGCCTGCGCCGCCGTGCGGGTGCGGCGTGGGTCCACCACGATCAGCCGGCCGCCGCGCCCGGTCAGCTCGGTCAGGTATCGCAGGGCGGGCGGCATGGTGTCCGCGAGGTTGCTGCCGACGAGCAGCACGCAGTCCGTCGCGGCGATGTCGGCCAGCGGGAACGGCAGTCCCCGGTCCAGGCCGAAGGCCCGGTTCGAGGCGGTGGCGGCCGAGGACATGCAGAACCGGCCGTTGTAGTCGATCGACGGTGTTCTCAGGGCGACCCTGGCGAACTTGCCCAGCAGGTACGCCTTCTCGTTGGTCAGCCCGCCGCCGCCGAACACGCCGACGGCTGCGGCGCCGTGCCCGTCACGGATCCGGCGGACCCCCGCCGCGACCCGGTCCAACGCCTCGTTCCAGGTCGCGGGGCGCAGGGGCGCGCCGGGCCGGTCGCGGACCAGTGGAGTGGTGAGGCGTACGGCCGGGTTCAGCAGGTCGGCGGCGCTGCGGCCCTTTCCGCAGAGCGCGCCCCGGTTGACGGGGAAGCCGGGCCACTCCTCGACGGAGAGCGGAGTGGCCGGCGTGGTGGGTGTTGCGGGTGCGAGAGGTCCCGCGTGGTCCGTGCGGTCGTCGGTGGGTCGCAGGACCATCCCGCACTGGAGCGAGCAGTAGGGGCAGTGCGTCGGGGTGCCCGTCGGCTCGGTCATCGGTCGTCCAGCGCGGCTGTTCCGGCCGCCCTGGCCTGCTGCGTGCCGCGGGGTGCCGCGGTGTCCGCGTCCAGGGCGCCCGCCAGCAGGGCGCGGAGCGGTGCCGTCGCCTTGAGCAGCATCTCGTCGTACTCCTCGACGGCGTCCGAGTCGAGGACGATGGCGCCCCCCGCGCCCACGTGCAGCTGGTCGCCCGTCATGACGGCGGTGCGGATCACGATGTTGAGGTCCGCGGTGCCGTTGCAGGCGAGGAAGCCGATGGTGCCGGAGTACACGCCGCGGGCCTGGGTCTCGAGCGCGTCGATGATGTCCAGCGTCCGGAGCTTCGGTGCGCCGGTCATGGATCCGCCGGGGAAACAGGCCCGGACGCAGTCGATGGCGTCCACGTCGGCGCGCAGTCTGCCACGGACCGTGGACACGAGCTGGTGCACGGTGGCGTAGGTCTCCGTCTTCATCAGCCGGGGCACCGTGACGCTGCCGACCTCGCAGACTCGGCCGAGGTCGTTGCGCAGCAGGTCCACGATCATGAGGTTCTCGGCCCGGGTCTTGGCGCTGGTCGTGAGTTCCCGGCGCAGGCGGGCGTCCTCCTCCTCGGTGGCGCCGCGCGGTGCGGTCCCCTTGATCGGCTTGCTCTCGACCGTGCCGTCGCGGGTCACCCTCAGGAAGCGCTCCGGTGAGGACGAGGCGATCTCGACCTCACCCAGGCGCAGGTACGCCGAGTAGGGGGCCGGGTTGTAGCGGCGCATCGCCTGGTAGAAGCGCAGCCCGTCGGCGGGGCGGGGCAGGTGGACGGCGTTGGTCAGGCAGATCTCGTAACTCTCCCCGGCGAGCAGTTGCCGCTTGCACTCCTCGATGTCGGCGAGGTATCGCTCCCGGTCGCGGACCAGCGCCGGTTCCAGTCGTGCGGCGTCCACGGTGACGCGTTCGGGAACGAGTGACGGCCGGGGCCGGGGCAGCGCGGCGAGTGTCGCCGCGGTCTGCTCCAACCAGCGGGTCGCCTCCATGTCGGAGCGCAGGGCGCCGTCGGTGAGGCAGAGCAGGTAGGTGACGCCCTGCTGGTGGTCGACCGCGATCATCCGGTCGGCGAAGATCCAGTACGCGTCGGGGGTCGGCGCGGTGTGTTTGGCGGTGGAGCCGCAGTCGGCCTTCAGTTCGTAGCCGAAGTACCCGACGTAGCCGCAGGTGAAGTCGAGGGGCAGCCCTGGATCGTCGACCCGGCGGCTGTGCAGCACGGACTGCAGGTGGTCGAAGACGTCGCCGTCGATCCTCCGTGGCCGGCGCCCGGCCTCGGTCACGTCGACCGTGCCCTCGCCGACGCGGTAGCGGACGACCTCGGACAGGGGCCCCGAGGCGTCCCCGAGGAAGGAGAAGCGGGACAGCCGGGGGTCGACCAGGGAGCTGTCGAGCCAGAAGGCGTGCGAGGAGGAGGCGAACAGCCGGTGGAAGGCGGCCTCGGTGTTCACCGCGGAGTCGATGATCCGTGTGCGCAGCCGGTAGGAGCGCCGTGGGGCGTGCAGTTGCCCGCTCTGGGCAGGCAGCCCGCTGTGCCGGCTTCGTTCGCCGGCCTGTGGCGTCGAGGGACGGGCTTCGGCGGACGTCGAGGACTGCGTGAGCGTGGGGCCGGGTGCCGTGGACGGTGCGGGGTGCGGGGCGGTGGGCTGTGGGAGGCGCACGGCCGGGGTGCGGGCCGGTGAGCGACGGTCAGCTGTGTGGAACTGCTCCGTGAGGTCCCGGAAGTTGGCCAGCAGTTCGTGCCCGAACTCCGTCGCGACCGACTCGGGATGGAACTGCACGCCCCACACGGGACGTTCACGGTGGCGGATGCCCATCAGCACTCCGTCCTCCGCCCACGCGACGGCCGCCAGCGCGGGCGGCAGCGGCTCGCGCAGGCACAGCGAGTGGTAGCGGACGGCGGTGAAGCCTTGAGGGATGCCCTTGAAGAGGCCCTCTCCGTCGTGTCGTACGGCGGTCAGGTGGCCGTGCCGGGCCTCCGGGGCCCGGACGACCTCCGCGCCCTCGCCCGCGCCGATGCCCTGGTGGCCCAGGCACACGCCCAGGACGGGCAGTGGTGCCGAGGCGATGATCCGTTCACAGACGCCGAAGTCCTTGGCGCGCGTCGGGTTGCCCGGGCCCGGGGAGATCACCACGTTGTCGAAGTCGGCGAGGTCGATGCCGTCGCAGTCGGGGGCGTCGTTGGCGAGGACGACGGGTTCGGTGCCGTTGACCTGCGCGATGAGCTGGAAGAGGTTGTAGGTGTAGGAGTCATAGTTGTCGATGAGCAGGGTTCGCATCGTCGCTCTCCTCGGGGAAGCGGCGCGGAAGGACCCGGCGGGCCCGGAAAGGGAGGTGCGCGGCGGTGAAGGGCCGCGTGGTGAGGCGGTGAACGGCCGTATGGCGAGGCCGGTGAACGACCTGTGCGGCGAGGCGGTGAACGGCCGCGTGGTGAGGCAGACGCGCCCCGGCGGCCTCAGCCGGCCAGCTTGGCGACCATGTCGGCCAGCGTCAGTGCCTGTTCGTCGTTGAGCCGGGGGTCGCACAGGGTGTGATAGGCCTCGGTGAGGTGGGCCTCGTCGGTCAGGCGGGAGCCGTCGAGGCACTCGGTCACGTCGCCACCCGCCATCTCGAGATGGACGCCCCCGGGCCACTCCCCCAGCCCGCGCAGCACCTCGAAGAAGCCGGTGACCTCGTCGACCATGGTCTTGAGGTGGCGGGTCTTGAGGCCGCCGGCAGTGGTGGTCGTGTTGCCGTGCATCGGGTCGCACACCCAGATCACGGGGTGCCCGGCACGGCGTACGGCGGAGACCAGCGCGGGCAGGCGTTCGCGGACCTGGCTCGCGCCCATGCGGCAGACCAGGGTGAGCCGGCCGGGCCTGCGGAAGGGGTCGAGTCGCTCGCAGAGCCGGACGATGTCGTCGGGTTCGGCGGCCGGGCCGATCTTGCAGGCGACCGGGTTGGAGATGCCCGCGAGGAACGCCACGTGGGCGCCGTCCACCTGGCGTGTCCGGTCCCCGATCCACGGCAGGTGCGTGGAGAGAAGAAACCATTCTCCGGTGAGGGGGTCCCGCCGGGTCAGGGGTTCCTCGTAGTCCAGGAGCAGCGCCTCGTGACTGGTCCACAGCCCGGTGTGCCGCCAACCCGGCCCCTCGGACCAGCGGGTCTGCCCGTAGCCCGGAACGATCGAACGCAGGGAGCCGTCGTGCTCGTACGCCCGGCCCGGAACGTGCGGCAACTCGCGTGCCGTCCGCGCGTCCCACACCTGGGGGCCGAGGGTCTGAGCGGTGGAGTGGGCCAGGGAGGCGAGTTCGTGCAGCACCGCCTTCGCCGTGTAGTAGCCGCACAGCATGCGGTGCGGGTCCGGCGTACGGTCGGACGTGTTCGGACCGGGGGCGTTGACCATCAGTCCCCGGAACGCCGGCAGCTCCTGACCGTCCACCGTCTCCACGGGCCGGGACCGCGGCTTGGCGAACTGTCCGGCGACCCGGCCGACGGTGACCACCGGCAGGTCCAGACGGTTGCTGACGCGCTCGGCGAGGCCGCCCAGCGCCCGGTGCTTGGCCCTGACCCCCGCGACGGCCTCCGGCCCGAAGGGCTCCGCGCAGTCCCCGCCCTGCAGCAGGAACGCCTCACCGGCCTGTACCCGGACCATGGCCGCGAGTACGTTGCGTATGTCGTGCGGGGTGGTCAGGGCCGACATGACGGCCAGGCGGTCGGAGACCGCCGCCGCCTCGTCGGGGTCCGGCCACGGCGGCTGCTGCTGCACCGGCCGTCCACGCCAGGAGGCCGGGTGCCAGGCCGGGTCGTCGACCGCGCGAGCTCGCCGGAGCGAGGGGGAAAGTAACATGCGGCTATTCCTCCACCGAATGGGGGCGAAACACTTCGGTGCGCGGCGCACGGTTGTCCCGGCGGCCGCCACAGCGAAGGTTCTTCATGGAAAAAAGAGGTCGTTCCGGTCACGGTAATTCATGTCGTTCGGCGGGGAACAGAGCCAATTCGAGGATGACTTCGGCGCTGAAGAGAGCCGATTTACCGGGACGGGGGAATGTTCTCTCCCGACGGATCAGAACGTCTTGCCGAGTTCCCGCGCCCGGGCGTGTGCCTCGCGGCGCAAGGTATCCGGGTCCGCGGCGAACCGCAGTGCCCTGACGGAAATGTCGTCGATCTCGGTGATGCCTGCCCAGCGCAGCCAGTCGTTGAAGGTCGTCGACTGGAGGTCGGAGCCGAAGCCCTCGGGCATTCCTGGCGCATAGACGCCGCTCGTGTAGATCGCCACTGCCTTCTTTCCCTGCAGCAGCCCGGTGTAACCCGATGTCCGGTCGAGTCGGAAAAGCATCCCCGACTGGCTGACCACGTCGATGAAGTGTTTCAGGACGTAGGGAATTCCGGAATTCCACATCGGCACGCTGAACACATACCTGTCGTAGCTGTCGAACCGCTCGAAGGTGCGGCGCACCGCCTGCCACGCCGTGTGCGCGGCGCCCTCCAGCGGCCTCCCGGCGAGGACCGCCTTCTGCGCCGCGACGGCGGCCGCGTCGAAGGCGGGCAACGGCTCCTTCCACAGGTCGAACGTGTCGGCGGTCCCGTCCTCGTGGGCGTCGAGATACGCCTCGACGAACGTCTCCGCGATCGCCCGGGACTCTGAATCCGCGCCTTTGGGGGAGGCGGCGATATGCAGCAGGCGGGTCACTCTTGCCTCACCCTTCCCTCCACGGTCCGGCTGTCGCCGATCTGACGATGCCTTTGCTGCGCATGAGGAACTCGGCGAGATGGCCGTCGTGGGGAACGCCGGGTGCCATCCAGTGCGTCGGGCGGTCGCCGAGGTGGATGTTCCTGATGCTCGGTTCGGCGATCAGCCGCTCGATCAGGGCCTCGTCGCCGCCGAACACCGTCAGGACGAGCGTGTTCGTCAGCGGGGCGATGCCGTCGGCGGGTGCCCACGGCGCCACCCACACGCAGGGAAACGGGAGTTCCATGCCGGCCTGCGGGGCGTCGGCCCGGTCCAGTTGGATCACCGCGGGCCGCAGTACGGCACTGCCGTCCCCGAGTTCCTCGACGATCCCGTCGCCACCGAGCCGTACCGTGCCACCGCCGGTGTGCTCCAGCAGGTGCTTCTCCAGGGCCCGCGCCCCGGCGACGGGGTGGACCGGAAGGACGGCCTTGTCGTCCTCCGGCGGCAGGCTCGGCAGGGCGGCGAGGCGTTCGGCCAGGGCCTCGGCCACCGGCGCCGGGTCGCCGTCCACGAGGACGGCGGTGGTGTTGACGCACGCGGTCCCGGCTTCCTCGCTCACCGAGGCCACGATGGTCTCGAGCGCCGCGGCCGGGTCCTCCCCGGCGCAGAGCAGGATCTTGGACCGTCCGGGGCCCTGGGTGAGCACCGTCGGGTCGGAGCGGTACTTGGTCACGACCGGGTCGCCGCCGTAGACGAGCGAGAGGTCCGCGCCGCTGATGATGTCGTCGGCCACCGTGTGGTCGGTGGGCAGCAGCACCAGCCGGTCGTCGCCGATGCCGGACTCCCGCAGCGCCGTCACCAGCCGCTGCGGGGTGAAGGGTTCACGACTGGAGGGCCGTACGGCCGTCCGGTATCCCAGGGCCAGGGCCTCCAGCCAGAGCGCGTGCACCCCGGGGTGGTTGCCCGCCGCGTGCACGGCGAAGACGTCGCCGCGCCGGGTCCAGATGCCGGTGCCGCGCCGGGTCAGCGGGTCCTGCCAGTGGCTGACGGTGCCGCGGGGGCGGGCACACTCCACCGTGTGGAACACCTCGCGGGCACAGTGCGCGATGTGCTCGGTCGCCTTGTGCACCACGGACACCGGCAGGCCCGTGACCCGGCTCACCCGATGCCGGTACGCGTCCGCGGGCACACCGCCGACCGTGCCGGTGGCGAACGCCTCCCCCGCCCGGGCCAGAACGGCCGACAGCTCGTCCGCGTCCAGCGGTGGCGCCTTGCGCAGGGCGGCCAGGCTGCGCTGCACGAACAGCCGGGGGACCAGGCTGAGTTCGGTCACCGGCCTGCCGGTGACGTCCGGTACGGTCTGGCGGTTGCGGGTCCGGTGGGGGCCGCGCGGCCCGAGGGCGTCGAGCGGGATCGGCCCGCCATGGCCGGCCTCCATCAGTACACCCCCTCGATGACGGCCTCGTTGTCGAAGGAGGGAACCGGGCTGACATCGGCCACGGAGTCACCGATCTGGCCGGGCAGCGGGGCGATCCTCGTGGCGAGGTCCCGTTCGAGGTTGTTGGGCAGCAGACCGCTCTTGCTGACGAAGTTCATGACGACCTGGCCGCGCTCGCCGTGGGCGACCTCCTTGCCCGACTCGGGGTCGATCACGGAGAAGGTGACGTAGGGAGTGAACGGGTCGAAGACGCATGCGTCGTCGATGCCCTCCCGCTCGACCATCCCGCCGAGGATCATGGTGCTGCCGTACTGGCCGAACAGCTGCACACCGGGGAAGACCTCCGTGCGCAGCAGGTCCCGGGTGTCGGGGTCCATGTGGGCGCCGCCCCAGATGATGGCCCGCACCTTGTCGTTGACCAGCTCGACCAGCCGTTCGCTGCGGGCGAGCCGCTCCAGCAGCGGCGGTGTGGTCACGAGGACGCCGATGTCCTGGTCGTCCAGGACGAACTCCGCCTGTGCGATCACATGGGCGGCGTAGCGCTCGGCCTCCTCGGTCCGGCCCTCGGCCAGGCACTTCTTCACCCAGCGGGGGTCCAGGTCGACGTAGGAGACGAAGCCTCCCCGGTGCCGGGCCTGCCGGGCGACCATCTCGCCCCAGATGTGCGGCCCGGTGGGGATCACGGCCAGCCAGTGGGCGCCGCGCGGATGACCGCGCTCGTCCATGTAGCCGGCGCACCAGCTCACGAAGCGGTCCGCCCAATCGGCCAGCAGGGGCACCCGCTTGGGGGCACCGGTCGTGCCGCCGCTCTCGTACACGCCGACGATGTGGGGGGATGTGCCGTAGCCGCGCGGAACGAGATCCCGGACCGGGACGTTCCGCAACTCGTTGACCACGTTCGGGAAGAGCCGGAGATCGGCGAAGGTGCGGACGTCCCGTCGGGGGTCGAAGTCCAGGGTTCTGGCCCTTTCGAGCCAGTACGGCGACCCCGTCTCCGGGCTGAAGTGCCAGCGCATGGCGGCGGCGATGAACTCCTCCGGGTCGGGGACCCGTCCGGTGGGGAGATCGAGCACCGGATCGATGAGCAGGGTCATGGTTTCTCCTTGCATCGCACGACGTGGAGTCGGCGGTCGTCGCTCACGTGCCGCCGGGGTGCCCGGTCCGGGCCGTCGCTCACGGGCCGTCCGGGTGTTGGCTGGGACTCACTCATGGGCCGCCAGGGGGCCGCCGCGCACGTAGACGGCCTGGGTGACGGCGAGGCAGACCACATAGAAGAGCAGGAACCCGATGAAGGCGGGCACTCCGCTCGCCCACTCGGCGAAGGAGAAGCGGAAGGCGAGGTTGATACCGACCCCGCCGAGCGCGCCGGCGGCTCCGGTGACTCCGATCACCGCTCCCACGAGCCGTCGCGCCCGCACGGGGTCCGGGTCGGCGTCCCCGCCACCCGGTCCTCGGGCGGCCCGGTCCCGGAAGACCACCGGGATCAGCTTGTACGTCGATCCGTTGCCCGCGCCGGCCAGTCCGAGCAGGGCGATGAACGCGGCCGTGAAGAGCGACAGCGAACGCACGTGGGACGCCCAGACGGCGACCGCCGTGGCGATGGTCAGCGAGGCGAAGACCGCGCAGGTGACCCGCGCGCCACCGAACCGGTCGGCCAGCCACCCGCCCACCGGCCGGGTCAGTGACCCGAGGAGGGGCCCGAGGAACGTCAGCCCCGCCGCCTGCAGGGGCGTGCGCCCGAACTGGTGCTGGAGGACCAGCCCGAAGGCGAAGCCGTAGCCGATGAACGAGCCGAACGTACCCAGGTAGAGGAGGCAGAGCAGCCAGCAGTGGACGTCCTTGACAGCCGCCCGCAGAGCGTCGGTGTCATTGCGGGTGCCGGGCAGGTTGTCCATGAACAGGGCGGCGCAGACCGCGGCGACGACGATCGCCGCGCACAGCACCCACAGCATCAGCCCGGGGCGGCTCGCGCCGGCCGTGCCCAGCACGGCCAGACCCAGCACCTGCATGACGGCGACACCGACGTTCCCGCCGCCCGCGTTCACACCCAGCGCCCATCCCTTGTGGCGCTGCGGGAAGAACGCGTTGATGTTGGTCATCGACGAGGCGAAGTTCCCACCGCCGACCCCCGCCACGGCGGCGACGAGGACGAAGGTGCCCAGTGACGTCCCCGGGCGCATGACCAGGGCCGCGAGGGCGGTGGGGATCAGCAGCAGAAGCGCGCTGATGACGGTCCAGTTCCGTCCGCCGAACCAGCTGACCGCGAGGCTGTAGGGGACGCGCAGCGCGGCGCCGGTCAGGGTCGGTACGGAGACCAGCAGGAACTTGTCCGCGGCGGACAGCCCGTATTCCGGTCCCATGAACAGGACCATCACCGACCACAGGCTCCAGACGCAGAATCCGATGTGCTCGGCGAGGACGGAGAACACCAGGTTCCTGGTGGCGACGCGCTTTCCGCCGTTTCGCCAGAACTCCTCGTCCTCCGGGTCCCAGTGCGCGATCCGTCGCCCGCGCCCCGCGTCGTGGGCGGACCCGGTCGTGGTGGTCGGCTCCAGCGTGGAACTCATGCGTGTCCTTCAGGCCTGGGCGGGTCAGGGGCGGGGCTGCTGAGCCGCGCGGGTCAGGATCCGGCGGTACACCGTGGGGTCGTCCTCGTCGAGGACGACGGGACTGACGCCGGGGCGTCCGGCCCAGTGGAAGTCGACACCGGGGTTCGCCCAGGCGCCGCCGTCCGCGGTGAACAGGTGGGGGCTGGCGACCACCTGGCCGGAGGTGAAGTCGTCGACGTGGGCGAGGACCGCGGCCCGGGCACGTCCGTCGTCGAGGGCCTCGCGCAGGGCCGCCGCGTCGACCTCGGCACTGGACTCGGCGGCCGCGAGGATCACATGGCGCATCGTGATGCACGCGTTGTCGGCGAAGAAGGCGCGGCGCAGGGCCCGGTCGAGGGCCTCGCTCGCCGCCAGGCCCTGCGCCTTGGCCGCCTGCACCGCCTCGGCGGCGAGCAGGCGACTGACGGGCCAGCGCCAGTCCGGCTCGTCCCAGGAGCGCCATCCCGCGTCGGGTTCCATCTTCGCGGTGACCGGGACCTCGGCGTCGATGACGGGCTTGGGCAGCGTGCCTCGGTTGATGATCTCCAGCAGAACGGCGCGGTGGTCGAACCGCACCACGTCGGTGAGGCCGAGTTCGGCGCGGGTCCGCCACAGCCGGTGGACCGCCACATGGGCCCACGGACAGGCGAGGTCCGCGTAGACGGCCACGGTGCCGGGCGCGACGCTGATCACTGACCGGTTTCCCTTCTGGTTGCGTGGTGCGGACGCGGGCGGGGCCACCGGGGAGTCGTACGGCGGCAGCTCCTACGGAGGCAGCTCCTACGGAGACGCCGTGGCCCCGCCCGGGGAAGAGAGGTCAGGCGGCCGCGCCGCGCTTTCCACCAGCCGTCGTACCGGCGGGCGGCAGCTGGCCCAACTCGCCGCGTACGGAGCGGACACGGGCCACGTCGAGGCGCAGATCGTCGTCGGCGACAAGGATCTTGGCGTAGGCGCTGCGGACCTCGCGCTTGAGGACCTTTCCGGTGACACCGAGCGGGATGTCGTTCTCGCCCTTGCAGACGACGAGCGCGGACAGCTGGTGCATGCCGGCCTTGCGCAGTGCCGCGTTGATCTGCGACAGCAGGTGTTCCGCGGTGTCGTCGCAGTTCTCCTGCATCCGGATCACGCCGATCGGTTCGAACAGTTCGGGGTCGGCCGGGCTGACCGCGCCGACCACCGTGCAGTCCACCGCCCGGCGGCACGACTTGAGGACGATCTCCTCGGTCGGCAGGCTGTGGACGGGCCCGTTGAGAGTCTGGATGACGTCGGTGGCACGGTCGTACTGGTAGAAGCGGCCCTTCTCGTCGTAGTAGCCGATGTCTCCGGTGAGCCAGAAGCCGTCGTTCTTGGAGCGGTGGGTCAGGTCGGCGTCGGCCCAGTAACCCAGTGTCTCGGTCGGTGACTTGACCCCGATGTAGCCGATCTCGTGCGGGCCGAGCCGCTTTCCGTGCTCGTCGAAGACGGTCGCCTCCTCCACGACCGGCTCGGGGTAGCCGACGCAGCGCTGATAGGCCTCGGTGTCCGGGCCGTGGATGTTCTGGAAGACGGCCATGCCGACCTCCGTCGAGGCGAGCCCGTCGATGTACCGCGAGCCCTGCCGCCACTTGCCGCCCTCGCGGTGCCGGCCGAGGCGGACCAGCTCGCGGATGTGCGCCTCGTGCGAGGCGTCGGCCGTGGCCAGCCAGGTCGTCACATGAGCGGCCGCCGACGGCTCCAGCCCCAGGGTCGCCAACTCGCCGAAGGTGATGGGGAATCCGATGACCACGGTCGGCTTCCACCAGCGCATGGCCTCGGCGACGGCTGGTCCGCGCTGCTCCTCCATGACCAGGGTGGGTACGCCGGTGAGGGTGGCCATCATCATGTAGCTGAGGCCGGATCCGTGCGACGGGGGGAAAGTCAGCAGGTTCTTGTCCTGAGGACCGGACGGCATGGTGAGGATGCGGGGACGCTTGCCGGTGAAGAACTGGCGGTGGCCGAGGACCGGCGCCTTCGGCATGCCGGTCGTACCGGAGGAGTGGGCGATGAGCACCGGGTCCCGGTCGCCGTGCCGGTACGGGTAACCGGTGGGCAGCGGGCCCGCGGGCCCCGCCGCGTCGATCTCCTCCTGTGTGACGGTGAGACCGAGGGCCCCCGGTGATTCCGCGGCCTCCAGGAGTGCGGTGAGCCGACCGGAGTCGGCGACGACGACACGCGGCTCCAGACGGGCCAGGTAGCGTGCGGCGGTGTCGGGCGCCATGTTCGGGTTCACCGGGGCGGGGATGGCGCCGAGGCTGTTCACGGCCAGGAAGTGGACGAAGTTGGCGATGCCGTCCTCGGACTGGATGCCGACCCGGTCGCCGCGCACCACACCCGCCGCGTGGTACCAGCGGGCGTAGCGCTCGGTCGCGTCCCGCAGGTCCCCCAGGGTGAAGACGCGGACGTCCTTCTCGCCTCCGCCGCGCGGCAGATGGTGCAGCAGCGGCGCGTCCAGGTCCTCCGCGCGGTCGAGCGTGTGCCAGAGGAAGGTGCCGACCCCCAGGGACTTCTCGGCCACCAGTTCCAGCCGGGCCCGCAGACCGCGCTGCGACGGGCCGAGGTGCATGCGCCGGACAGAGGCCAGGTGTCGTTGCAGGGAACGGAGTTTCATGTGCGACCTCTCCTTGGGTGAGGGAGTTGCGGGGACGTGCGGGCCGGGGAGCCCGACGGCCTGTGGCGGGTGGTCAGTGGCGGGGCAGGGGTGCGAGGCAGTCCGTCAGGTGGGCGCGCCACTCGTCGACACGGGTCGGTGCCGGGGGCGCGGGGAACCCGGGCCCCCAGTCGATGACCGCCCGGATGCCGTGCAGGGCGCTGGTGATCCACACCTCGCGCCCGGCGAGTTCGGCCG